>CAZWDH010000265.1:8138-9912 GCA_964632865.1 uncultured Nitrospiraceae bacterium
ACATTTCTCCGGCAGAATCAAAGCGCTTGGCCGGATCGGAAGCGAGGGCCTTGTCCACGATTTCTTCCAAGGGTGGCGGTATGTCTCGTCGGTGCTCGCGCATTGGGGAGCGTCTGCCTTCAATCACGTTCTTCTGGATGTCTTCGAATGCGCGGCCACTGTAGGGCCGCCGGCCGCAGAGCAACTCGTAAAGTGTAGCGCCCAAGGAAAACACGTCGGTGCTCGGACCGACAAGATCGCCCCGAAATTGCTCGGGAGACATGTAGGAAGGGGTTCCGCAAATCTCCCCCGTGATCCGATCTTCGCGTTCGTAGAATACGGCGAGTCCGAAATCTGCAAGCTTGACCGCGCCGTTGTTTCCGCGCAGAAGGATGTTACCGGGCTTAATGTCGCGATGAATAATTCCGACCTGGTGGGCATTATAAAGCGCGTCGGCCACATCGATGGCGATCTCGAGCGCGCGTTCACAGGGCAAACCTCCGGGGCTCTCCTTGATAAGGCTCCAGGCGCTGGACTCGATAAACTCGAGCGCGAGGTAGGCGCGGCGTTCCCAATTGCCCATGGTGTAAATGTCCACCACCGACGAACAGTGCTTCAGCTTCGCAAGGGCTTTTGCTTCGCGTTCGAAGTACTTGGCGAGTTTTGCGTCGGACATGCCAGCTGGCCGGCGAAATTTCAACGCGGCAAACCGATCGAGGTTAAGATCGAGCGCCTTGTAGACGGAACAGAATCCACCCGAGCCAATGAGAGACACAATTTCGTAATCGCCGACCCGGATCCCCGGGGGTAATCCGGTGAAGTTTCTGTCCGCATCGCTACCCGCCCGAGTACTCAGGAAGGTCCCATCATCGGTAGCGTCTACTTCTGTGGCGCGGGTAATCTCGGTGGAATGCTTACCCGGCGCAGGGGTAGCCGGCACGGTATCGGGTACGGTCGCTGGCTCTACCACGTTCCCGCCCGCGTCGCGCGGTATCATCGTCAGGACGGTTCCGCTCTCCATGAGTGGCGGGGAAGCTCCGTGGGGCGGAACAGTGGGATCTTGCTCGGACTGAAGGCTACCCTTTGGTTCCAAGCCGTCTTGTGGAGCTTCCTGCAGGGCCACGCCCGAACCTCCGTTCCGTCATCACCGTGAGCGATTTGGCCGCCATACTAGCATCGGTTGGATGGACTCGCAAGGGAATGAATCGCTTCCAGTGGGGTATGGGCGCTCGGGTTTTGCCGAAGCGCGATGCTGCGTAGTACCATGGAAATCCACAAACAACAGGTTGTGTCGGAAGATGATCGCGAGACCGTTTGAACGGGGGAGGTTCACGCATGCCTTATAGCCGCGCGGGTTCGGGCGTCGGGACGTGCATCAAGGAAACCGCGGTGCGCGCCATCCTGCCAGCGCTTATCGTGTCGCTGATATTCGTGCCCGCAAGTCTCGCCGAAACCGATACCCATTGGCCGGAGACGATCGAAACCCAGCATTGGCCGGGGACGTATTGGTGGAGTCCGGGGAGCGCATGGCGGGAATCGGATATCGATTTCAATTTGTCGACCATGGCGGAGGCGGGTATCCGGAACGTGCATATCGTGCCGATCTATGGGGCGAATGGGTATGAGGATCGTTATATCGAGTATCTCTCGCCGGAATGGATGGGGATGCTCGATTCTATCGTCGAGAAGGCGCATGCGCTGGATATGAACGTCGACATGACGACGGGGACGGGCTGGTGCTTTGGGGGACCGGGACTGGAAGGCAACGCGGCGGACACGATCATCGCGCCGAATG
>CAZWDH010000266.1:0-9594 GCA_964632865.1 uncultured Nitrospiraceae bacterium
GGCGGTATACGCGCTCTAATCGAGCCGCGCTCTGCTCCCACGTCATACTTTGCGCGCGGAGCCGGGCCGCTGCCGCGCGTTGGCGCGCCGCCGCCGGATCGTCCAGCAGTGAACAAATGGCCGATGCCATCGATTCCGTATTGTACGGGTCGACCAGCAGGCCGGTCTCGCCGACGACTTCCGGCAGCGCGGAGACCTCGCTTGTCATCACGGGCGTGCCCGCTGCCATGGCTTCCAGAACCGGCAGTCCGAACCCCTCGTACAACGACGGGTAGAGACAAGCGCGCGCGCCCCGCAACAACAGTATGACCTCGTCCCGCCGAAGGTATCCGGCGAGGACGACGTCCCCGTTTCCAGACGCCGCGCGAATCGCTTCGACGATTCCATCGCTTTTCCAGCCGAGCGCGCCGACGAGCAGCAACTGGGGGATCTTTCCCCGTTCGCTACGCACCCGATCGTACGCCTGGACCAGCCGCTCGATATTCTTGCGCGGCTCCAGCGTACCGAGCTGGATGAAATACTCCCGGTCGAGACCAATCCGCGTCTTCAGTGCCGCGTGCGCGGTCTCATCGAACGGCGCCTCGAATTCTTCCAGGCGGACCCCGTTCGGGACGACATGAATCCGCTCGGGCGCTACGCCCATCAACTCCACGAGTTCCGCCTTGCAGTGTTCCGAGACCGCGATCAAGGCATCCGCGTCGCGGGCGCACTGGCTTAGCAGCCTCGTCTGTACTTCCACCGTTCGCTCGGTATGGGTCTCCGGCACGCGGAGAAAGGACAGGTCGTGAATCGTGACCGCCCGGACCGCACGCCGCGAGGCGGGTGTCTGGTGGCACAAATTGTGGGCGATGTCCGCCTCGCCGATAAACCATTCGATGGGTGGCCAACTAAACCGCGTCCAGAGCCCGTATTTTAGCAAACGGGCATAGGGTAGTACGAATTGCCGCTCGATCTCCGGCAATTCTTTGCGTAGCAGTGCTTTACCGCGGGAATCGCCCGTCGCGGCTACCTTGTATTCGAGATCCGCTCGTCGTCGGAGGAGGGCTTGAACCTGGTAGATCGCGGCGTATCCCACACCCGTAAGCGGGTACTCCGCCGCGCAGCTCAAATCCAGGGCAATCGTGGTCTGTTGTGCATTCAACGTAGTGTTTCCACCGGTAGTGCATTGGGTGAGACGTGACGCTCGGCCGCGGCTGAATGCGGGATGACAAGGCTACTCTTCGACTTCCTTCTCCGATTCCGGCATTTCGCCGGAGGTCGCGTCCGGGCCTGCCTCACTCCCGGTATCCCCGTCCTGCTTCTCGTCCTCGCTCTCATCCGGCTTCTTCTTCCCAAACCCAAAGACGCGGATGGCCAGTTCGGCGGCGCGAAGCTGGACCCGGTCGTCCGCCCCATTGAGCATCTTCTCCACGAGGACGTGCTTGAGCGTGTCCTCCACGACACTGTCGGGGATCGATTCGGTCGGGGGGGCCAAGCGCCGGACGGGTTCGCCGACGCGGCCGTCGATGGGAGCGGGGAGGTTTGAACCGGAGCCGGGCTGATGTTCGAGGGCCATCTGCTGACGGTTGCGCAGCGCGACCATACACATCTGGCGGCCCGACACGATGTCCGTGTTCTCCGGGAAGTCCTCCGCAAGCGACTCGAAGATGCTCAGTGCCTGGGCGTAGCGCTGGGAGAAGTATAGATCCACGGCTTCAGCAAAACGCCGTTTCGCCTCGACCGGCACGGCATTGGCCCGGCCGTTGCCCGAATTCCAGGATGCGTTAGCGAAGGGTTCGGCGTTCTGGACCGGCGCCGGTTTGGCCGGTACGGGACCCTTGACGGTGGTGGCGCTTTCCGCGGTGATCGAAATCACCCGGCCACAGGCAGGACATAGTCCCGTCCGGCCCAGAGCCGAACGGGGGACCTGAATGCGTTCGCCGCAAACACACAATACCATTAGTCGACGCACTACGCAGATTCCCTTCTTCTTTCCAGTACGGACACGTCTCTATTTCCTCCCCAGAAATCGGAGGAGGGCATCGACGAGTAACCGCTGGTCGTCTTCCTCGGGCCGGACCACATCCGGCAAAAGATCATCGCCCTGCGGCGCCTCTTCCTCATCAACCGGAGGCGCATATGATACGTTCTCGGCGGCGTTGCGCCGGAGTTCCTCAATCTCGTGGCGCAAGGAGGCATTCTCCACGCGCAGCGCGTCGAGATCTCCCGTGGTGGCCGCGGCCTGCATACGCGCAAGATCCGCCTGGAGCGACTCAAGCCGTTCGCGGTCGCGTTCTGCGGCGTTGCGCAGGTCTTCGGACTCCCGATTCAGCCGGGCCTTCTCGTCGTCCGCGAAGCGCAGCGACTGGCGCACCGACTCCAGATCAGCGGCGAGTTGTTCGATCACCATGGACTTGTCGTCGATGATGCCGTTGGCCGCCTCGAGATCATGCTCAAGCCGGGACAGTTTGGCCTTCATGGTTTCCAGTTCGTCGTGCGTCGTACGGTCCGCGTCGTCGCGTTCCCGCGCGGCATCCGACAACGATTCAACTTCGCGCTGCAATTCGGACTCGCGTTGCCGAAGGGATTCGATCAGGCCCAGGGCTTGGTCCAGTTCACCCGTTTTTCCATCCAGTTCCGCACGGGCCTTCTCCGCTTCGGTTCGAAGTGCCCGCAACTGATCCGCCAAATCCTCGATCCGCCGCCGGCTTTCCTCGATCGCGGCATTGCGCGAATCGACCGCCCGTTCAAACTCTTGGAGCGCCTTCTCTTTGGAGGCGGCGTCGCCATGGATGGCCTTCACTTCCGCCGCGAGCCGTTCTGCGGTTGCGGCCACCTCGCGGGCGTTTTGCAGTTCCGTTTGAAGCGCCGAGATTCGCTGATCGCTTTCACGAAGCGCCTGCCGCAGCGCATCCATCTCCGCGTCGCGGTCAGCCGAAACAGCGGCACCTTCGGATACGCCGCGTTCCAACTCGGCGATCCGCTGACGGGCGCGATCCGCATATTCCCGGTACTGGCCCAACTCCTGATCCCGTTGCGTCAGGCCGCTCTGCGCGCGCGCCAACTCACGGGTCAGCCGTTCAATCGTCGCCGATTTTTCGACCAATTGAACGTTCAACTGGGCCGCGTCCTCCCGAGGCAGGGATTCTACTTTGGACCGAACCACAGGAGCCGGCGGGAGAGCAGGACTCCGATGGACTTCGGGTTCGCCCAAAATTTGCGGCGCGGGCGGGGCTTCGGCGTCGGGCCGCGCGCCCGCGGGGGCCGCCGCCATGAGGTGCGCGGGAACGATAGCAATACGCTTACACCGCCGGCACCAGGCGTGGCGTCCTGCGTGAGCCACTTCCACCGTCAAACGATAGCCGCAATGTGGACATTCGAACTCGATCATCCGCGTCATCCGTCCAGCCGAGACAATTGGTACTTCGGTAGTCAGTATACCATTACCCAGTAGATGTTCTCATGGACCATGGCGGATCGCCGCAATGCACCGGCTACCGATCGGACAATGCTGCTTCGAGAATCTTGCGGAGTTTCCCGCCTTCTCTTGCGGTATCGAAGTCGGCTTCGACCTTCTGTCGTCCGGCAATACCCATGCGAGACCGGAGTTGGGGATCGCACAAGAGCGTGTCGATGCGTTTCACCAGGGAGTCGGTGTCACTGGGCGGCGTGAGGAAACCCGATTCGCCATCGTCGACCAACTCGGCGATTCCGGCGATGCGCGTGGCGATGACCGGAAGGCCCGTCGCCATGGCTTCCATCAGCACCACGGGAACGCCCTCGGCGAAACTGGCCATGACGAACACATCAGATGCGCGGAGTTCTTCGCGAACGCGATCCTGGGACAGGTAGCCTGTGATGCGGACGTGGCTCGCGATGCCGAGCTCCTGGGACCGGCGTTCGATCCAGCCGCGGTCGGGGCCGTCACCCGCCAGAACGAGTTCGATGTCCGGGTGGGCATCGCGGAGGCGCACAACCGCTTCCAGGAGTATGGGGACTCCTTTCACCGCGGCGAGCCGGCCGACGAAAATGAGCCGTTTACCGGCACCGTCGTGTTGGCGCGGTTCAAAGACTTCGGGTTCCACGCCGCAATGGATGATGTGGAGGCGCTCCCATCGTTCCGGGGGCGTCCAGATCATCGCCTGGCTCCGGCAGAATTGGGAGATGCAACACACGAAGAGCGCGCGTTTCAGTTTTGCGTCGAGCCGCCACCGGTAGGGCTCGAAAAAGATGTCGGGACCATGGAGGGAACAACTAAAGGTGAATCCGCCGAGTTCCGCGGCGAGCATGGCCACGGTGCAACTGGATGCGCCGAGGTGGTTATGCAAATGGACCAGTCCGCGCTCTCGCATGCGCTCGGCCACGAGGCCCGCTTCTACGAAATAGGCCAGTTGGTAGAGGAGTCCCTTGATGCCAGGCTGACGCGTCGACCAGGCCAGCCGTAACGCCCGCAGATAGCGGCCGGGCGCCGTGAACTTCAAGCGGCCGTGGGCCTTCGCCAGCGCGCCGATGGAGAACGGCACGAGCACGTAGGTCGTTTCGCATTCCGCCTTCTGTTCGGGGCTCACACATTCCGACTCGGATACCCCCCGCACGCTGATCGTCTCGACGTGGACTCCCGCGCGGCGGAGGGCGGAGATTTCGCGATAGATGAACACGAACGGCGATACTCGCAAGTATTCGCCGGTCATGTATGCGATGCGGAGTGGGCCGCTCATGCCGAAGCCTCGCTTTCTTGATGCGCATCTTCCCGCACCTCCGGGACCGTGAAACTTCGGTCCAGCGCCTCGCGGAGCGAATACCGTGGCGTCCACCCGAGGGTCTTACGCAGGCGCGCGTTCGAGTACCGAAGGGGTTTGCATCGGGCATGCATCCGGGCCGGGATCAGAATGCTCGGCAGCTTGCCGTCACCCTTAAAGAACATGCGGTTTGCGATCCACGCCATCCGGCAGATGGCACGCATGAGCGTCCACGGCACCGGAATCACGCGTGGGGAAGGGGAGAGGCGCTTGCGGAGCAGCCGGATGTACTTTCGGTGGGAGGGGCACCGGTTATCGACGATGTTGAAGGTCTGGCCGATGGCCTCCGGTCTCTCCGCCGCGAGGACGATCGCGTCCGCGCAATTCTCCACGTACGTCAAGGGGAGCTTCGCACCGGCGCCAATGCGAATCCACCACCGTTCACCCGCCTGCGCGCCCAGGCACGCGGTCCACAAGTTGTCGCGGCCGTAGACAACGCCCGGCCGCAAGACCGTCAGTTGAAGTCCTTCTCGCTCAGCATATTCACGGACGAGGTTTTCCTGCATCACCTTGGTCAGGCAGTAATCATCCCGCTCCTTGAGCCGGGGTTCAATGGGCGTCGTTTCCTTCAGAACGGTATGGCTCCACTTGTCGATATAGCTGTACACCGAGAACGAGCTGATGGCGATCAGGCGTTTGACGCCGGTTTCACACATGGCGTCGAGGAGATTTTCGGTGGCGACGACAGTGCCCATGAGTTGGGTGTAGAGATCGCCGCCGACCGCTGCCGCGAGATGGATCACCGCGTCGGCATCCTTCACCACGTCGTCCAAGCCGTTCTTGCTGCGAAGATCCGCGCGTACCAGCGTGACGGCGGGATCATCGTGCCAGGGCAATGCGGACACGTCGGTTGCCGGGCGCACCATAGCGTGCACCTGGTGGCCGCGCTGTATTGCTTCTGCGACGACGCTCCGGCCGAGGAATCCGGCGGCTCCCGTTACCAGCAAGCGCATTGGGGATTCCTTTTCCACAGGTTCAATGTATCTAAGCGAGAAACGAAATCGTTATCGTACTTCGTCGTCGGATTCATCTTAATCGTTGGATCGGGAAAGACCCCCCCTCTAGCTCCCCCCGTGGACGGGGGGAGAATCTCTCCTTCTCCCGGGTTTGGAATTATAACAGTAACAAATGGGGCGCGCACCGACATGGGGTTCTTTCTCCCTCCCCGTCCACGGGGAGGGCTGGGGAGGGGGTCTTCCATCGCGGTCTCCCGTAGAAACAAGCATGGGTCCTCATACATTCGAGACCAACGTTTCCGAAGCGTGCGTATCATATGCGGTTCTCCTCCGCGAGCAGCGCGTCCATCAATTGCGTGGTCTGGTCCATGTCGTCATGTGTGACGGGAAGTTCCGTGCCCTTGCGAAGCGCGGTGTAGGTGCGCGACAGAAAGGTCTGCATGCCTTCCAGGGGGGTCTTCTTGCGAATCTTGTTCAGGAACCCCGTGACGCTCGACTGCGCCATGGCGATTCCGTTCACCCATTGGTTCGCCAGTGGAGAAAGTTGTTTGCCTGCGCGGCGTGGAACCGTCAACCGGAAATAGGGCTGAAACAGATCGGTCTCGACCCAGCCTTTGGAGCCGCGCACGACAACCGTGAAACAGTCCGGCGCTTGATGGCTGGTGAAGCGCAGGCGCGTGTGAACCCCGCCGCCGAACAGCACCGCGTCGAGACTATCATGCGCGAAGAGCGGATGATCGCTGTACTTGTCCCACCGCGCCGCGACCTCTTCAGTCGGCGGAATGAAGCGCAGTGCGAGGTAGCACAGGTGCGGGAGGAGATCGTGCAAGGCGCCCGCGGGTAGTTGATGGCAAGCGTTCGGAAGGTTTTCGTCGGCGAACCCGCCGCCCTTGTCCGTGATGGGCAATGCCATCTTGATATCGACTTCGCGAATCTCGCCGAGCACGCCGTTTGACAGCAACGATTCCATCTCAAGGATCTGCTCGTTGAACCGGTAATTGTGATCTTCCGTGAGTGCGCGGTTCTGCCATTGCGCCATGGTGGATAGAATCCGGAACTCCTCGTTGGTCGGCGCGATAGGCTTCTCCACGATGACGTGGGTCCCGTGCTTCAAGCAGTCCGCAGCGAGTTTGCAATGCGTATGCGGCGGCGTCAGGATGTGGACGACATCCGGTTTCGCCTGCTCCAGCATCTGCACGTGATCGGTGTAATGGGACTCCGCGCCGTAGGTGTCCGCCGCATAACGCGCGAGAACCTTTGACAAGTCGCAGACGCCGACCAGCCGGGCGGCAGGGCTGCGCTGAAGAAACCGTAAATGTTCGGCGGAGATTACGCCTGCGCCGATAACCGCCGATCGCAATGGCGGGTGGCCGGAGCCGTCCGTCACCGTGTACTCCTTTCCCGTAGGCTACAATGAAATCCAGCGACGCCCACCATAGAAACCCCTGCCGTACAATTCAATCCCCCGCGCGATCGTGGGCGCTGCGATCTACTTCAGCCTGCCGCTGCGTCCGCTCCCAACCGCCGGGTTTCTTTGTACGCACTAGCCGAAGGTAGAAGGGGACCTTCCACGCCAGGAACAGTGGCGCAAGCAAAAGCCCTCGCCAGACTTCCGCCGGCGCGCGCATCTTGTACAGCCCCGCGACTACGTAAAAGACGGTAGCGGCGGTCGTACCGAGAAAGATGGGCGCCCATGCGGGTCGTAGCATCGCCGCGGCGAGCAGGAAAAGGACCTGTAGCAGCACCAACAGCGACAGGGGCGGTACCAGTAGTTCGAGGATGGCGTCGAGATAGCGCCACCGGGGCCGCTTGAGCAACGCCTTGGCAAGGGCGGGGACGTAGGTCTTGATGGTGTCAAGGCGGCCCGATTCCCACCGGCGGCGTTGCGGCTCCGCCTGGGTTTGCGACGTGGGCATCTCGGAGATCACCACCGCATCCGGGTTGAAATGAACCAGGGTTCCGTCCAGCAGGAGCCGCGACGACAACTCGATGTCTTCGACGATGGAGTGGGCGGGCCACCCGTAGTTCAGGAGCAGGTCCGTGCGAAAGCCCATGCCATTGCCCTTTAGATCCGCCGTGCCACCCAGGCAACTGCGGCCCGCGGGGCGCAATCCGTTGATCAGCGCGAAGCCCGCGTAGGTAAGGGCGGTGCGCCAGTTCGCCTCGGGGTTGGAAACGCCGTGGTAACCTTGAACGACGGACACATCGGGATGGACCAGGCTGCCGGAAATCTCGTGGAGGAATTGCGGGTCGACCTTGGTGTCCGCGTCTACCAATGCGATTGCGTCAAACTCGCGCAGGCGGCCGGCCTGTTCGCGCAGGAACCAGTCGATGGCCTGACCTTTTCCGCGCAGATGGGGTTCATGGCGCCCGAACGCTACTGCGCCCGCGGCTTCGGCTTCCTGCGCGGTCTTGTCCTCGCAATTGTCGGCGATTACAAAGACCGAAAACCGATCCTTCGGGTAGTCGGCTTCCAGTGCGCGCCGCACGCAATTGCGGATTTGAAGTTCTTCGTTGTGGGCGGGCATGACCATCGCGATGCGCAACGGAGACGCATTGGGAATGGCCCTCTTGCGAAGGACGAATGCGGCCATCGTGACGAGCAGCAAGTATGCGGAAACAACGCCCAGATACAGGGCCCCCGCGCACACCACGACGTCAATAGCAACCACGATGTCTCCTTCCAGCCACGGGTATCATCCCCGGCCAAGTTTACCTGAACACGCTCGTTCGTCGCCACGTTGGTTGCGTCAATTGAATGCGCGGTCTATCATGGCGCGGCTTCCAAACGCTGACGAGGTAATGTGACTGCCGAACAAGACAACCATGAACGAGGGATAGTCGAGGCCCAATCTGTCGCAGCCGACGGAATCGACGTGTCTTTCGTGGCGATTGGGTTCAATGAAGCGCAGCATTTGCGCGCGTGTTTGGAGTCCGTCCGGAACGCCGACCTTGACGGGCTCCGGTACGAACTGATCTACGTGGACGGGGGATCGAGCGACGACAGCATGGCCATCGCCCGGGAGTGCGGCGTCGATCTCATCCTGGGTGGCGAGCGGCGGCGGCGCGCCGCCGAGAACCGCAATCTCGGCGCTTCCCGGTCGCGCGGCACCTGCATTCAGTTTCTCGACGGCGATATGCAGCTCGAACCCACTTGGCCAAAGCGCGCCAAGGCGTATCTGGAAGAGCGGCCGGAAGTGGCTGTCGTGTGCGGGCGTTTGCTCGAGGTGAACCCGGGCTACCTGTTCCAGGTTATTCAACTCGACTGGGTGCAGCGCGAAGGCGCCGTGGAGACCTGCGGCGGCGCGGCCCTCTTTCGGCGTGCGCCGTTTCAGGAAGCGGGCGCGTTTCCCGAGGACGTGGCGTACGGAGAGGAACCGCTCCTTTGCTGGCGCATCCGCAATCAACTCAAGATGGAAGTCCACTTCTGGATCGAGCCCATGGCGCTCCACGATATCGGGTTTTCGGGAATTCGCGACTACTGGAAACAATATCGCCGAAACGGCGCAACCTACATCGAAATCGCGGCTCGTTGCGCCGGCACTGAGGACCCTTACTGGACGCGCGACACCGTGACAAACTTCGCGTGGGCCTCGGGAATTCTGGCCGTGGTTGCGTTTCTCCTTGCGGGAAACGCCACGGTGCGGATTGGAATCGCGCTGCTCATCCTGCTGATCGGCCTGCGGAAGATCATTCAAACCCGGCGTCGCGGGGTCTCCTGGTCGATCGCGCTGGGCTACACCGCCCACGTGTACGGTTCGAAAATCCCCCTCGCCTGGGGACAGCTCCGGTGGCTCGTGGGGAGCGCGGGACACCCCCGCCACAACCCGGATTATAACGCCAGGGGGGAAAGACACAAA
>CAZWDH010000266.1:9604-9846 GCA_964632865.1 uncultured Nitrospiraceae bacterium
CTCGCCGAGAAGGGGCGCATCCCCCGCCAGGAGCGGGCGCTGCTGAAGAACATCGGTGCCATGCTGCTGATCGAAAGCCGCATGGTCGGGGGGGGCGGGCGAACCGAAAACACCCCCCGCGCGGGGGTACTGCTGGGGTGGGGGGTGTACCGCGCGCCCCACGCCGGCAAGACGCGGTAGATTCCGTCCTGGTGTCAACGCAAGATAGAAATGTCCGCTTTTCTGCAAATTAGAAATGTCCG
>CAZWDH010000267.1:0-9782 GCA_964632865.1 uncultured Nitrospiraceae bacterium
CCTGCTCCCAATCGCGTTCACGCGCGAGAAACCGGGCATAATCGATAAGGACGCGGGCGTCCTCAGGACGACGTTCCAACGCATCGGCAAACACGGCCGCGGCCTCCGTGTCGAGACCGCGTTCACGCAGCAGATTGGCTAGACTTGCGTACGCGCTGGAATAGTCGGTGCCTTCCTGGAGCAAAGCGCGATAGGCATCGATTGCCTCGTCGCGGCGGCCCAAGCGATCGAGCGCAAGTGCAAGGTTGTATTGAAGGTCCTCGTTCTCGGGGTCGTCCCGCAACCATTCCTTCACATAGTACTCGACGTTCCCCCATGCGCCCATCTGCTTGTACAGTTCAAGCAAGACCGACCGGTATTCGGTCTGCTCCGGGTGGTACGTCAAGATCTGCAAATAGGCCACCGCCGCGCTTTGGAGCGATCCCACCCGATTGTTCAAGAGATTCTCGCACGCATCCGCGTAGCGCAGAAGGAGATCGATGTTTTCCTTATCCTGGGGAATGTAGCGTTCGTAGTAGTTCTTCGCGAGTTGCCATTCCCCCGCCTCGTATGCGGCATCGGCCTCCGCTAGCCAGGCTCGATTCCGTTGTTCGATATAGGCTTGCAGACCGAAGTAGGCGCCCACGCCGAGCACCGCCAACAGGATTGCGGCAAGCGCCAACCATTTCCAAAAAGAACGAATCATTTCGCGCAAACCTCGCGATGTCAGGTTGTTCTGGTTTGGCGCGAGCGGTACCGCCAAAGTTCACGCCAGAATAGGCTCAGGATCTTCATATCGTCGACGAGATAGCGGCGCCACAGCCGTCGCGGTTCCTGGTATAGCCGCCAAATCCACTCGAGTCCGGCATGCTGCATCCACCGCGGTGCCCGCTTCACCCGGCCGGCGAGAAAATCGAAGGACGCGCCGATACCAATCATGACGGCCGCGTTGCATTCGAGATGCACCTTGGCCATCCAGACCTCCTGCTGCGGGGACCCGAGCGCCACGAAACAAATGTCCGGCTGGGCTGCTGCGATGGTGCGCGCGGCTTCCGCGGATTTGACCTCGTCATTGTAAAACGCCATGGGCGGACTGGCTACTCCCGCTATCTTTAGCCGGGGGAAACGCTCCTGTAGCTTTCTCGCGGCTTGAGCCGCCACGCCTTCCGCCGCGCCGAAAAGATAGACGCTCAATCCCTTCTCCGCGGCATATTCCGAAAGATCGACGACAAGATCGGACCCGCTGAGCTTCTCGCGGAGAGGACTGCCCAGAACCCTGGACATCCAAATCAGCGGTTTCCCGTCGCAGACTACTGTTCCGGCATTGGCGTATGCATCGCGGAACATCGGATCCGATTGACACCGGCAAACGTGATCGACGTTCGCGGTCACGATGTACGTGGGCGCGCCGCCCCGCGCATACCGTTCGATGCGTTGGCACAGCTCATCGAGCGTCAGGTCGTTAAACCGAACTCCGAACAGCTCAACCAGTCGCTCTTCGTTATCGCCTTGCATACTGTAGCCTGTCAGCCTTCGTGCGGCGCGCGAATCGGGGTCGATGCCGGAACCCGTGGTATTGCGCAGCCGCCCGCCGGAAGATTCTTCGCCCGGCGCATCGATAGCCGTTTCTCTGTAACGCGCGCTAGTATTCGTCACGCCGCGGAGGGTCGCCTTCTTCATCTTCCACCAGCATTATCGTGGGCATACCATCCGCTTCAGCGTCGCTCACAGGGTGGGGACGTATCGGCCGGGCGGTTCCGGCCGCCGGCTCATCGGCGTGTTCATGCTCGTAGGTGTAGTAACTCACCAGATTGCGCCGCATGTACCCCCCGGGCACATGCTTGACGCGATTGAGGACAACCCCGACTACGTTGGAGCCAATCTGTTGCAAATCGCGCAGGGTCCTCCGCACCATGCCGAGCATCGACACTTCGGCGCCCACCACCACGATGACGCCATCCACGATGGGCGCCAATAACTTCGCGTCGGACATGAGCAGCACGGGCGGCGTGTCGATGATGACGTGCTCAAACGTTTCCTCGGCGTATTCGAGGAACTCGACTGTTTCGCGAGAGGCCAATTTACCCACCAGAACCTTCGAGTTGAGGCCCGGCCCCAATACCGAAAGGTTGGGGTATTGCGTCTCACGGATTGCATCCTCCGCACGGATATCACTCGAAAAGATCTCGCTCAAACCGGCCGCGGACGCCATCCCCAGCCGCTTCTCAACGCTGGGGCGTCGTGCGCTCAAGTCGACGAGGAGAACGCGACGGTTCGCCTGCGCCAGGGCAATGGCCAAGTTGCAGGACGTGGTCGTCTTGCCGTCCCCCCGGCTCGCACTGGTCACCAGGCACGTGTTCAGTTCGGCGGACCCTTCCGGCGGATAAATGATTCGCGTGATTACACGACGGATCGCGTCTGCCGAAATCGAATCCGGGTGTTCCGCCGCGACGACGGCCATGTTCACATTGGCCGGCAACTGCTCCACGCCCGCGTCGGGAATGATCCCCATGAGAGGCAGATCCGTGCAGTAGCCGATATCCTGCGCGGTGCGGACCTGCTGGTCCGAAATCTCCCGCCAAAGTCCCACGCCAAAACCGACGCCGCACGACCCCATGAGCACGAGAGCCATGTACTTCAGCCGTTTGCCGTTGTCTGGTTCCGTGGGCGCGTACGCGCCGACCGCCACTTCGATGGTCGCCGGCGCCCTGCTCTCCACCTGGAGCACGCGAATCCGGTCCTGCACGTTCTTCAGGTCTTCTCGTGCGCCTTCAAGTTCGTCTTCAATCTCGCGCACTCCAGACAAGGCCTTGTTGACTTCAAGGGCTTCCGCCGACTGTTTCTCCAGTTCCGCGTCGAAATTCTCGATGCGAGTGCGCGCTTCCTCCAAGGCCTTCTCCGCGGTCTGCAATTCGTGCCGCGATTCTTCGAAGCGGGATTGAAGCACCTTGGATCGTGCCGTGGCCTGCGCTTCCGCCAATTCGCCCGCCGAGGCGTCCCGGGCTTCCTGGTACAAGCGGACTTGCGGGTGCTCGGCCACATAGCGGCTTTGCGCGCGGGCCAACTCGGCCTCTTGATTCGCCAGCATCTGGGTCTGGACCCGGACCGCTCCATCCTCGTTGACGGACTCTTCGATTCCAAACTTGTAGATGGGAGCCTGCGGATTCTGCTGCTGCTGTTCCGTGAGTGCCTGAAGTTCGCCAAGCTCCACTTCGATCTGCTCGATGCGTTTCTCCGCGGTCGTCTGATCGGCGAGGGCTTTGGACAGATTGTCGTGATACGCGCGCAACTCCGAATCCACGCTATTCATTCCAGGCAATTGTACGCCCGCGATCGCCTCACGCCGTTCCGCCACCGTCTCTCTCAGGTCTGCAACGCGCTGTTCGAGAATCTGACGTTCCGCAATCAATTGTTCGGTGATGCTGACGTCACGGGCCTTCTCCGCCGAGGTGGCGAACTTCAGATATTCGTCGACCGTGGCCTGCACGATGGCAATAGCCGTGTCCCGCTCGCTCGATTGAAAGGAAACCTCCACCAACTCGGTCGTAGGGATCAGACGCGCACGAACATGCTCCTCCAGAAATCGCAATGGGTCCGCCTGCTTGGCAATGAGCGGCAGCGAACGAATGTCCTGACGTTCCGCCACGCGGGATAGCACAGACGCCCCCTGAATGATGTTCACCTGAGTCTGAACGTGAGTCACGTAGTCGGATGAAATGGCCGAACCGCCCGCGTTGGTTAATACGGTCGGACGCGTATTGGAGAAACGGATGCGCGCCGCCGCGTTGTACTCGCGCGGGATGACGAACCAGACCGCGACAATGAGAGGAACTGCAACCGCGACCGCGACCGCGATCATCAAGGGTCCCCGCATGCGAAGCAGCCGTTTGAAATTCAAATTGCGCGTCGACGCCCCGGCCGCGCCGGCCTGGCCCAAAGACGTTATGGAAACATCGCTCGTAAAATCGGTCGTCATGACGTTAGGTCCCTATTGCCGGGGCTACGGTGTCGGTACCGGCGTTCCACTGTTCTGGAATGTCTGAAGCAACTCGCCAAAATTGCGCACGTTTTGCAGGATGCCCACGGCATCGCCCGTGTCGGTACCCTGGACCAGGATTCGGTTGCGCTCTTCGGCGTAGTACGCATCATAGAACTGGGTGTACAGCCCCAGCACTTGCGAGATCGGCCCTGTCACGCGGGCCACAAACTCTTCAAGCCGGACCAACCCCTTGCGCGGAACGTACACGACATCGCCGGGACGCAACTGAATGTCGCTGCCCGTCTTCATGATCTCCCGCCAATCGATGACGAGCACCTCCCGGTGCGTTTCGTCCAACTCACGCATGAGGATTACGTTCTTAAGTTTCCCGGTGCTTTCCACCGGTCCACCGGCGCGCGTCAGGGTCTGGGTCAAGGTTTGGCCTTCGGCAAGCTGGAACACATTCGGGTTGCGCACCTCGCCGAGCACGTAGACCAGGTTCACACCTTCGGGAATGTACACGAAGTCGCCCGGCATCACGAGGGTCTCTGAAGGATGGGGCCCGCGATCCGTGAGTGAACTGAGATCCAGTTCAATCACCTGCCGCTGTCCCCGCTGCTCGCGAATGATGAAGGCCTTGGTCAACGTTCCGGGCGATGCGGCAACCGCTTGGCTGTCCGTCCGCGAAGACGTGCGAAGGCCGCCGGCGATGTTAATTGCGGCAAGCACGCTCAAGGGCTGCTCGTACGGATACCGGCTCGCATTCAGAATGTCGCCCAGCACGTAGTAATACTTGCTGGCCGCTGTCCGCACGCTCACGCTTACCTGGGGCTCTTTGAATACTCCGTCGGCGTAGGCCTGCCGGATTCTCTCCTCCAACTCGTCCCGGGTGAGTCCTTCCACCTCGAGGTCGGGAATCAAAGGCAAGGAAAGTGTCCCGTCGTACAACACGACCAGGGATTCGCGAGACAAGGAGGGATCGTCAAAAGACTGAAAACTCAACACGTCCCCGGGGCCGATGGTGTATTCCGTCTCCGGGAGGTCGACCGGAAGGATCTCGGGATTCTCCTCAACCTCGACGTCGGGCCTGTTCGGCGCAGGAATGTCGATCGTCGCGCGCTCCTCGACGACGTCCGCGCTCACCCCCGCAATCAGCGTGTCCGGCGACTCATCCTTCTTCTTGCCCCACGGAAATGCGACCGCGTCCGGAGCGCTCCAAAGAACGGCCAATGCCAACACGACGACCCAGCGCGATGCGAATCCGCTCATGCTGTGGTTTCCTCCACTCTTACAATGCATCTTCTTTCCCGATCTGATATGCGTCAATTCGGCGCAGGAGCGAACTGTAACTGATATCCAGCAATTTCGCCGCTTTCCGGCGATTCCAAAGCGTGTGGCGCAGCGCCTCTTCGATCAACGCCCGCTCCGTTTCTTCCACGGCCCGTTGGGTGGCGACTTTCAAGGGAACGAACTTCTTGCCGTCTCCAGGCTTCGGCTCGACGCGAGGAGCCCCGGTCGCCGTTGCCGAGTGCGTTTCCCGCGGTTCAGCATGCGTGCCCGCAGCGGGTTTCGCCTCCGGGAACAGCGCTTCCGGGTTTCCGGTCGCCACGTATTTCTTTACGCACGCTCCGAGTTCCCGTACATTACCAATCCAGTCCAGCCGGGCAATCTTGTCGATCAGGTCCTGAGCGATCGGTTCATACTCTTTGCCCAGCCGCTCGGAATAATTGTAGTTAAAGTGCTCCACCAGAAGCGGGATGTCCTCCCGCCGTTCTCGAAGCGGCGGCATACGAACGATGACATCACTGAGCCGGAAGAACAAGTCCTCCCGAACGACGCCTCGACGAACCGCGTCTTCCAGCGCAATATTGGTGGCCGCCACGATACGGACATCCACACTCACCGGCGTAACGCCACCAATTCGCATGACGGGCTCGCCATCAAGTACTTGCAACAGTTTACCTTGCACAGTGTACGAAGTCTCGGCGATCTCGTCAAGAAAGATGGTGCCGTGATTCGCCAGCTCGAATCGGCCCGGCTTCGAGGTACGTGCGCCGGTAAAGGCGCCCCGCTCATAACCGAATAGCTCACTCTCCAGAATGCTCTCCGGGATCGCTGGACAGTTCACCTTGATAAACGGTTTGCCGTAACGGGAAGAGTTCTTATGGAGCATCCGCGCGGCGATATCTTTTCCGGTTCCACTCTCCCCATTGATCAGGGCTGTGATCTCGGAATTCGCGAGGCGCTGGAGCAGTTCACGCACCTTAACGATGACCTCGCTCACACCGAGCAAGCCCTCATTCAAAGGCGCCCGAATAATCTCGTTAGCCGCCTGCGCGTTGTTCACCATTCCAGACACGTCCACTCTACCTCATCACCCCGGCAGCCCGATTGGTATGCACGACCAATTAAGCCACCAACGCTCAATCCCCGGGCACAAACTCTCGCCTGTTGGAAGCAAGGCACATGCCATGCGAATTCGGATGCCTTTTCGGTGGATTTACACACAGAAAGGCGACTCGTTTCAATTACTTACCTCAGTCAGCCTAGCAGAATTACTCGAATTTCGCAAGCATTGACAATTTTGACAAGAAATTAATCTGCGCGCTATTTTATCAATGTTGACCTATTTTACGTCAACGACAGCGAAATTTATGGCCCGCGCGGCGAAAAGGTCGTCCTACGCGATATCTCTGCCGGTCCCAGACAACATCTGGCAATCCGCCGTCGTCTTCCATCCCTACGTAAAGCCAATTCACCATGGAAGATGCGCCCGGGACTCGAGGAAACGCTCCGCTGGAAGACGACGTGAACCCTCGGGTATGCTTCACCCCCAGAGACCCAGAGAAGAATTGAGGTAGGGGAGGAATTACCAGGTGCGCGTCGCGGTGGTTGGTTTGGGTTACGTGGGCCTGCCGTTGTGCGTCGAGTTCGCGCGGGGAGGGCTCGATGTCGTCGGCATTGACGTCAATGAAGCAAAAGTCGAGGCCGTCAATGGGGGGCGTTCGTATGTGCTGGATGTATCGGAAGCATCCATAACCGAACTCGTCGCCGCCAAGCGCCTCCAGGCCACCACGGATTTCGACGCGCTGTGCGCGGCCGACGCGATCTGCATTTGCGTGCCGACGCCCCTGCGCAAAAGCATGGATCCCGATATATCGTATATCGTCAGCGCGGTCGAGGAGATCGCGCCACGCCTCAAGCGAGGCATGCTAGTGGTACTAGAAAGTACCACGTACCCCGGAACGACCGAGGAGTTGGTTCTTCCCCGGCTCGAACAAACAGGGCTCTCCGTAGGCGTCGATTTCTACCTCGCCTTCTCGCCGGAGCGCGTGGACCCGGCCAATGCTACCTACACCACCCGCAACACACCCAAGGTTATCGGCGGGGTCACGCCTGCTTGCACGTCGAAAGCGACGGAATTGTACCAGCACGCCGTGGATGCGGTAGTGCCCGTGAAAAGCGCGCGCGCCGCCGAGATGGTGAAACTCCTGGAAAACACCTTCCGGGCAATCAACATCGGCATGGTGAACGAACTGGCCATCATGTGCGACCGCCTGGGCGTGGACGTGTGGGAAGTGATCGACGCAGCGAAGACCAAGCCCTTCGGCTTCATGCCCTTCTATCCGGGGCCCGGCCTTGGCGGACACTGCATTCCCATCGATCCGCTCTACTTATCGTGGAAGCTGAAGACCATCGACTATACAGCGCGGTTCATTGAACTCGCGAGCGCCATCAATTCAAGCATGCCCGAGTACGTCGTCAGCCGCATTCATAACGCCCTTGATGCCTGCAAGAAAAGCATCAACGGCAGCCGAATCCTGTTGATGGGGGTCGCATACAAACCCGACGTGAGCGATACCCGCGAATCCCCCGCCCTGGATATTCTCGGTCTCCTCCGTCAGCGCGGCGCGGACGTCGCCTACGCGGACCCCTATGTGCCGGAATTGGAAGTGCTGGGCGAACGGTACATATCCTATCCGCTGAACGAAGGCGTCGCGGACTTTGACTGCGTCGTCATCATCACGCACCATCGCCAGTTCGACTACGCCGCTGTACTCCAGCAAGCAAGCCTCGTCTTCGACGCCCGCAACGCCACAAACGGCCTCGAGCCCGGCCCCGGCTGCAAAGTCGTGAAGCTTTAAGTACGATTCAACGCGCAGAACGAACCTGAATCCTTGGCCTCCAATCTCCTCGGGCGACATTGTCGGAGCAGGGGTAACTCCGTCGACCTGCTCGGGAAAGTGACATGCCACTCCTCCGTCCTCCCCGGCCAAGCCTTGAACGGCCTGAACTTCCCGCGCGGTCGACCGGAACCGCATGGGCCTCAAGTAGGATGGGAATAATTCCCGCCCCCGGAGTTCTGAGGCGCTGCGTATTGATCACGCACTGAGCTTGGCAGTCGGCATCAACAGTTGTTGATCGTGGCAACGGAGCAACCTGGAGGCGCTTGGTCCTCACGTCTTTGGTCGAGAACGGGTCTGGTCGGGAATCATTCCCAACCTACGGGAGCGCGGATTATGGCGTTGCGGCTTGTTCGCCGAGGTAGTTGCCGTAGGTGAGGATCATGACGGAGAAGACGAGGGTCAGGAAGGCGATGGCGATGAGGGATTTGGTGCGGAGGCTGCGGCCGTGCCATTCGCGGAGGACGATTCCGGTGAGGCTGCTGAAGAGGATCAGCATGATCATGTGAATGGCCCAACTGGAGAATTCGAACTGGCCCATGCGGACGTGGCCGAGTCCATAGAACAGGAACTGGGAGTACCAGAGGCATCCGGTGAGCAGGGCCATGGTGTAGTTCACCGGCAGCGCGCCCTGCGCCGCTTCGCCCACGCGCCGGAATTCGCCGAAGGTCTTCTCGCGGCGGCCGAGCCAGAGCGTGTAAAGCATCGTCGTCAGGAAGGCGCCGCTGTTGGAGAAGATGTAGACGACGTTCGTCTGCCAATGCCCGGCACCGAATTGCGCCGCCGTATCCGCGATGGGGCGTCCGGTGTCGTTCACGGCGATGCCGTAGATCGCCGACAAGACGCCTGCCACGAGGCAGAGCAGCAGTCCTTTCGTCAGGGAGAAGGCCTGCGCGGCGGCGGCGTCCGTCTCCAGTTCCCGTTCCTTGAGGCGGCCCGCCCAACCGCAGAGGAGCGTGCCAAAGACGCCGATGAAGATGCCGCTCATGACCCAGCCGGACCCGGTCTTCGTGAGCAGTTCGCGCAACGCGCCGCTGATGAGCGGCCCGGTCAGCGTGCCGAGGACGCAGGAAATGCCGATGGCGATCGCGTAGGTAAGCGAATACCCGATGTAGCGAATGGCGAGACCGAAGGCCGTGCCGCCGACGCCGTAGACGACGCCCAGCACGAAGGTGACGATCATGGCGCTCTTGGGCGCGGCGTGCAGCACTTCGCCAAGTTGCGGAATGGTCAGGTAGGCGCCGATGAAGGGCAGTGCGAACCAGCAGACGAAGGCCTGTGCCAACCAGTACGTCTGCCACGACCAGCCCCGCAGTTTCTGTTGCGGCGTGTAGCAGAGCGCGGCCGCCATGGCGCCGAAGGCGTGCAGCAGGGTTCCGAAGAGTGGGCTTGCCGTCACCATCTCGAGCAGCCCCCGAACGTGGCCGAGGTCACATGCGCAACGCATGGAACGCCGACGACGTTAGCGCGGCACGCGATATCCCCCGGCGCGGAACTGCGGAACGTAGCGGCACCCCCCTTTCGATGCTCGGATTCCCCCGCGCCAAGTCTATCGCGCCCGCGCTCGGAATTCTACTTCGATTGGGAGCCCCCGTAGGGGGGGGGGGGGTGGGGGGCGGGGGATGGAGGGAACAACACGA
>CAZWDH010000268.1:0-8226 GCA_964632865.1 uncultured Nitrospiraceae bacterium
GGAACACTTCGACCGAAGATCATCTCGACACGCAACGCGCCGAGGGCATCCTGAACGAAGACCACTACGGCCTCGACAAGGTGAAGCGGCGTATCGTGGAATACCTCGCGGTACGCAAACTCAAGAAAGACGCAGCGGGCCCCATCCTCTGTTTTGTTGGACCGCCAGGGGTGGGAAAGACTTCTTTGGGCCAATCGATTGCGCGCGCACTGGGCCGCAAGTTCGTGCGCATGTCGCTCGGCGGGATGCGGGACGAGGCCGAGATTCGCGGGCACCGCAAGACCTACGTGGGCGCGCTGCCCGGGCGCATCATCCAGAACATCCGCAAGGCGCAGTCGAACAACCCGGTGTTCATGCTGGACGAGATCGACAAGCTGGGCTCCGATTTCCGGGGCGACCCCTCCTCTGCCCTGCTTGAGGTACTCGATCCTGCCCAGAACGACACGTTCTCGGACTTGTATCTAAATGTGCCCTTCGATCTGTCAAAGGTCATGTTCATTGCCACGGCAAACATGTTGGACACGATCCCCTGGGCTTTGCGCGACCGCATGGAAATCATCGAGATCCCGGGATACACCCTGGAAGAGAAGCTCCATATTGCGCGCAAATACCTCGTGCCACGACAACTCGCGGCCCACGGACTGGACAAGAAGCGCCTGAAGTTCTCGGCGGCCGCGCTACGCCTCATCATCAACGGCTACACGCGCGAAGCGGGGGTCCGCAATCTCGAACGGGAGATTGCCAACGTTTGCCGAGGCTGTGCGAGAACGTTCGCAGAAGGCCGGCGCAAGCCGATTACGATTGACGCCAGCGACGTGCCCAAATACCTCGGCAATCAGAAGGTGTATCGCGAGGTAGCGGAGCGCACCCGTATCCCCGGCGTTGCGACGGGGCTCGCCTGGACGGCGACGGGAGGCGACATCCTCTTCATCGAGGCAACGCGTATGCCGGGCAAGGGGGGGCTGGTGCTGACAGGCCAACTGGGCGACGTGATGAAGGAGTCCGCACAGGCGGTTATGAGTTACGTGCGCGCGAATGCAAAGGACTTAGGTATCGATCCCGATGAGTTCGGGAAGTTCGACATCCACATCCACGTGCCGGCGGGCGCGGTTCCCAAGGATGGACCCAGCGCGGGCGTGACGATCCTCACTGCGGTCACATCGCTTCTGACGGGCAAGACGGTGAAGACAGGACTCGCCATGACCGGTGAGATCACGTTGCGTGGGTTGGTCCTGCCGGTCGGCGGCATCAAAGAAAAGGTGTTGGCCGCCTCGCGCGCGGGTATCAAGGAGGTCGTCCTCCCGGAGCGCTGCAAGAATGACCTCGCCGACGTGCCCGAGAGTGCCAAGAAGAAGTTGACGATCCACTTCGTGTCACGCATGAGTGAAGTACTGGCAATTGCCCTTGGGGTTGGCGCCGCAGTCAGCGACGGACGCGCATCAGCGCCAAAGAAACGCAAGACTACCAGACGGGCACAATCCCAAAAGAAAACGTCCCGGTAATCGAAACGGGGCCTTGCGTGGTTTGGAGCGTGAGGTCAAGGCGGCCTTCCCAACGATCGATGGTAGACGGTCCGTGTTCGAACTTCTCCAAGGTCATACCGCCGCCGCCGATCGTGTAGGGACCTGACCCGGGTATCTCGATAGTCATGGGTTCGCCATTCCCGGGTTCCATCGGTTGAACCGGCAGCATTCTCCCAACCAAGGCCCGGTACTGGAGTCGCTCTTGGTCGTCCTCTTCGACCTTTCCGGCAACCTGGGCGATGAAATACATTCCGTCCCCCGAAACTTCCACGTAGTCCGGATAACCTTCATCCGTGTTTACGTACAGCGCCTCCGCAACGGATACGTCTACCGATCCACCCGGCGTGTTCAGCTTCAGCGTCCCTCCTTCGCGAATCGCTCGCCTCGCCTCGCGTTGCGTTGCCGCAGGCGAAGCGCCTGGCTCCCCCGGAGCGCCAACTCCCGCGGGCTCCGGAGTGCTGGAGCTATCGCCCCCGCACCCGACGATGACAGCCGACGAAGTTAAAACTGTACCGATGAAGATCAACCATTTGCGGAACCAAAGCGGAGCAGACGCACGCATAGCCATACCCTCACAACCCAGGACATAGAAAACGCACGAACAGGAAGGAACACGAAACCGATGCCGGCGCCGTAAGGAAACCAAATGAATCCGCTGGTTGCCGACGTCAGCCAGGACGGCAATTAGAATACATCGAGCAGGGCGTATGCGTCTACGTCAATTTGGGCGTCCCAGGCAATGGCCTCATCCGGCACAGAACCCGTGACGCGGACCCGCAACTTGGGGCAATCCGCGCCGGGGATGGCGTCGTTTTCCCGAATGAGTTCGAGCAGGTCGACGTCCTTCGCGGGCTCGATCTCGATGGTGTCGCCAAATCCGGTGAGGGAGAATGCGCCGCCCAGGTTGACGGTATTGAATATGCTCCCGTAGCGTGGGACGAAGTAGACTTGGATGGCTTTCACGTCCCGGAAGTCCCCGGTCGAGGCGTGGAGCACCGTCCGGCGAAGTTCGACGCGGCTCAGTTCCACGAAGCTGCTAAGGTCGATCTCACCCGCCTGCCGGAATACTTCCGTCAGTTCGTCCTCCGTCGGCAGGGTGCACAGGTCCATCTCGACGACTCCGGTAGCAAGGGGAAGCGACTGAGCCTCGGGATAAAGCGACGCGTCAAACACACCAGCTGCCACGGGCAGGGAGAAGGAGACCGGTCCGAACTCGATGCCGCCGTTCTTGAGCCCACACCCGGAGAAAGCAAGTGAGAACACCGTCACTACACAGAAAACCCAACGACGATTCCAGCGCATACTACGAATACTCCACTGCCCTGCGGCACCTTAACGAAACAATTCTCATCTGCTAGACCGCCGTAACCGCCGTTTGGTTTTTGACACCGTTTGCGGTAGATTCGACACGGTCCATCCCACACAATACCGGCCGCAGCACCGGCCATTACGGCGAAGAGAATGGAGGAAGAAAAATGGATACAGTCACCAGAAAAATCGGGATAGCCACCATTTTCCTTCTCCGCGCTTGGACTTCTACCGTAGTGATCTAGAAGGAAAATGGTGGCTGTCCCTATTTTTCCGCCACTCCGATTCCGATACAGGATTGATAAAGACGGACATGAACAAAAAAGACGTCGCAAAGGTTCTCGAAGAAATCGCAATTCTCCTGGAACTGTCCGGCGAGAATCCGTTCAAGTCGCGGTCCTATGAAAATGTCGCGCGGGCCCTCGATCAGCACGAAGACGATATCGAGACGCTGGTCAAGGAAAAGCGGCTGCGCGAAATCAAAGGCGTTGGCGACGCGCTCGAACAGAAGATCGAGGAACTGGTCACGACCGGCAAACTCGAATACCACCAGGAACTCCGCGCCAAGTTTCCCGACACGCTCTTCGAGTTGTTTGGCATCCCCGGCCTGGGCGCCAAGCGAATCAAGCAACTGTACGAAGAACTCGGCGTCGAATCGCTCGCCCAACTCGAGGAGGCCTGCGCCGATGACAAGATGAAAGACCTGAAAGGCTTCGGCGAGAAGATGCGCCAGAAGATCCTCGACGGGATCGCACTGGTCAAGAAACACCAGGGGCTGTATCTCTTCAACCGCGCGTGGGATGAGGCGGTTACCCTGCGCGACTACCTTGCCGAAGACAAGTCAGTCATCCGTATCGAAATCGCGGGCAGCCTGCGGCGAAAGAAGGAAATCATCAAAGACATCGACATCCTGGCATCTTCCAAGCACCCCGAGAAATTGATGCAACGATTCGTAGAAGCCGAGAACGTAGAGCGCGTGACGGGACATGGCGACACGAAATCGAGCGTCATCCTGAAATCCGGAATCGCCGCCGACCTTCGCGTGGTTTCCGACGAGGAATTCCCCTACGCGCTCCACCACTTCACGGGCAGCAAGGAACACAACGTCGCCATGCGGCAGCGCGCCAAGGATATGGACCTGAAAATGAACGAGTACGGTCTGTTTCGCGGTGAGAAGAACGTGAAGTGCAAGGACGAGGCCGCCATCTTCAAGGAACTCGGGCTTCCGTACATCCCGCCGGAGCTGCGGGAAGACATGGGCGAACTGGAAGTGGAGGCCATTCCAAATCTTGTCGAGCAAGACGATCTAGTCGGACTCATTCACTGCCATTCAACTTACAGTGACGGGCACGACAGCATCCAACGCATGGCTGAAGCGGCCAAGGAACGCGGATTCAAGTACATGATTCTCGCGGATCACAGCCAGTCCGCGGCCTACGCGGGCGGCCTGACCCCGGACCGGGTCCGGGAGCAGCACGAAGAGATCGACGCGCTGAACAAGACGATGAAGGGGTTCCGCATCTTCAAAGGGATTGAATCGGATATTCGATCCGATGGTTCCCTGGACTACGAAGAAGACGTGCTGAAGACTTTTGAGTTCATCGTGGCGTCCGTACACAGCAAATTGGACATGAGCGAAGCCGAGGCTACGAAGCGCGTGATCAAGGCGGTGGAGAGTCCGTATACCAGCATCTTGGGCCATCCCACAGGACGGTTGCTGCTGTCGCGCGACGGCTATTCGCTCGACTATGAAAAAGTCTTTGACGCTTGCCTCGCCAACAATGTGGCCATCGAGATTAACGCGAATCCTCACCGGCTCGATTTGGACTGGCGTTACATCAAGCGCGCGAAGGAGAAGGGACTCCTGTTCAGTATCGGCCCCGACGCGCACCGGGTCGAGGGAATCGACGACGTGGCGTACGGCGTGGGCATCGCGCGCAAAGGCTGGTTGGAACCGGAGAATCTGATCAACTGCATGTCCGCGGACAAGCTGCAGAAGTGGCGGTCGCACCGATAAGTCGAGGAACATCCCCTGGCCTTCGGCCACCCCCTTCAAAAGGGGAACTTCGCAACGCTTCGCGTTGCGAGCAATCGGCAGAACGACTGAGTGTTGGCCCAAGCAGAACGATTCCCCGGAAATCGGGTTTGGCACATTCCCCCTTCGAAGGGGGTGGCCGAAGGCCGGGGGATGTTGTCCTACTCGGATTGTCTAAGCCTACTAATGGATCGGAGAAGTGAACCATGCCCATCGTGAAGAAGACCGTCGCGGCGCAGAAGGCGCGTGCGCTGGAGGTCGTGCAGCGACTCGAAGCGGAGTATCCGGACGCGACGTGTTCGCTGGACTATGTGAACCCCGTGCAACTCATGGTATCGACCATCCTCGCGGCGCAATGCACGGACGAGCGGGTGAACATCGTCACGAAGTCGCTGTTCAAGCAGTACAAGAACGCGAAGGAGTTCGCGAACGCGCCGGAGGGCGAACTCGAAGAGGCCGTCCGCACCTGCGGGTTCTACCGCCAGAAGGCCAAGAGCATCCGCGAAGCCTGCCGCGATCTCGTCGAGAAACACGGCGGCAAAGTTCCCGGCAGCATGGAGGAACTGGTCAAGCTGCGGGGCGTGGGCCGCAAGACGGCGAACGTGCTCATGGCGGAATGTTTTGAGCCGGTCGGCGTGATCGTCGACACCCACTGCAAACGCCTCAGCAACCGGCTCGGATTCACGACGAAGTCCGATCCCGACAAGATCGAACAGGACATCATGAAGCTCCTGCCCCGTGAGCATTGGCGGATGTATTCGCATTGCATGGTGTTTCACGGGCGCGCCGTGTGCAACGCGCGGAGCCCCAAGTGTTCTCAGTGCGTGGTGCGGGATCTGTGTCCGTTTCCGGATTCGCGCGAGGGGAAGAAAATCGCGCGGTGAAAGGGGCACAAAGATCCAGGGACGACAGGGACATCAGAGACAACAGGGACAAACGGGCCACGTGCGAAAGCCTGTAGTGTTCGTCCCTGCTGTCCCTGTTGTCTCTGCGGTCCCTCCTACTCCACCGCGAAAAACCTGTCCAAAAACTCCGTCATCGGCGGGATATACCGATCCTTATTGATCCCCGTGTCGTAATGATCGCCGTGCGTCTCCACCAACAATTTCGGCTCGTTCGCGCGTTCGTACAACCCGCGGCCGTGGCGGATGGGGAACAGCGTGTCGTCCTTGCTGTGGATGATCAGGACCGGGCACTGGACCTTGCCAATCTTGTCCTTGTTCGACAGGCGATAGCGGATCAGCAATCCCCAGGGAACACCGGGCATGTGATCGCTCGCGGCTTCCGGCACGGACAGGTAGGTGCTTTCCAGGACCAGCGCGCCCGCATCGACTTCCGTCGCGAGTTGGCAGGCCACGCCACCGCCAAATGAGGTGCCCCAGATGACGATGTCGTCCGGCGGGACGCCGTTCGTCTCCGTCAGCCATTTCCACATGGCCCGCGCGTCGGCGTACACGCGCTGCTGCGTCGGCTCGCCCGTGCTGCGGCCGAACCCGCCGTAATCGAAGATCAACGTCGAAAACCCGAGCGCCCGGTGCATCCCCGTCGCGGGGAAATGCATGGACAAATTCCCGCCGTTCCCGTGGCAATAGAGCACGACTCCCTTCGCCCCTTCGAGAGGCAGAAACCACGCATGCGTCGTCTCATCGCCGACGGAGACAGTGACGTCTTCGTAAGCCCAATCGTGGACCTTGGGAGTGATCGTGATGCCCGGTTCGCCCTGAGCGATGAGCGAAGTTTGGGCGAAGAAGAACACGACGTAGAACCCGAAGAGGGCGAGAAGCAGGACTGCGAGGAGCCGGCCCGCGAATCGGAGCCGACGTCGCGATTTCCCGTCGGGCTTGTTTACTGCACCGGCCATAGTATACTTACAGTAAGCCTTGGCAATGGCACTGCGCAAGTGTCGTTGGCCAGTCGAGGGGAGGTCGTCGGTGTCAGGGCCATTGAAAGACTTGCCTTATCGAAAGCACATCCCGCCTAAGTGGGCGCCCCTATTCATAGTCGCTCTTAGTTTCTTGTTCCTCTTCCAAACCCTGTCTCTGGCCATATTCTTCTCGCACACGTTCGCTCTCGATTCGGATACCTATGTAAGAATGCACGCCAAGGACGCTGACGCATCGCACCTTTCGAGGGGGGACATGTTCGTCATCTGGACCTGGTTCTCCGATCCCTGGTACGGCTTGCTCTGGGGAGTCCTCGTCGGCACAGTTGCGATGCTCGGCGTTCGAAACCTGAAACGCAGAAATATCGAACATGCGGCGGAGTTGTCGCTGCGGGGCAAACGCTCAATTCGAGCGATTGGAGACCGGCATGCATTGATAGGGCTGACGATTGTGCTGGTTTCGATTCTGATTAATTTGGCTGGAGCGTACTACCTGGACATTTCCCCCAAGACGTCTGTTACGGCTCAATTGATCCCAATCTTTCTCTTGTACGGGACCGAGCGGAGGATTAACGATCAGGCCAGAGCGAAATACACGGCGGCTTTGGAGCTAGGAATGATTCCGGACGGATCGCTTCGCCCAAGTCGCTCGCAACGCGTGAGCGTCTGGCTGATCCCGCTGTTGATCGCCGCCGTATGCATCGGTTTTGCTGTCGCGATCGGCATGATGTGGCGCGATATGGGCGAGTTTTACGATAGACAGTTGGAGATGGTGGGAAGTACCCGCACATCGGAAGAAGCCCAAGCGCTGGAAGAGCGGCTCGAACGCAATCCGGGCGACCGGGACGCGCACGTGATACTGGCCTGGTACTACGCAGGCGCTCGATTCGAGGTTCCCGAGGATGAGCAAGACGCAATGCGCGAGGGATACTATCGTCACACACTTTGGCTTGTTGAGCATGCTCCAGAAAATTTTGCTTCGATCCTGTTATTCCCCCGTGACGGTGAAGCATACGAGGAAGCACGGCGCCTGTGGCTGCAAAATATTGAGACTGGGTCCGACGATCCGAAGACTCTGATGAACGCGGCCAAGTTCTTCGACGGTACCGATCCCACGTTGGCCGAAGGACTTCTTCAGAAGGGTCAAGCGCTGGAACCGGACAATCCCGAATGGCGGGAGGAACTCAGTAGACTTCGGGTACGGCAACAACGGCGGACCGAACGCGAGCAGATGGGACAGGAGGACCCCGGGGAAACCGCATCTGGTGCCGACGATGAATAGCGAGATCGAAAAATCCACTACCATCGATCCGTACCGAAAACGGTTTCCAATAACTTTATATCCTTCGTTGGAGCCACTGCTATTCGTATTGTTAGCCCTAACGTACGCATACATGCTATTTCTTACCGCGGAACTGGTCCGCGGTGTCACATGGAACAACTTGGAATCCGTGGTGCAACGAGTTCTTGACGAGCCC
>CAZWDH010000268.1:8236-9626 GCA_964632865.1 uncultured Nitrospiraceae bacterium
AGACTGCGGCACGAAGTCGCCTTCTGGATGGTCGCGCGGCCGTGGGAAGGCATTGGTTTGGGTCTCGCGATCGGGTTCATCGGGATCCGCGTTGAAAGCCGCTATCGCGCGCGGACACTCGACGCCATGGCCGAGCGGAGCATCCGAAAAGCACGAAGGGCCGTGGCGGGTATTCTGAATCCGGATCTGTGGGCCTTGTCGGCGTTGTGGATTGTGGCGATTGCGCTTTCATGTGCGATGGCGTGGAGTCTCGGTGCCACGCCGTTTGGCGCGATCATAGGAATTATGCTGGCACGTGTATTCGGTTACCCCGCTAGAAAGCGGCTTTACGGTACCGCAAAGGCGAAGTATCTGGCGGCGATCGAACTCGGTCAAGTACCCGGTGGCAAATTGTCACCACATCCCCTGCAAGTGATGGGTATGTCCCTCCTCTTCGCGGGTATCATTGGATTACTCTGTTTGGTCGTTATGGACTCATGGCCGCCGCCGTGGATGAGCAGTGCGAAGTCTGATTCATCACTCGAGATCGTTGGCCGCGCGCTGAACCGGGAAGAAGGCGCTGCGCTGGAAGCACAGGTCGCGAAGGAACCGGACAATCGGGACCTCCGAATTCAACTCGTGTGGTTCTATGGGCAAAACCGATTTCGTGTAGATGACGAAGAAAAGCCGACTTATCAGGAAGCCTATGAGCGGCACTACCAGTGGATGGCGGAGCATGAACCGCGTTTGACGCCGCCTTGGCATTTGCGCGCTGCGGATGGTGCAGCATACGACAAAGCAAAGGCGACTTGGTTGGCCCATGTGAATTCGCAACACGACGATCCGGACATTCTGTATAAGGCGGCGGAATTTCTGGATGACGATGATCCGGAACTGGCGGTGACGTTGATTCAGGACGGCAAGAAGTTGGCGCCCGACGCGTTCGAATGGGACGGGCGGCTTGCGGATGTTGATTACTATCGTGAGCATGGAGAGTGGCCAAGCCGGGGGAATTACGCGAAGCCGCTCGTTGAACCGTTTTGACTTCGATAAGATCCTGATTTTCACGATCGCTTGAAGACCCCGTCCCTGACCCTCCCCGTCCACGGGGAGGGAAGAAGAGAGAATCTTGGGCATCCTGCCCAAGGCACCTCGAACGCAAAATACTTGCTGGCCGTCGTTTGCAGGGCATCCTGGTCTTATCGCACAATCGTTCTTCGTGTGGATTGAAACGGGGAGCCCAGTGTGATTGCCACCGATGAACACAAGAGAACCTCCCCCCTGCTCCTCGGCTTGGTTGCGGGGTATGTCACCGTCGTGTTGCTGGTCGACACGCTGGCGGCGTTGGGAGTGCGCGTTCCGATTGATTGGCGCGTGTTCCGGTGGACGTCGGACAACGGGTTCGACGGAT
>CAZWDH010000269.1:0-9533 GCA_964632865.1 uncultured Nitrospiraceae bacterium
GGATCGGATTTCGTTGTTCTTGAGCATCTTGTCCGCGCGGGCCTTCTCGACGTTGAGGATCTTGCCTCGAATCGGAAGGATCGCCTGAAATTTGCGATCCCGGCCCTGCTTGGCGGAACCGCCGGCGCTGTCGCCCTCAACGATATAGATTTCGCACAGCGAGGGGTCCTTCTCGGAACAGTCCGCCAGCTTGCCCGGCAGCGCCATGGAGTCGAGAGCGCCTTTGCGCCGCGTCAGGTCGCGTGCGCGCCGTGCGGCCTCGCGGGCGCGGGCGGCTTCCGCGGCCTTGTTCACGATCCGGTTGGCGACGGTCGGGTTTTCCTCGAAAAAGGTCTGAAGCCCTTCATATACCAGCGAATTGACGATGCCAAGAACTTCGCTGTTGCCCAGCTTCATCTTGGTCTGGCCTTCGAACTGCGGATTCGGAATCCGCACCGAGATGATGGCGGTCAACCCTTCGCGCGCGTCATCGCCGGAAACCTGGTTACCTTCGTTCTTCCGGAACAGGTTGTTGCGCTTGGCGTAATCGTTGATCGCCTTGGTCAAGGCGGTCTTGAAGCCGCTCAGGTGCGTGCCGCCTTCGTGCGTGTTGATGTTGTTCGCGAAACATTGAATGGCTTCGGAATAGGTCGTGTTGTACTGCGCCGCCACTTCCACCTGGACCATGTCCTTCTCCGCTTCCAGGTAGATGGGCTTGCGATGCAGCGTTTCACGGTTCTCGTTGAGGTACGACACGAACTCGCTGATGCCGCCCTTGTATTGCATCACCTCGGGCTCTTTGTCGTTCCGCTCGTCCTCGAAAATGATCTTGATGTTCTTGTTGAGAAAGGCCAGTTCCCGCAAGCGCGTAATGAGGGTCTCGGCCTTGAACACCGTGTCCTCGAAAATGTCGGGGTCTGGCTTGAAGGTCACCCGCGTTCCCGTCGACGCGGTCTTCTTGCCGCGCTCAATGGGGCCAGCGGGGACACCCCGGTTGAAGCGCATCATGTGCGTGTAACCGGCCTGCTTGACTTCGACCTCGCACCACTCCGAGAGCGCGTTCACGCAGGAGATACCCACGCCGTGTAATCCGCCCGAAACCTTGTACGCCGAATTGTCAAACTTACCGCCCGCGTGCAGGGTCGTCATGACCACTTCCAGGGCGGTTTTCTTCTTGAACTTGGGGTGGTTTCCAACGGGAATGCCTCGCCCGTCGTCGATCACGGAGATGGTGTTGTCGATATGGATGACAACCTGGATCTTCGTACAATACCCGGCGAGGGCTTCGTCAATGCTGTTATCGACGGCTTCATAGACGAGGTGATGGAGGCCGCGCGTACCCGTGTCGCCGATGTACATGGCGGGCCGCTTGCGGACGGCTGACAGCCCCTCCAGTACCTGGATCGATCCTGCATCGTAAGTCTTGTCTGTCATTCACGTTACCTCGGTATCGTAGAGTGCGGAATTCGGGGCTCCCCGATGAACAACTGAGTATAGCAAAATGGAGGCGTGAAAACAACAGAAACCGCAATATTTAGAGGATTTTCAGCGGCCCTTATACGCCATCTTGTGACGGCGGGGCAGGGGAGTCGTCCCCGAGCAGAATGAAGATGTCAGACACCAATTCCTGGCCCGCCATCTGGTTGATCCGGCGGATGATGTCCCACTTGTAATAAGCGAATTTGTTCATCCAGACCGGGCTGTACGCCTCGATGTAGAGCGTCTGATCCTTCACCGTCTGCGGGTGCCCGTGCCCGCACAAATACTGCCCCGCCAACTCCGGCCACCGCTCCCAGATCTGCGCCTGCTCCAGTTGCTTCCCAAGCAGGGACTTCTTCTTCAGCGACGCAAGAATCTCTCCAACCCCGGTCGGGTCCTGCTTTTCAGAATCGCGTTTCTTACGGTTTGCCATGGAATAGCTCGGAAGTGCGGCGGCCACGTTGCTGCTCGAACGATTATTCTATCGCGATCCGAAGGTCACGTGCCACCCGCAGCCCCAGGGCGTCCAACGCGGCGTATCCGCTACGGGATTAGTCCCGCACCATTCGACCGCCCACATTCGCAGGTCACCAATTTCAGCCCAGCCGCGATGTTGTTGACCACCTCAAGGGAAGCGGACTACATTCAAGGAGGCGATTCTTGTGCTGGTTGTGAGATTGCTCAAAGGGGCCGGCGGCAGAAAGGCCTAGCCAATGAAGCATTCAACGTCGGTGCTGGTCCTGTTGATTCTCGTGCTCTCTACCGCATCGTCGGGGGCCGACTTGCTTGACAGCAAGTTGGTAACGATCGACTTTACCAACCCCCGCGAGGTCGCGAAGCAGGCAACGTGGAACGATCCGAAGATCATCCAAGCGAGCGAACAGGGTCTGTCGCTCAACTGGAACAAAAGGCCTTTACGCACGAAGGGCATACCGGCGAATGAACGAGGGACGTTCACAAAGAACGTAATCGTTCACGTTGAACCTGTGCCAATCGGATGGTCTTGGCGACCGGTAACGTCCGTGTGGGTACACGCGGAGGTGACGCCTCCGGGGGAGTTTGTCTATTTGCCCGACAGAGCCGAGTATCCGCCATGCGAAGTGTTTGCGCGGTACAGTCCCGACCTCAAGAATTGGTCATCGTGGCAAGCCCTGGAGCGGATACCCCCCGACAACCAAACAGACCCTCGACAGACCTATCAAATTTCGCTCCAAGCCCCGGCCGCGGATCAGGCGGCGTACGAGGCCAAGTTTAGAGAGTATGCGGAGAAGAACGTTCCATGGAAGAGCGATGAGGAAGCGGCGGTCGAGTGGATACTAAAACAGCAACCGGACTTCTTCGAGGATCAGATTCCCTTCATCGGATATGTGCAATTGAAATTTGAGATTGGCTTGAAGGGGGATCAGCGCATTGAACGCCTCGAGTTCAGACTAAGCTACCAAACTGGAGGCTTGCACAATACTCCCAGAGACGAGAGTGTCTACGAGGATCGAAACGGTCCCTGGAGGTTCAGAGCAAAATGAAATCCATTCCTGCTACCGCCATCCTCCTCGCACCGGTTTTGCTGTGTGGCGCCAGCTGCAACGGCGTGGAATTTCCGCCCGTCAACAGCACGCTGTTGGATCCGAATGGGAACTTCACATTATACGTCAGCAATCAAAGTTTCGCCATTAGCCCCGTTGACATCAAAGTGCAAATCGATGGCGACGTGGTCGTCCATCAGAACTTTGACGTTGGAACACAGCACAACTGGAAGAAGTTTCGGATTGCATTGCCTCCGGGTACCCACTCCCTCACCGCTACTTCAGCTAAAGGCGATGCAACGCTTAGGCAGGAGTTTGCGGTAACGGGAGAGCATTGGGCAGTCGTCGACTATTGGTATTACCCGGAGGCCAGGGGGGGCGCGGATCCGACGCCGAAACAACTCAGCTTCCACATTCAGGACAGTCCGATCGGTTTCATGTAAGTACGTCGGCCAGACTACAAAACGTCCAACGAAAGCGTTGTATTTAGAGCGCGGATCACTACCAAAGCCTTGACCAGGTTGTTAACCTCATACCGCGCCGTGATTTTTTCCTGCTGGAACTCCGTTGACGGGATCAGGGCGCGGGCATATACTGAATCCCGGTGGAATACCGGGGGCTTGCGCCAGGTCAAACGGGGGAACCCGTCCGCATTGGATTCGACCGACGCTGCATTCCGAACGGGAGTACGTGCCGGTGTGGCAAGCAACCGGCTGCTCAACGACATGCGTATACGTCGCGGCCACCACCACCCTGCAGGTATGGGCAGGCGGAGTTCGCGCTAAACTTGGAGGGAGTCAGGATGAGTCATGTGAAACGGGTGACCAAAGTAAAGCAGATGCCGGCACTCGCAGCAGGCGGAGACATTGCGGACTGCTTCAGGGGGTTCATCAATGGCGAGTACCCGTTCTTCGGCGTGCCCAGCTTTGTGGACTGCCTGAAGTGCTCCAAAGGCGGCGGTAGCTGCGCCGATCCAGAGTAGTCCATCCAGAAGCCCCGGCTCCCTCGACGAAGCCGGGGCTTCATGTTTCCTCCGGTTTAGTGGACCGCACGTACGGTCGTCACCGTTCGCAAAGAAGTGCTCACGTGCGACCGCACGACGCGCCATTTTCGAAATCGCTATCGGGATCGCTATCGGTATCGATCGCAATTCTCTCCTTTCGATACCGATCCCGATACCGATAGCGATCCCGATGTAAACGCGCACAGGCGGCCACTTTTTACGTCAGATTGCCTGCGGCCTCGTTCAATCCAGTCCGCCGAGGCGAGTACCGCCCCGCGCACTGCACCGGCTAGGGATTCACATATACCTCGCCGAGATCCACCGTGTCGTCGGGCGCACATACAATTGGATCGGCGGCCCAGATTCCGTGGTCGGACTTGAGACTGAACGTCACGACACCGGTATGGAATCCGTCCTTCCCTTCGAATCGACCATCCTTGTCGGTCGATAGCGACACGCGGCCCGTGGAACCGTCTTCATATTCCGCCTTCACGGCCACCCATTGATTCGGCAGTTTGTTGCCTTCCGCATCGCGCAGGATTCCCGTCAACGTGCAGGTGGGCTCCAATTCAACGAGCACTTCCGGTGGCGTTTCACCCGGCGCGACGAGATAGCGCGCGCTTTCCGTCACCGCCATGCCGTCGCTCATGCCCTTTCGCACGTCGACCCACACTTCCTGGATCGGTTCATAAATCGAGAACGTGTGGCGCCCCGACTCATCGAGCTTCACGTACGACCTCGTCCCGCCTTCCTCGCCATTGGCGCCGATGATATGAACTTCGATCTCCACGTTTTCGGGCGAGTTCTCGTTGTGGTCCACGACGCGAACCGTCAGCGGAACCGGTTCCGGAATCAGAATCTCCGTTTCGCGTGTTTCACCCGTGCCAAGCTGGAGTGTTGCGCCGGCGGACTGCGCGATCTGCTCCCGGAACGCGCTCGTACTCGGTCCCAAGACCATGATCTCGAAGACGTACGTACCCGGCCCGGCGGAACTCCGGTACGTAAACGTCCCGTCCTGTTCCACGTGCGCGGCGCCCATAAAACTCGCTGGTTCCGGCGCTGCCCGCTTGACCTGCAACGTCAAACCCGGTACGGGTTGGCGGCTTCTCTCTGTAAGCACACGGCCATGCACCGTGATCGGCTCTCCCACTTCCTGATTGAATTCCCGGTCTTCGCCCGGTTCGAACACGAGGGGCGGATGGTCAATCCGCGCGTACTGCTTGCCGATGGAAGGGTGTTTGCCGGGCTCGTTCGCGGTGAGGTAGAAGCGGTACTCCAGGCCAGGATAGAGCCCGCCGACCGAATACGTGTCATCCGGGCCCACTAATACCGTTTCCAGCATTTCCGGCCGCATACCCGTATAAAACGTGTTCATATCGGGCTCCGGTATGGTACCAACCATGGTAACCGCGACGTCTTCGTCCGGGCGCTCGCCGTTCCAGGCGATCGTGCCGTGGAGCGATGCCTTTGGTTTCATGCGCAATTCAAAATTCCCGTTCCCGACCGGAAGGTGAACGAAGTAGTCCTGCCCCAGGGATTCCGAATTCACCCGAAGCGTGCACCATTGCGCATCGGGCGCGAAGGTTAGCGAAAAGAGACCGTGCTCGTCAGTAACGTTGAACCCCCAGCCCCATGCGTAGCCGCTCCGGTTCCAGGCGTGGACGGTCGAAACGATCGCATCGGTCACCATACTGCCGTCCTCGGCGCTCAACGCTCCCTGGACCGTAATTCCCGGCGTCAGGTCAAGGTCTTTGTCGGAATAGGATTCACCCGCCTTCACGTCGAATTGCAGCCGGTTTCCGGCGAAATTGGGCGCGGCCGCGCAAACGAGGACTCGGCCTTCGTAGCGAACGCCAGTTATCTCGTAGCAACCCTGAGCGTCTGCCGCGGCCTCGTACACCTTCGAACGCTTCAGGTAGTTGGCGCGCAGCAGATTCTCGTACATCTTGCCGTCGTCGCCCGTGACGGCCAACAGAACTCGCGCCCCCGCGACCGGCTGATCTTTGGCGTCTTTCACCAAGCCCGAGACGGAGATGTACGCGTCTGAGTCTTCGATCAATCCCGGTTCTGCCGGCGTCTCCGCCGGTGCTGGCTCCTCCGATTCCACTGCGGGAGTAAGTGGCCTCGACTCGTGGTCTTGGGGTGGGGAAGCGGCCGGGACGGCGGATGGCTGGCTTGCAGCAGGCGAAATGCCTTCCCCCGAATCAGTTCGATTACGTGCGTTAAGAACCAAGGCTCCCGCTGCCACGAGTACGATGGCTACCGCGGCCATCGCCTTTCCCGAAGTGACCGACCCGCCGGATACCGTAAGCGTGCGTAGACCTCCCGCAACGCCGTGGCGGACTCCGGACATGGCGATTTTCCCGAGCGCGGTTGTGAGCGTTGCGGGCGCCGACTCCGCGGTTGCGCCGGTCATCGCGGCAGTCAACGTCGCCGCACCCGCCACGATGCCACGCTGTTCCAGGTGCTTGCGAATCGCGTCGACCCCCCGCCCAATCCGGTGGGACACGGTGCGGCGCGGAATGCCCGTTTCCTGAGCGATGGAATCATGCGTCCGGCGTTCCAGAAAGTGCGCTACGACGAGGGCGCGGATCTCCTCGGGAAGCGCGGCGATCGCTTCATCGATGTACTCTTCGATATCGCTCCAGGTTATCCCGGTGGACGTGGCAGTGCGTTGCACAAACTGCCGCTCCCGGGCACGGCGCCGGGAATCGCGTTTAATGAGATCGAGCGAGCGGCTGACGGCCGCAGCATGCAGCCAACCGCCCAGCGACGTGCGGATGTCCCCGGCCGCTTCCGCGAGCCGGAGAAAGCAGTCTTGAGCGACATCTTCCGCGTCGCCGCGATCGCGAAGAATGCGCCGGCTCGTGCCGTAGACCATGTCCGCGTGACGGCGCACGATCTCGTCAAAGGCCTCGGCATCGCCATCCACTACCCACTTGCGCAATAACATCGCATCGGCGCCGCTCATCATGTCGTCTCCTGCTGTTTACCGTAGTTCTACAGATACAGACGACGCAATCACGTTCTTGGGCCAGATAGGTTGGGGAAGCGAACCACGCTCCAAATAGCGTCACACTGTTCTGGCAATCGCGCCAGCCTTCACCGAAAACCGGGCGCAATCTTTGGGGAACAGACCTTCCTTATCCGTCAAGTCCGTCGTGGTCATGATGCACTGGACTTGGGCAGGCAGCGCTTCCACCAATCGGCGCGACCGGTTGGCGTCCAGTTCAGAGAAGACATCGTCGAGCAGGAGGATGGGGTATTCGCCGACGCGCGCACGGATCAATTCCAGTTCGGCCAGTTTTAGCGCGAGCGCGGCGGTACGTTGTTGCCCTTGGGAGGCGAACGGCCGGGCGGCCTTCTCGTCCACCGCGAAGAGCATGTCATCGCGATGGGGCCCGTGCGTCGTGACGCCCTGGCGCAGGTCGTTCTCGCGGGACGCGGCCAGCACTTCGACAAAGGGCGTGCCGTCGCGGACGTCGGGCCGGTACGTGAGCACCATGGGCTCCTGTCCCGCGATGGCCGAATACGCGGCGGCGGCGTTCGGCGCCAGGGCGTCAACAAATTGCCGGCGCTCGTCCATAATCACGTTGCCGTGCGTGGCGAGTTGGTCGTCCCACACGTCCAGCATCGTGGCATCGGGCCGTGGTTGGCGCAGGAGTTCGTTGCGTTGGCGCACGACGTTTCGGTACTGCTGCAAAGCGTGCAAGTAACGCGGGCTGAGTTGCGACAGCTCCATGTCGAGGAAGGTGCGCCGTTGTGAAGCCGAGCCACGGACCAGGCCCACGTCTTCCGGCGAGAAGAAGACCACGTTGATCTTCCCCAGCAGATCGCTGACGCGCGTTTGATTGACGCCGTTGACGCGAATGCGCTTGGCGCCCTGCCACCAGATTGCCTCCAGCGAAACCTCGCGGTCGCGCCGTTGCACCTGCGCCGCCAGTTTGAAGCCCGGCTCTCCCCGCCGCACGAGTTCGCCTTCCACGTTGGTACGGTGACTCTTTGACGTGGCGAGATACTGGATCGCTTCCAGGATGGACGTTTTCCCCTGCGCGTTGTCGCCCTGGATGATGTTCGCCCCCGGTTCCGGCGTGAACGACAACTCGACCAGGCCTCGAAAGTTGTCGCAGGTGAGTTCGATCAGATGCATGGGGTGCTTTCCAATATGCGCAGACGGCCGGGCGGCATTCTATCAACTCACGCGCACAAGGAGCGAACGGCGTCACGAGGGGCAACGCAGGCGCTATGAAGACATCTCGATAAGTTCGTCGACCGAATCCAGCGAACCGAAGAACTCGTCGAGCAATTTCGGGTAGTCCGAAACGGCGAAACCGGCCGCATCCCACATCTCGTCGGCGATGTAGCCCGTCGACTTCAGGGCCGACCCGATGCCGCTCATGTTGCAGATGTAGTCCGCAATCGCCGTCGTGGAGGCCAAGCCCCGCGCCGCCTCGTTCGGGCATGCGGCCAGACTGTGATGACCGGCAATCGCACCGACCAGCTCTTTGGAAAGTCCCCACTGTTGGGCCAGGCGGCTCCCCAGTTCCGCGTGATCGACACCGATGATCGCCCGCTCCGCCTCGAACAGCGGAATCGCGTTCGCCCGGCTGAGGAGTTGGGCACTCTCGACCTCCTTCGGAAGGAATTGCTCCAGGATGATCTTCCCCACGTCATGGAGCAACCCGAACACGAAGGCCTCGTCCTGATCCATGTCATGGAGTACCGGGTGCCCCGCGATCAGGATGCGCATGGCCACGCCGCAGCTCACGCTGTGGCGAAGGAGGGCGCCCGTGCCCTTGTGGAAGGTATCGAACACGGTCGCAGTGAACGCAAGGTTCTTGATGACCTTCATTCCAAGCAGGGCCACCGCATGATCCACCGAAGTCACCTTGTGGGACAGCCCGTAGTAGGCCGAGTTCACCAGCCGGAGGGTCTTAATGGCCAACGCGGGATCGGCCTGAATGGCCTTGGCCACGTCCGAGAGGCTCGAATCGGGGGCGTTGACGAGCTGGGTGATGCGCGTCACGCTGGATGGCAAGCTGGGAAGCGTGACGATTTCGTCGAGCAGGGAGTCGATATTGTAGTTCACGGTCACGGCAACTCGATGGGCGTCAGCCCGCTTTCTCCGAAAGCCCGTTCCTGAGTGCAGAGAATGTCCACCACTTGGCGGGGATGCATCAGCGTCACCGCTTCCATGAGAGGTACCGCTTGAGCGCCGCCGGCATCCTCCGCCGCAAGCACCACCATCGCCCCCTTGGGATTGTCGCGGGGCCCCACCAGGACTACTTTTCCCTCCGAACCGTTGCGGAGTGAGATCGGACCCACAAGGCCAGCACCCTGCCGTTTCCAATCTGTAGTGGGATTCATGGGTAGGTTCCCGAAACGTCCGAGGCAGGCACATTGCGCTCCTTCGGCACAGTCACGGAATGTACTTGGAGACAGGCCGGCGTAGACGATGCACTCATTCGAGAGCCCATGTGAATATACCCGGAAACACGTAACACCGCTTCCCCCTGCGGGAACGGGCCGCATTCGCCGTATTAGAAGAT
>CAZWDH010000270.1:0-9348 GCA_964632865.1 uncultured Nitrospiraceae bacterium
CGAGCCCATGGCCGCGGTCCGGAATTCCGGCCTATCAATTGCAGCGCCATTTCCCCATTCCTGCTGGAATCCGAGTTGTTCGGACATCTCAAGGATTCCTCCGACAGGGCGACCAAGGACCGCGCGGGACTTTGGAAATCCGCCAATAATGGCACGATCTTTCTCGATGAAATCGGGGACCTCAACCTGGACCAACAGGCCAAGATACTGAGGGTTCTCGACACGAACGCGGTGAAGCCGGTCGGGTCGGATGAAGAAGTTCCGGTGCGCGCACGCGTGATCAGCGCAACCAACCGCGACCTCTACAGCATGATCCGGGACGGCCGTTTCCGGGAGGACCTGTTCTTCCGTCTGAGCGTTATACCCATTCAAACTCCGCCGTTGCGGGAACATCCCGAAGATATCCCGGTCATTGCGCGATGGCTGTGGTCGGACATAGTCGGGAAATCGGCGCCTTCGCTTTCGGGTGACATTCTGGCCTGTCTCAGCGAATACACGTGGCCAGGAAACGTGCGGGAACTGAAATCCATTCTATCCTCGTTGCGCGGGTATTTCGGCGTCCGTCCACGAACCCGGGATCAATTTGAGACCGTCATGTTTCTCAAGGGTCAGCCTGCAGCCATCGCGTCTCCCCCCACTGCGCGACAGTCGGCCACCCGCTCACGGGCCGAATCCTTCCAACATCTCCAACGCGTCGATGGCGTGCTGCGGGGCATCGAGGTCTTCCTGAAAGCGTTAAGCGGCCGCCGCGCGATTCGGGATACAATGGACGCACAAACCGCCCTGGGCGAACGGCACCGCGAACTGGCGCATCTGTGTCAGAAACCGTTGCTGTTCGCGTCCCCCAAGACGTTTGACGCCGTATACGGCGCCTGCGGAAAGATCGCGTACCTCTTGGATTCCCTGCAGACTGGCGTCGCGTCATCACCGCGAAATGCCACGCGGCAACTGATCAAAGAGGTCCAGTCCACGCGCACCAAAGTGCAAAGGGCGGTCGACGGGCTTATGCCCAAATCGAGAAACCAGCGGAGTTGAAGTTCAGGGGCAACGGCGGGGAGCCTACTATGGACGAGTCAGGGCAAACCGAAGAAGATACGTCTGATTGCACTCCCATTTCGTGCGACTTAGACTCTTGTAGTCATCCGTCGGCAAACTCCCTCTCTTGTGCTTTGGCGGCTCACGTTGGGGAGTCTCGTCGGTGGACACCCGTATCTGTCAAACTTCTGCTGCCTCCCCGGCATAGCCGGGAGGTCTCCCGTATTAACGCTATGACGACTGCGATTCAAACGCAGACAGATCGCCGGAACGGTGTTCTTCCGGGTACTATAAACCCACGACAAAGAATTGAAGTTAGAAGCAGTTGTTCGGAATCAAAACCCAAAGAGGAATTAACGCAGCAATTACGATCGGCGGTCCCAAAAATCCTTCGTTGTGATTTTCGAGAGCCTGTGCGTGAATACCGATACAAAAGCGAGCGTAACCCCGCCAGCGCACAACGCGCCCGAGCTTACCCGCGCGGACGCCGATTCGGGCGCGTTCATGGTCAGCGCCCAAAGGCCGGATAGCACGCCAATTAGTATACCGACCCTGCACGCAGTGAACATTGCCGACTGCCACATTCGGACCGGCACAGCAAACGCCCGGATATAGAAGAAGCACATGAGCATTAGCACGGCCGCAGTCAGAGAGCGCGCACTTTCCGATGCGAGGCCATTTCTTGTGGCGATTGCTGGCAACACTAGAAAAGCGTGGGCCTTCAGATACTTGCGGTCTACCGGAAAGTCCTTCAGTTTCAGTGAGAAAATGGGTTCCGCCAGTATGATGAATACCAGCGCCCCAACTGCCCACGCCATGATGGATCCCGTACCGCGGTAGAGACCCCACATCAACATAAGCATCCAGATCACGAGCAACGTGTTCCGCGGGTCCGGCATGGTAGGCAGACCAAGTTTTGGGTCGACGAGGTACGCTGCAAGTTGCGCGCCGGGAAGAAACAGGTTTGACAGGCAGCATTCGCAAGTAGTCGAGTGTTCGAAAGTCGTGGGCATATTTCTGTTTTGTAGTCGCTCGAACTCCGCCCTCAATGATGATATCTTGACGCGCTTTCGTTCCGAGCAGTGTGGAGTCATACACTCCGCCTCATGGTGCCCGCAATTCTCACAGGTTCCGAGTTGGATTTGACCGCGATCAAGCTTCTGTTTGCAGTTGCTACAATGGCACCAGACAAAGTCTTGGTCGCGCGCGGCGCGCCGAAAACCGTCAATCGTGCTCAAGAGGTGCTGCGTCACACCGTTCTCAAACGGGTCTTCGTTAAGTTCCTCGAGCGGATTTGTAAGGCTCATCACGGCCCGGTCGATCCCCGGCAACAGCGTATAGAAACGCTGCAACGCCCCCGGAACGTAGCAGAGTATCTCGATCTTGGGAATCGTGGGGTGATCGCTGATCACGACGGCGTACCGGTAAAAGCCAATCGATTTCGTACTCTGAGCCGAAATTGCAAGGGCGGTGACCCTACTCGACTCTGATTTAATCTTGTGGTACCCGACAAGCCGGTCACAGCCAGGTACGACGGAGAGCCGCCGTACGTGGTCCCACAGGCAGGCTTCTATCAGGTCGTGAAGCCGTGAATCGGTCTCGGCAGATGGGGCTTCGCGCGAGCCAAGAATCCCACGGACTAACTGTTCGTTGCCAACCAAGGACTCTGAGAAGCGAAGGGTTAGAACCTCGCCCCACTTCCCGCGCCACGTGAGCGGGACACCTGTATCTTGCTCAAACCAGCCGGGAGGCGAGAACAAGACTGAGGTTGCAAAGGACAGCGTGCGACCTCGAACGGATGATGCAAGAATTGGCAGGTGGACCATATCGAGCCAGAAGTTGTCCCCAAACGTTACCGGCTTAGTCCCGAGACGCTCTGCGAGTTTACCGACAACATCCTCGACTTTAGTGTAGACACCCAGAAGCCCCTGCAATTGGCCAACATGGGCTGTCGCATCGAACTCCGGGTCCAGACTAAAGAGGACGCATGGGATGCCGAGGGACACGATGGACTGGAACTCCATCAAGGTCCATTTTGACTTGAAGTATTCGGGTTCCGCAAGGACCACTGCCGCTGCGGACTGTTCCAATGATCGCTGCAGGAGTCGTTGCAGTAGTTTCTTCGACGGATCAGCTTCGATGGCCAGCGCATCCTTTGCGTTGATCGAATGATCCGAAAGCCACGGAACAAGCCCCGAAAACATCAAGTCCCGAAATATCCTGCCCCCAATCGTAAAGTGAATCCGCCGAAAGGATATGAAGACCTGGCTGTTCACGTGCCTCGTTCACAGCGTGGTGCAACTGTTGTTCCACGCATCCCTACGTAAACTCTACTTTGCGTCTTGACATTTAGGAAGCCTTTGATTTCATTGATAGTCCGCTGGACATGTGGACATGGAGACTTCCCCGCTTCCAAGTTACATAGCACCGATCATTGATGCCGCGTGCTGACAATCTGTCACCCAGACAGCCACCTATATGCATAGAAGCCTAGAACTATCAATACGCACAGCAGCCCGTAGAAGATCGCAACAAACAATTTGTTCGCAACCAATCGATTCTCGGGCGACCTTTTCGCGTTGTTCATCGCCCCTGCAAGTGTGTTGATTACGGCATTCTTTGCGCAGGGAGGGCACTCGTGAGCAGCGAACCAATCAGCACCTTCTATGTCTACGCCGCCGGATTCCAAAGCGAGTGCCGTTGTGCGGGCACCCGGATGTCCGTGATCGCTCAGGCTGTACTCTTTTCCACAAGTCCTGCATTTCCGTTTCTTTGTCCACTCTGACATCACTTCTTGCCCTTTCCTCCAGTGAGGCGCCGGTCGCGAAAAGTGCCCGTTCCCTACGCAATTGACCGCGCCAACCATATTTGTAGCAAGGCCACTTCATCGCAGATTCTGTCGAGAGCGAACGCATACTCGCCATTTGGAGGTCAGCTTGTCAAGCGAAGGATAGTGGGGCCGGACGAATTGTATGCGCCTTTTGCCCGACACGATCATCATCGCCCCGGTTCTCGGGTCGAACTCAAACCAAGCATCGTTCTTAAGAGATCAAACGGCCCACAACCCGAAGGTTGCCGGACGGTGGGCAAAAATCTTAACTCGCCGCTCTCCCAGAGTGCGAAACAATGCACTGGTAACCTAGATAGTAGTTACATATGGCCAATAAAAGCTCTTTCGTATCGTATTGCGCACCGGCAGATGAGGGGAATGAATAGCCGACGTCAACGAACGAAAGCGTATTGATCAGCTGCAATCGTTCTGGCGATAGATGCACCTACGCCTAGTCCTTCGCAATGGTCAGTGGCATCTCCTCATTTGCACCCGCCTCCGTCATTCCATACCATGACCAACGCGTATTTTGGGTGCAGCAATCGTTGGCTCGTTGCCGTATGAGGGATGTCGATGACTGCAAGTTCTGGGAAGGATAAGGCCGCTGCTTCGTCAGTCTCCGCATTTCCGCCCGGCGCGATTCCTTTTGAACTTCGTATTGGCGTCACGGGGCACAGAAAGCTTGCGGACCCAGATGCGGTGCGGCGAGCGGTGGATCGGTTGCTGGACCACATTCAGCACGTCATGGAATCGGCGGCGGCACATCCTCACAGTCCGAAAGCGGGTGGGCAGACGTGGAGCAAACGGTTTGACCGGGCCTTGCTCGCCGCGTTGCGGATGGTGTGGCGGAAGGTTCCGCCTTCTCCGGCGGTGGTGGAGCCGTCCATGCGGACGCCGTTGCGGTGGTGTGTCGTGTCGGCGCTGGCGCAGGGGGCGGATGCCATCGTGGCGGAGGCGGTGTTGGCGCGGCCGGATTCCCGGTTGCGCGCGATCCTTCCGTTTGACGCCGAAGAATATGGCACGGATTTCATGAGCCAGGAACATCTCGACACCTTTCATCGATTGCTCGCGCGCGATCCCGGCGCGCGCGTAGTCGGCGCGGTTGACGGTACGAAAGCGTCACGCAACCGCCTGTACCGCGAAGCAGGGGAAGCCGTGGTTCACGGGTGCGACATCCTGATCGCAATCTGGGACGGCGAACCGGCGAAGGGCGAAGGCGGCACGGGGGACATCGTCCAGCACGCGTTGGAGCATGAGCGATTAACGCTGTGGATCAATGCGAAGAACTCGGAGTTGCCGGTGAAACGGCTCGTGCCGCGGGGCAAGATCGATCGCGAGTCGACAAGGCCGATCGCGTGGACGACCGCCGAAGTACCCACCATGGCCAAGGGGTTGAGCCTGGGGTTTCACCAGATTTCGGCGTACAACCGTGACATGGCAGTCGGCACGGACGCGGTCGCGCAGAAGTTTACGAAAAAGCGCACTGAGATCCTGGACGCGGCCCGGAAAAGCAACTTGCCCGAACCGGCACTCGGCGAAGGCACCTGGAAAGCACTGGCCCACTATTGCCGGGCCGACCTGCTCGCGCTGCATTACCAAGCCCTCCATCTGCGCAGCGCGAAAGGGCTGTATCAACTCGCAGCCACGGGCGTCACCGTGTCCGTGATCCAAGTGATGTTCTTTCCCGCCTGGTATGGGCTCGTCGCGCTGGAAGTCGCCGCCATGCTGGCCGTGCTCATCATCCTGCGTATCTCGCGAAAGGAAACCTGGCACGAGAAGTGGCTCCATGACCGCCACTTTGCCGAGCGCCTGCGCGGCCGGATGTTTCTCGATATGCTCGGTGAAGACCCGAGTCATGGAGACGCACGCGCCGCGACTTCACTGGCCTTCTACCGGCGGCCGGCGGACTGGGTGACGCTCGCATTCGCCAATCTGGAACTGCCGCCGCCCCAGCCCCCGCAAAACGAAGCCGAATGGATCGCGCTCCGCGATTTCATTCACGCCCATTGGGTGAACGACCAGGCGATGTACCACATCGGAAACGCGGAAAGGAAGGCAAAGCCGCCGAAACGCACCCACTGGATCGGCGCGGGACTCTTCACGCTAACCCTGCTCGCGGCATTCCTCCATGCCATCGGCGTGGGCCATGGCGCGCACGATGCCGATCACGGCATTTCGACCGGCACCGCGTTGCTGTTCGCGATCACCGTGCTGCTTCCGCTCTGGGGCGCGACCTTGCACGCCATCGACACCCTGCTCGATTGGCACCGCATCGCCAGCCGCTCCGAACGCATGGGCCGCCTGCTCAGCGACGTGGCAGAAGACCTGAGCCGCGCTCAAACACCCGACGAAATTCGCGCCCAGGTTCGGGCCGCCTACGAAATCATGGCCACTGAAAACCAGGAATGGGCCGCGTCCCTGGCGTTCCGTGGGCCGACCTTGCCTGCGTAGTCCGTTGGTTTCTCAGGTTCTGCTACGGGTGGCGCTTTTGACCTTCGGGTAGGGAAGTGTCATATTCACTCACACGACGCGCGGAGGGGGAGTTGACATGGCTAGACGGGCATCGCATGTAGTCGTTGCGGGAGATCTGTGCATCGACTGGATTTCAGTTCCAGTGGATGCGGAGCCGACGGGAGAAGCAAACGAAGGAAAACTGCCCAATTGGCGGCTGCATCCGAGCACGCGCATGGTTGCACGCGGGGGCGGCGCGTTGCTCCTAAAGCGATTGATTGAAGAAGCGGTCCAGGCTGCGTCGCAGATAACAAAGGTCTCCGGGATTCAACTGGATCAACTTGAGTCGCGGTCTGCGACGGAAGTAATCCACTCGATGGTCGTGTTGGACAGGTACCCTCTCGCGGCAGGCAAGGAAGATGACAAGGAGAGAGTCTATCGCATCCGCGAATTTGGCGGAAGTACCGGTCCGGTGGGCGCTATGCCTACGATTTACAGGCGTTGTACGATTGAGGACAGTAAGTCGGCCAACGTAGTCGTCCTGGATGATGCGGGCAATGGGTTCCGGGAGTCCGCCGGCTGTTGGCCGTCAGCGGTGAGGGACCAGAGCGGCTCGCCGCTGGTACTCCTCAAAGTGGCCCGCCCGCTTGCGGAAGGTACGCTGTGGAGATCCCTCCTGCGCCACCATCGGGAGCGCTTAATTGTCGTGATGGATGCGAAAGACCTCCGGGCCCACGGCGCGAACATCAGTTGCGGGATTTCCTGGGAACGCACAGCGGCGGATACGGCGTGGCACCTATCCTGGAACCCCGTCATGAAGCCCCTGCGCCACTGCAGTCACCTTATCGTACGATTTGGCTGCGAAGGCGCGCTGTACGGCCGAATTTGCGACGATCAGCATGAGTTCCGCCTATTTTATGACCCGCTTCGAATCGAAGGGGAAACCAGGGAATCGACGCCGGGCGGTATGACCGGGCTCAACTCCGTGTTCTGTGCCACAGTCGCCAAGCATTTGGCAACGCATGGCCTTCGCGCGTTGGACAAAGGCATCAAAGAAGGTATTCAACGATCGAATATCCTCTTCCGGCTGGGATACGGCCCCAAGGCGAGCGACGTTGACTATCCGTGCCGTAAGGTCTTTCGATCCTCGCTGCAAAACGAGCGGCTTGTGGCCGACGCGAGAGTTCCGGCTCCCGGCGATAGCGCGGCTTCTGCTACCGGGATGTGGTCGATTGCCGCAGATCATACCGGCGCCAACCTCACGAAATCCTGTCACGATTTGGTCATCCTGGGATTCCCTGCGGATTTGAAACAAGTACCCGCCGGGACATTCGGCAAGTTAACGACGGTGGACCGCAATGAAATTGAAAGCTACCGCAGTATTCGGAATCTGATCCTCGAGTACATTCGAACGCCCAATCCGGAGCGTCCCCTGTCGATCGCCGTGTTCGGACAGCCCGGATCCGGCAAATCATTCGGCGTAACGCAGGTCGCGACGAGCCTCGATCCAAAACGAATCACGAAGAAAGGACTGGAATTCAACATCTCGCAATTCCAAGACGTCCGGGACTTGGTGAAGGCACTGCATAAGGTTCGAGATGTCGTTCTCGCCGGAATGATTCCGCTGGTTTTCTTTGATGAGTTTGATTCCAGCGCGGGTGACACTCCGCTAGGCTGGCTGAAATACTTCCTCATGCCGATGCAGGATGGGGCGTTCCGCGACGGCGAAGTCTTTCATTCCATAGGTAAGTGCATCTTTGTTTTTGCTGGAGGAACCTGTTCGACCTTCAAGCAATTCAGTGAAGGATCCAATCTGGACGGTAACTCCGAGAAGGCGGAAAGAGTGCGGAAGTCTGCGAAGGTGCCGGATTTTGTCAGTCGTCTGCGCGGTTTTGTGGATGTTGCAGGACCCAACCAGGTCAGTGGGGAGGACGGCCTGTTTCGCGTTCGCAGGGCGATTCTCCTGCGCTCACTCCTTTGGCAGAAACGGCCTCACCTGTTCGATAAGAAGAAGCGCCTGCAAATCGACCCCTATCTCGTCGATGCACTCCTCGGTGTGCCGACTTACCGGCATGGCGCCAGGTCCATGGAAGCTATTATCGACATGAGCATGGTCGAGCAGACGTCGTTTTTTGATCAGGGCGCCTTGCCGCCGACACGGCAACTCGACCTGCACGTTGACGCCGAGCTTTTTCTCGAATTACTCCATCTAGGCCCAGCGATCGACGACCTTGCCCGCGAAATCCACAACGAGTTCCGGCGTAAGCAGCGTTCGAAGGCTTCGGCGGAAGATCCAGCAATGCAGCCGTGGAATAAGCTAAGTGAGCACTTCAGAGAATCCAATCGGCTCCAGGCGATGCACATTCCAGCCAAGCTCAGGCCGATTGGTTACATGTTCGCTCCAAGAACGTCAAACAAGCCTTCCGCCACGTTCACCGAGGATGAGGTCTTGAAACTCGCCATCATGGAACACGACCGATTTGTAGCGGAGCGCCTGCTCGCCGGCTGGCGCCGTGGTAAGGAGCGCGATCCGAAAAAGAAGATTTCGCCCTACCTGGTCCCTTGGGAGAAGCTGGATCCTGATGCACAGAAGAAGGACCTTGACGCCGTATGCGCAATCCCAAGACTACTCGACAAGGCGGGATTTGAACTTCACCGCCTATAGGCGGAGCGTCACGCCAGGGTGGACGGAGGGTCGATACGGGTTCCCGGCGGTTTTTTCCTTCTTGAGGCCGCAGTTTCCTGCGCTGCCGCGACCAGACGCGGGATGTTCATTACTGCGTCCACGTCGTACCCCTTGATTTCATCCGGGAGGTCGTCGTAGGGGACCAGATAGGGAGACCGGCGCAGCTTGACGTCTTTCTCTCCCAGCCTCCAGCCCGCCAGGAATCGCTCCGCGTTCCAGCGTGCGTGCTCCATACGCGCAAGTGTTTCCACCCGGTCCTCCGGAATCTCCGGCGTCTCCTCTAGTTCCGCGATTGTTCGCACGCGGTACCCCAACGCGCGCAGCTTCACGGGGATATGATCCGCCT
>CAZWDH010000271.1:0-9317 GCA_964632865.1 uncultured Nitrospiraceae bacterium
AATGTTCGAAGAGGCGGGCCGCGAAACCCAGACGTCGATTTCGGCGCGCCGGATTCACGGGTATTTCATGTACGAGCGTCATCTGGCCCGCGAGGCCGTCGAGCAGGACGCGACCATCCGGGAACTTCGCGGCGTGGAGTCCGAACGCCGGATGGAATTGGAAGAGGCGATGAAGCGGAAGCGTATCGTGGAACGCCTGCGCGATCGGGACCTGGAAGAGCGGCTCGACGCGATTCGTTCGCAGGAACAGAAGAACGCCGACGAGATCGCTTCCGGCCGCGCGGCGCTTCGGGGCCGCAGGGAACGTGAACGATGAAAGCACTGTTCTTCCTCATACTCGCGCTGCTTTCGTTTGCGCTGACGCTCGTGGGGATGCTCGCATACACGGGCAACCTGAACAAGGAAGGCTTGGACAAGATACTTGGCCGCAATCAACCCGAGAGCGTAGTGGAGACCGAACTGGAGCCCGATGAGTTGTCCGAAACCGCGCAGGCCCTGCGCGAGCGCGAGGAAGCGTTGGCGGCGCGTGAACGGGACCTGGAGCAGCAGCAACAGCGCCTAAATGAAACGCAGGATCAAATGGAAGAGTTGCGAGGCAACCTTCAGGATTTGATTGCGCAGTTGACGCAGACGGTCGATACGATGGACGCGACTGAAGCGGCCCAATTGCAGGAAGTCGCGAATTCCCTGGGCGGGATGAAAGAAGACCAGGCCGCCATGGTCCTGGAAGAGTGGCCCGCCGAACAAGGCGCGCGACTGCTTCAGCTCATCGAGGACCGAAAGCGCGGAAAGATTCTCGACAAGATGAACGAACAGAAGGCGTCCGAATTCCTGCGCGCCATGGCCGAACAACAAGCGGCACCCACTCCCGCTGGGTAAGAACGCGGCGTTCGTTCTCCGGTTGTTCCGATCTCGATTTCGACACCGATCCCAATCCCAATAGCGATACCGATTCTTTGGGGTTGGGTAATATCGTAGACGTTTCCGATCATCCTTATTGTCCGCTTCTTCGGTAGGGGCTTTCCGCTCAGGCAACTACAGAGCGCCCCTCTTCACGTATCAATACCCATCCTGTTCCCTGGTCCACGGGAGAGATGCGAGTTCTCCGTGGCTTTGGATACGACTTCAATGGAAAGGAGGTGAGTTTATTGCAAATCCCACAAGTTACGGCTCCAACGAGTGCGTCGGAGCCGGTAACGGTCGAAGGCGAGAAGCCTGCGACGAAGAACGGCGAGGGCGGCGAGAAAGGCGCGTTCGCGATTCTGCTGGCCCTGTTGCAGGGATCCGCGCCGGCTCAGCCCGGTACGGCTCCGGGCGGGACGGCAGACTCAGGCGCTGATGATGCTGGTCCGGCAACGGGCGGTCAAAAGGCCGTTGCTTCATCTGCGGCCTCGCAAAACGTGTTGCTCCTCGCCGGTGATGCTACCGCGGCGAGCGGCGAAGCGGGGCCGGACGCTGCGACGGGCGTAACACCGGCGCCGGAATCGAAGGGGCCGCCGGTGGATGCTAAGGCGCAGACGGCCAAGAATGCGCCGGCCAAGTCCAGCGAGGCAGCACCCGCCAATCCGCCACCAGAGCACGGAAAAGCGGTCACGACGGCGAAACCCATCATCGTGACACAGGTGGTGACGCCGTCGCCGCCGGACGGGGCGAAGCATACCAGTTCGGCCCAGTACGTTGTTCCGGAGTCGAAGGCTGCGGCATCGGAGCCTGGCACGCCGAAGAATCCCGTGAACCAGACCGCACCGGCGAACACGCCGGTTGCGGAAGCGGAGACGGGGATTCCGGTTGCCAAGCTGATTGATGCAGAGGGCGCAGACGTCACGGTGGAAACGAAGCAGGCCATGCCAGCGAAACCGGAAGCGGAGCCGAAGGCTCAAGTAACCGACTCGCGAAGCACGGCGCGCTTCATCGTTGCCAAACCGGACACGGTCGCGGCGGAAGCCCCGAAGGTGAAGGCGGAGGGAACAACGGAGACCCTCTCCCCCGCGTCGGCGGCAACGCCGAAGCCGGTGTCAGACGGCGGTGGTGACGCCGTCGCGGAGGTGCTCGATGGTGAGGAAGCTGCGGTGCCCAAGGACGCCGCAAAGGTTCCGGTACGTACCGCGTCCAGCCAGGTCCAGCACGTAGATGGCACTCGTCCGGCAACGGTCGAGCCACCGTCGCCGAATGCGGTTGTCCAAGTCGAACACGCCGCACCATCGAACGGTTCGGAACGTGTGAAGGCCGACGTGGACCCGGCGGCGCCACCGGAACGGACGACGGTGAAGACCATCGCCATCGACACGGTAAAAGGCGTGCGGTACCTGCTGACCAAGGGCGAACAGACGATGCGCATTCGTCTGGTACCCGAGTCTCTTGGTGAGTTGAAGCTGGTCGTCACGTCGACCAACGACGAGATCACCGTGCGGCTCGCAAGCGCGAATCATAGCGTGCGCGAGTTGCTGCACACGCAGGTCCACCAGTTGCGCGAGGTACTCGCCCAGGACGGCTCGAATGTCGGCAAGATTACGATCACGGCCGACCTGAATGCCGGAGCGGGCACCGGGAATCCGCTGTCGGGTTCGCCCGACCGGGCCTGGACCCCTCACGCGCGCGGATGGAACGGCAACACGCCCGGACCATCCAATCAGAACCCCTCGAACGGGCAACAGCCTGGCGCTGTGCCCCGAAGAACGGTGTCGCACAGCGGCACCCTCAACCTGTTCGCATGAACAAGGAGTGTGAACACATGAATCCCATAACCAAGATCGGCGGCAACCTGGCCGACCTGCTGAGCCCGGTGCTCGGGAAGGCCGGCCGTTCGTCGCCTTCCGCGAGTGTCGGCCAGTCGGACGACCTGAAGGGTGCGCTGTTAAAGGCGATCCAGGAAGGCAGTACGACCGCCACCAAGGCGGCGGGCTCGGAATCTGACACGAGCACCGTATTCGGGTCCGCGTCGAGCGAGTTGGGTAAGGACTCCTTCCTCCAACTGCTCGTGTTGCAGATGCAAAATCAGGACCCGCTGGAACCGACGGACAACACCGAGATGATCGCCCAGTTGGCGCAATTCTCCGCGCTCGAACAGATGAACAATCTGAACGACAAGTTCGGGGAACTCAGCGGAAACATCGACCAGCTCAACTTCCTGACGGCCAGCGGCATGATTGGCCGTGAAGTGAGCGGCATCGACGTGGACGGCGAGTTGCTGCAGGGCACCGTGGATGGCGTCCAACTGATTGGCAGTGTCGTTTACCTGACCGTTGGCGAACGCCAAATGTCTATGGCGGGCGTCGAGACGATTCGGTGAGCATCATGCTGAATCGAGTCCACCTGCACCGGGACGCCGGGCTTCTACAAGAGCCCCGGCCGGTCCCATCGCAGCGGGCGCCGGCTTCGTCGTTCTCCTCGGTTCTGGAGGGCCAACTTCGCGGCGATCGCGAGGTGAAGTTCTCGGCCCACGCCCTGCAACGGCTTCGCGACCGCGGCATTACGTTGACCGCGGCAGAAAAGTCGGGCATCGCACGGGCCCTGGATCAGGCGGAAGCGAAAGGCGCTCGCGACACACTACTCCTCATGGACGGCAAGGCGCTGGTTGCCAGCGTGCCGAACCGGACCATCATTACGGTCGTCCCCCCTGTGGAAGGGGAAGACACGGTATTCACGAACATCGACAGTGCGGTGGTCGTCGGCACGAAGCCGGCGGATGCCGCGTAGCAGAAAACTTTCGGGCCGGACCCCACGGGGAGGCCCGTACGCCGCCGACCGATCGACGCGGCGTTACGGAAAGGAGAATGTTTCATGGGTTCAGCAATTTTTACGGGCGTCACGGGGCTTCAAGTGCACCAGCGGCGCATTGACGTCATCGCGGCGAATATCGCCAACGTAAACACGACGGGTTATCGCGGATCGCGCGCCTTGTTCCAGGACTTGTTCTCGCAGACCTTGCAGGGGCCGAGCGCGCCGTTGGGCACCTTCGGCGGCCGGAACGGTTCGCAGGTCGGTCTGGGCGTGCGCCTGGGCGTCATCGACATCGACTTCACGCAGGGGACCTTGCTCAATACGGGCGTGGCTTCCGATCTCGCCATACAGGGGAACGGATTCTTCATCCTGAGCGGCGGCGGAGGCAACTTCTACACGCGCGATGGATCCTTCACCATCAACGCGAACGGTGAACTGGTCGATTCGGCGACGGGCCTGTTCGTCCAAGGGTTCCAAGCGGACGCGACGGGGACGATCGATCCCAATGCGCCCCTGACGAACATCTCGATTCCCTTGGGCACAACCTCCATCGTGCGGGCGACGACGCTGGTTTCGCTGGTGGGCAACCTGGATTCAACCTCAGCCGCGGGCGACACGGTGGTCCGAAACGTTCAGGTCTTCGATTCGTTGGGGACGGCCAGAGACATTGAGATCACCTTCACGAAGTCTGCGACAACCAACGAGTGGGACTGGACCGCGGCGAGTTCCGATCCGGACATCGACACGGTGACCGGCGCGGGAACGATTGTGTTCGACACCGACGGCACCGTGCTGTCGGGTGGGTTGGGGAACATCAGCGTCACGTTCCTGGGGGGTATTCCCGCAGCGCCCATCGATCCCTTCGTGTTCGACCTCGATTTCGGCGACCTGAGCCAACTCGACTCTGAAAGCGATGTCTCCATCAGCAACCAGGACGGCTATCCACGCGGTACGCTGGAAGCCTTCAACATTGGGGCGAACGGTGTGCTGAACGGCGTGTTCTCGAACGGGCTCACCCAGGTCCTCGGACAGGTGGCGTTGGCGACCTTCGCCAACAACGGCGGCCTCGTCCGCGACGGCAGCAATCTCTTCCGGGAGAGTCCGGGATCGGGTATCGCGCAGATTGGCACGCCCAGCACGGGCGGACGCGGTCAGGTGTCCGGCGGCGTGCTGGAAGGTTCCAATGTGGACCTGGGCACGGAATTCAGTAACCTGATTGTGACGCAACGCGGGTTCCAGGCGAATGCGCGGACCATCACGACGGCAGATACGCTCCTACAGGAAACGGTGAATCTCGTCCGGTAAACGGGCGCGACTGACAGGAAGCGAATAGCATGAATAGTGGGGCCGGGAGATAGCGCAAAACGCTTCTCCCGGCCCCCTTTTTTTTTGCGGACCGCACGAGATGCGGTTGTCGTGAGTACACGGGAGTGGTAGAATGTGGCGCGCTTAGCGGGAGGCAGGGTTGAACGGGGAGGCTCGGTAGACGGCAGCCTATGGATATCGCAACAGTTGTAGGACTTATCGCCGGTATCGGCCTGGTCATCACTGCCATTTTACTCGGGGGCAGCCCCGACGTATTCGTGAACATCCCGTCCATCCTGATTGTCGCGGGCGGAACCATCGCCGCAACCCTGATCAACTATCCGCTAAGCGACGTGCTCAGCGTGATGTCCACCCTCCGCAATGCGTTTTTTCATAAGGCGGTGACGCCCGATTCGCTCATCAAGAAGCTAGTGGGGTTCGCCACGATCGCCCGGCGCGAAGGAATCCTTGCGCTGGAGAGCCACGCGGGTGACGCGGGCGATGAATTCCTCCAGAAAAGCGTGCAACTCGCCATTGACGGGACGGCACCCGAATTGATCAAGGATATTTTGACCACCGAACTCGCGTTTATGGAGGACCGGCATGCGCTGGGCCAGTCCGTCTTGACCGCCATGGGCACCTATGCGCCGGCCTTTGGGATGATTGGAACGCTCATCGGACTGGTGCAGATGCTTACCACCCTGGACGACCCGTCCAAGATCGGCGGCGGTATGGCCGTGGCGTTGTTGACCACGCTCTATGGCGCATTGTTGGCCAACGTGTTCTTCCTGCCGGCGGCGGGAAAGTTGAAAGTGCGCACCAGCAACGAATTGCTCACGAAAGAAGTCATCATCGAAGGGATCCTCTCGATTCAGTCCGGGGACAACCCGCGCATCGTCGAACAGAAGCTGAAGGCGTTTATTTCGCCCGCCATGCGCGACCAGGCATCCGCAAACAAGTAGACCGATGGCACGAGAAAAGAAACAACAGGAAGGCGAAGCCGGCGCACCAGCCTGGATGGTTACCTATGGTGACCTCATGGGTCTGCTGCTCACGTTCTTCATTCTGCTGATTTCGTTTTCCACGCTGGATCAGAAGAAGATCACGCAGGCCATCATCTCGGTGCAAGGCGCGTTTGGCGTGCTGCCGCAAAACATGACGGTGGCCCAAATCATGAGAAACATGGCGCAAGCGCAGAGCCGCACGCCGCGCAGCATTGAGCGAGCCGCCCGGGAGTTTCGAAGCCGGCTGCAGCTTCTGGGTTTGGAAGACAATATCGAGATTAAGTACGATGGCGAGGGAGGGTTGGAGATCAACCTGCCGAATCGCGTGCTCTTCGACCTGGGCAGCGCCGAACTGAAGCTTGAGGCGTACGAAGTGCTTAATGGATTGGCCTCATCGCTCGGGGAAATTCCCGGGAAACGCATCGAGATTCGCGGCCATACGGACAATCTCCCGTTGAGCGATACCAGCCGGTACGAGGACAACTACGATCTCAGCTACCATCGCGCGAAGAATGTGATGGAGCAAATGACGGGACCCGGCGGCATTCCTCAGGCCGAGACTGAGGTCATCGCGTGCGGCCCGTCGCAGCCGGTGGGTGATAACGCGACGGAAGAAGGACGGCAATTGAATCGCCGCGTGCAGATTCGCGTGCGGGGCGATTTTTCGGATGAAACGCAGGATCAGATTCAGGCGATTGTGGATGGATCGCTTCCGCCAACGCCGGGCACCGGCGCACCGGAGAACGCTCCCAATCGACTGCCAGGTGGAACCTAATGGCTGAACCAGAAGAAGGGGCCGCGCCGGAAGAAGGCGCCAAAGGCAAGCGATCGATTGTGCGGGTGCTGGGCGTCGTGCTCGGCATCATAATGATCTTTGCGATCGCGGGATTGCTCGTGTTCCGGTTCGTGGTTCAACCGCGGCTGAACGCCGATCCCGCGCAGCAAACGGCCACGCAGAGTCTGAATACGATCCCGTTTTCCTTCGAAGAAGCCTATGTGACCGTGATCATGCCTTCCGAGAACATGCTTGCCTCGACGCTGCTGTACAAGGTCACGTTTGAGTGTTCCGATCAAGAGACGGCCAACCTGGTCATCAAGTACCAGCCGCGCTTTGTGGCTATGTTGCGAAAGCTTCACAGCTACAAAACGCGAAGCGAACTGGACGACCCCCTGGTCGAGGAGAGCATCCGCAAACAGATTCTCCAGGAAGCGAATTCGCTGATCACTGAGTTAACGGGCGCCGAAGATCCTGAGAAACGCATTGTCGCGGTGTATCACGAGAAGTTCTACATTCAGGATGCGTAATGGATAAACCGCAGCCCAGACAAGCGACCGATCACACCTTCGAAGAGATTGTTCCCGCGCAGGAGGCGCCGCAGGACCACCTCGCGATCGAAGATCTCAACAACGTCAAGCTCAGCATCACAGCGGACCTCGGCACGAGCGCCATGCTGGTGCGCGACGTGCTCGAGCTGAAGCGGGGTTCGGTGATCCAACTCAGCAAGCTGGCCGGAGAAATGACCGATATCTTCGTTAACGGCCTCCCCCTGGCGCGCGGCGAAGTTGTCGTGATTGGTGACACCTTGCACGTTCGTATCGGCGAGATCGTCGGGCAGGAGCAGGTAGACGAATTCGCCCATGACACGGAAGACGAGGATGCGTAAACCGTCGCTCATTCAGTGCGTGGTACTTCTTCTGCTCGCCCCTGTGCTCAGCCTTGCCACCACGGCAGGAGAGGCGAAGATCGCGGTGCGCGTCGCGCAGGCCGAACAGAATTTCGAGGCTACGGAAGCGCCTGACGTCGCCCTCGAAGGTCCGGAAGATCTAGAGCGTCCAGAGGAGGAGCCCGCTACGTTGCCGGATACGCCCCCTCTGCCTCCACGCCAGGAAGCTCCGGTGCCCGGGTGGTGGAAGGAAGCGCAGGATTCGCTGAATCAAGCGATCGACGAGCGGTCCGGCGAGATTGGCGGCACCACCGGCGAACCCGGAACAGACGTCCAGAACGACAGCACATCACGTTCATTCGGGCGCAATGCGGCGCAAGGATTTATCGCGCTTTGCGTGGTCGTTGCCCTGATTCTCATTAGCACATACTTTCTAAGACGGTTCGGCGGCCGAACGCCGCTGCTGGCGGGAGCGAATCTCGGCACGGTCCTCGGGAAGGTCTACCTGACCCCAAAGGTCGCGCTTCATTTCGTGCGGGTAAAGAATATCGTTCTCGTTGTGGGTGTCTCGCCCAATGGCGTATCCGCAGTGACGCAATTGAGCGCTGCTCTCTTTGAGGACCTTGCACAGCCTACAGCCCGCGCGAATGACCGCCAGTTGGATTTCCTCTCCGAGCTGTCGGCCGCGACTGGACAGCAATCCCCGGCTGGTTCCGAGGCCGAGGACGACGAGATCGCTTCCCTGAAGGGCGATCTGGCTCGATTGCAGAAGTATCTGCAGGAGACGTCGCGTGAGCTGGGGGATTAGGCTGGTCCTCCTCGCCGCGCTGGCGGCGGGTGCGCTGGCGGGCGTGGCTCCGGCCCAGGAGGCCGATCCGGACAACGCGTTCGGCATCGACAATTTCATCGATCAAGCGCAAGGGGCTGTGGCGCCCGAGCGGCTGTCTACGACAATGACGCTGTTCGTGTTGCTGACCGTGCTGTCGCTCGCGCCGGCCATCCTCGTCATGACGACATCGTTTACGCGCATCATCGTCGTCTTAGGATTCCTGCGCCAGGCCATGGCGACGCAACAATCGCCTCCAAACCAAGTGCTCGTTGGTTTAGCCTTGATCCTCACCTTCTTCATCATGATGCCCACGTACCAACGGGTCTACGATGAGGCGATTCAGCCGTACATCAACGAGGAGATCGGCGCGGATGAAGCGCTCGACTTGGGCATGGCGCCGGTTCGCGAGTTCATGTTCCGGCAGGTGCTCCGGCATCCCAAGGATTTGGCCCTGTTTATGGAAATCGCCAACCTGGAGCGCCCCGAGAATCCCGACGATGTGCCGACCCACGTGCTGGTGTGCGCCTTTGTTCTGAACGAAATGCGAATCGCATTTACGATCGGCTTTGTGATTTATATCCCCTTCCTCATCATCGACATGGTCGTCGCGAGCACGCTTATGGCCATGGGGATGATGATGCTACCGCCCGTGTTCGTGTCACTGCCGTTCAAGATCATCATGTTCGTGCTTGCGGACGGGTGGTACTTGATCATCAGCGAACTCGTGCAGAGTTTTCAGTAGGGGTATGGGGTATGGGGTATGGGGTATGGGGTATGGGGTATGGGGTATGGGGT
>CAZWDH010000272.1:0-9290 GCA_964632865.1 uncultured Nitrospiraceae bacterium
TCCCCCTTGTCCCCTTCAAAGGGGGAATTATGCTCGGCTCTGGTTTTTGGTATATGCGCACCATGCGTGTCGTCTTCGAGTCTTCGTTTACCCAAGACGCAACGCGCCGCGTTGCGTGAAGAGAAACGAAAAGTCGCGTTCGGAGCGGATAGCGCTGACTAAGGCGATGGATGTAGTCGCACTCCACTCCCCCTTTGAAGGGGGCAAGGGGGATGTTCTTAGCTCCTTGCCAGTGATATTGGTCTGTAGTCAGTAGTCTGTAGTTGAACGACTCCAGCCTCCAGCCTCCGGTCTCCAGCCTGCAACCTATCTCTCGCTGCAACTGGCGCCGTGGGCGAAGCAGGCGAAACAACGGTGGTGGCGTAGCATGACGCGGACGTCCATGCTTTCCGCGAGCGAGCCGCCTAAGTCGTAGTCATCGTCATCGTCGACAATCGTGCAGGCGTAGACACGCATCCGCCCGTCTTTTTTCACGACCATCTTGCTGAAGTTGCACATGAACGCCGCACGGCTTTCCGCAGTGTGATACGTGGTCATGCAGTTCTCGGTGATCTCGGGAACGCCGCTGGGATGACTGCACGGCGGCTGGAAATCGGGGAAGACGACGATGTGCGTGTCCTCCGGCACGACCGCCTTTTCAAAGACCGACGCATAGGCCGCATCCGCCGCGGCACGATCCTCGCCTGCCGCGCCGAGCCGCGCGATGGACACGTCAAACCCGGCGCGGTGAAGCATGCCAAGCGTGTCCACCGCCAACTCGAAATTCCCTCTCCCCCGCCCTTCGTCGTGCCGTTCCGCGTCCGGGTAGTCCAGACTGATTCGAAATCGCAGGCGATGGGGCCGTTCACCGAGTGGCAGCGCCTCGTCGAATCGTTGCCGCAACGGTTTCGTGCCGTTGGTCAGTACGAGGCACTGCCGGTGCTGCAGGGCATAATCGAGAATGCGGAAGATGTCGCGATTCACAAACGGTTCGCCGCCGGTGAACGAGAACTGCTCCACGCCCAAGTCCAGCGCCTCGTCCACAAACGGCTTCACGTCGTCAAAGGTCACCAGTTGCAACCGGTTGTCCCCGGGATGCGAACCTTCCAGACAAAACGGACACCGAAGGTTGCAGTTCGTGCCCGTATGAAACCAAAGCTCGGCGAGCGACGCAGGCTGAATGTACCCCCGAGGCGCACCCTCAGACGTGAGAAGCCAGTCCGGGTCTTCCCGCAGGTGCCGCCATGACGCCTGCGGCGCCTTTGTAGCGCGATTGATCTGCAATGATTACTCCATGCGTGCAAGTAAGAGATGGTCTACCGATGATGATGCTTCGGCACGTAGTCTACCATGACTTCGCAGGTGGGCTGGAACGCGAAGTACCCCAAGCCGGCCATGCGATTCTGTTCGCCACACTACATGTATCCACGACATGGCCGATCTTCAGTCAACGGCAGGTCTCGGCGCGGGTAGTTTTAACGTTAGGGCGTGCCGTCGCGCGCGAGCAGGTGTCATCCGCCCCACTCCCGAGTCAACCGCGCCATGGTTTCGTAGTTGGCCATCGTTCGGGCCGAAATCTCGCGGCCGTAGGGGCAGGACGTCGGCATGAGGACGAAGCCGCGGCCTTCGCCGTGGGTGCCGTCTCGGAGGGCTTGCGTGACGACCTTCTCGAACTCGCGCGGTTCGAGGTTTTCGATGTCGCTGACTTCGATGTTGCCGAAGAGCACGAGGTCCTGGCCGAATTCGCGGCGCACGTCGGCGAGTTGGACGTCGCCCTGCGGCGGCGGTTCGATAGGGTCGGTCGCGGCGGCGCCCATTTCGACAAAGTAGGGCAGCACGCTCTTGATGCGGCCGTGGCAGTGGAGCCGCGGGTATCCGCCGTGTAGTTTGATGGCATCCAGCATGGGTTTCGTATAGCGGACGACGTACTTTTCGAACAACGGCGTGGGCAGATAAGGCTCCGTCGCGTACTCGGGACCATAGATGCGCCAGAGGTGTCCCGGCGCCTCCCGCGCGACGGTTTCGGTGCGGGCATGCAGAGGACGCGCGATCTTCTCCAGGAGTTGATGAAACAGGGCGCCTTCCGTGTAGGCGATCAGCGTGAACGTATCCATGGAGAAGAACTGCGCGGCGACGCAGATGGGGTCCTCCGTGTCGAGCATAACGATGCCCCGATCGCCGACCTCCTCGTCGGCAGACGCGAAGGGCGATAGATCGGGTTCAGCCTCGAACACCTCGTCGGGCAATTGCAGATAGGCCTTCAGATCATCCACGTCCTTCAGCAGATGCTCGACCATCCACGTCGTGTCGAGTCCCTGATCGCGGCGGTCGGTCTGCGTCATCGTGCGCCCGGCGATGCGCAACGTCGTACGCGTGAACCGCGCATCCCCCTCGAACGTGACTTCGCGGGTGAAGAAATCATGCCAGGGATGATCGTCAGGACGCACCCAGCGCACGGGCCGCATGCGAATCAGGTCGGTCTGTTCCTCCGCAAGCTGGAGCAGCGGCTGCCACGAGGGATGGTTATAGACGTTGAAGGGATCCGAATCCGTTGGGTCGATGTTGAAACCGCCGATTTCATAGAAGTTGACGCCCGGCCGATCCACTGGCCGCCGCTCCAACATCGCCATCAGCCGCTCGCGCGATGTCATCCTCCCCCCTCCCCCATTTCACAGGATCATCACCAAATAGTGGCGTGCATTAGGAGGGCGGGTTTTCCAACCCGCCAAATACCCGTGCATGGCCAAGAGTACAGCGCCCGCAGAAATACGTTAATTTCACGCGGCCGCCTTTTTTTGGGGGCACTGCGGCGCTTAACAGCAGCTGCTGGCGTGGCGGGTTGGAAAACCCGCCCTCCTATCGATCTCTTTAGATGATGTCTTCGGGTGATTACTGGTTTCCCCTGTCCCCTTGGGAACCGTCGTCGCCAATGCGCTGCATCGCTTCGCGCAGTTTTTGATCCAGGATCTCGCGCTGCCGAACCACCTCCGGATCGGTGGAAGCAATCAGATTCTCCCACTCATCGGGGTCAGTCGCCAAGTGATACAACTCGTCCACGCCGGTGCGCGTGAAGTCGCGGATGAGCTTCCATTCCGGCGTGCGGTAGACGCGCATGTTTACATCCGAGCGGCTAGGCCATTGCTGGTATTGGCCGAAGAAGTCGTCGTTCCACTCGGGGGAGTCGCCTCGCAGCAAGGGTTGAATGTCGTTCCCGCGCACGACGGCATCGCTGGGAATCGGGAGGCCGCACATCGCCATCAGTGTCGGCAGCCAATCGAGATTGGACGTGGTGTGCTCTACAGTACTGCCCGGCCGGATGTGGTGCGACCAACGGACGATAGCCGGCGCGCGCATGGAGGTGTCCCACAGATTCGGACGATCCCCCTGGTTGTCGACTAGGAGCCAACGGCCGTTGGCCTTGTGCCAGATACCGTGGTGGGCCATGTTAAACCCGTGGTCCGAGGTGAAGATGACGATGGTGTTGTCGGCGAGGCCCTGCTCTTCGAGCGTGTCCAATACCTTCCCCACGTTCCGGTCCACCGCGTGGACGCTCGCGAGGTATTCGCGCGTCATACGAGTCGCCCGCGGGATGTCCAGTTTCGGATGCTGCGGCTGTGGGAAGGTTGGTTCGAGATCTTTGAAGGGTTCCCAATCCGCATCACTGAGCGGGAGCCAGGTGCGGTCGCCGTCGGGCGAACGGTTCTCCGTGTTCGCGTGGGGTGCAAAGAAATGGAGGGAAAGCAGAAACGGCTTCGAGCGATCCTCCCGGAGATAATCTATGGCGTAGCCCGTGATGATATCCGGCGAATACCCTTCGACGCGCCGTTCGACACCGTCGATCTCGACGAGCGGGTCCTTGGAAATCTCCGCGCCTTGCCGCCATCCCTTGAACACGTCGTACCCGAACTGTTGCGGAAGATAGGGTTCCACCCTCCCCACATGCCATTTGCCGAAGAACGCGGAGTCGTAGCCCGCCTGGTCGAGCAGCCTCGGGAAGCTCGGCAGAGTGGGATCAAGCCCAATGCTGGGATCGAGACTCGGACTCAGGTAGTCGATGATCCCGAGTTCCGTTGGGTAGCGGCTCGTAAACAGACTCGCCCGCGCCGGACTACACACCGGCGAGGTCACGAAGTAGTTGGTCAGGTTCGCACCGCCCTCCCGCAACCGGTCCAGGTTCGGCGTCCGCGCATCCGGATGCCCGCCATACCCCCACGCCCACGGCCCCATGTCGTCCGCGACGATGAAGAGGATGTTGGGGCGGGATTGGCGCGGGCGCGGTGCGGTGGCGCAGCCGGCCAACGACGCGGAAGCGGAGGCCGCGCCAGCCAACGCAAGGTGCAAGAAGTCTCGTCGACGCATTGAATCCTTCCTTAATAGCGGGGCAAGAATACCATATGAGGCGCGATGGTCTATTCCAGATTCACCCATCCCCATTCATTACTTAGAATGCAGACTCGGGGTTCCTCCGATTCTTTCGCCCTTTCAGGGCTTCGCGAATTGGAGGCCGTGGACCCAGGGTTCCGCTCGTGCCTCGCTCCACCCTGGGCTACCATCTGGTCGCCCCATCCGGGGCTAGTACGACTTGTCCCTGCTTTCACTCAACGGCATCTGCGGACGCGTGACCTCCACTCATCATTCTGCCGCCCACTATTCGGCGGTTGTGGAGCCGCCTCCGATCAGATTTCCTTCCTTGTCGATATAGCCCAGCATATCGATGATGTAGGAGCCCGTAACGTCCAACACGATCCCCACCGGGGCGAGACCATTTCTGAACGCACCAGCACTGCCGTATTCGGACGAAGGAGTAATGACGTATCTTCCGTCACGATCGATGAACCCGACGATATAGTTGTCATCAGCGACCGCGGCAAGACCTTCGGAAAACGGATCCGCAAGTGTGAATGCGGGCTGTATTCGCCAGTTCCCACTTGAATCGACATATCCGGTCAGTCCATCGACAGTCAGATCGACGAGCCCTTCGCTAAAGTGATGTCCTGGGTACTGTGGCCTCTCGGCAGCCAGAATCTTGAATTCCCACTGGCCGTCCTCCGACAAGAAGCCCACACCGCCATCAAATTGAGCCGACGAAAGGCCTTCCGAATAGTCGCAAAGAAACCGGGAATCATCCGGAGTAGCGACCACTGCACCGTCCCGTTTGACCACGACCTGGCTTCGTCCCGACTTGGCAATCGCCAAACCGCCATGAAAGTCCCTAGCGCTGTCAAACTGAGGCGGTATTACCCACCTTCCCTCGGCGTCAATGTAGCCACAGGGCTGACCGGGCAATTGCGCCCAACATAAGCCTTCAGAAAACACACCTGTTTGCTCGAAGACGGGGTCAATCTTCCACTCGCCGTGTTCATCAACAAACCCCACGAGTCCATTCGTTAATGCAACGAACAGCAAGTCGCGAGTTCGAACGGCAGCGGCCATTCCCTCTCCCAAACTTCCAATGACGGACGTCGTGACGTTGGTGATGGCTCCTCCAGACTTCCCGACGAGACCCCGCGATTCCAGCAAATACCCCGATCCATCACTCAGTCTTCCTGCTAGGCAAACCACGCACGTCCGAGGAAAACCGGCTCTCGCGATTGGACCAGTGAATTCGGTTGCAGACGAATAGCGAGGGGGTATCGACCATTCTCCGTGACGATTGATATATCCCCACTTCCCGTCCATGAGCATGGGGAATAGGCTCGTATCTTCAGCGGTCCCCCCCTCCGGCTTCGAAGGGACTGAAGACCGCAGTGTATTCCGATGAATGCCGTACACTATGGACAGCGCAAGGGCGAATAGTATCGTGCATACGAGTAGGTACACACATTTCCTGCGCAGTCCACTTCTTGGCCACATGGATCACATTATGCTCTCAACCCGACGCTTTGCCAAGCAACGCCGAGGACTACATTGCACACTAGTTGGGCTCCGCCGGATGAACCGCCACCCAGTGTCTGGCAATCTCCTCGCGCCGGCAGACCCACACTGCGTCGTGGTCTTGCACGTAGTCGAGGAATCGCGCCAGGGCCGTGGCGCGGGCCGGATGGCCGCTGATCCGGGCGTGGAGACCGATGCTCATCATCTTGGGATGGTGTTTGCCCTCTTGCCAGAGCAGATCGAAGGCGTCTTTGAGGTGGTGGTAGAAATCCTCGCCGGTGGCGAAGCCGTTGGGGAGCAGGTAGCGGGCGTCGTTGTTGACCAGCGTGTAGGGAATGATCAAATGCGGGGGCGCTCCGGGGAGCCAATAGGGCAGATCGTCGTTGTACGCGTCGGAGTCGTAGAGGAACCCGCAGGCGTCGCGCAGCAGACGTCGCGTATTTGGACTCACGCGTCCCGTGTACCATCCGAGGGGACGCTTGCCGCAGATCCGCTCGATGACCTCGATGGTTCGTTGGATGTGACGCAGTTCTTCGTCTTCGGCCATATGGTTGTAATCGATCCAACGGTAACCGTGCCCGGCGATCTCGTGTCCGGCGTCGCGGAGGGCGTGACCGACTGCGGAGTTGAGTTCCAGCGCCTGGCCTACGACGAAGGCGGTCAGCGGCAGTTCGCGGGCCTTGAACAATTCCAGGATACGCCACACACCCGCGCGCGAGCCGTATTCGTACATGCTCTCAACGCTGAGGTCCCGTTCGCCCACGCGCGCCGGACGGCCCGGCAGTTCGTGCAAGTAAGCCTCGGACTGCGCATCGCCGTTAAGGACGCAAGACTCCGCGCCTTCTTCGATGTTGAGCACGAACTGTACCGCGATGCGAGCGTCGCCCGGCCAGTGCGGATGGGGCGGGTTGCCGCCGTAACCCGCGAAATTGCGCCCGGCCATCAGCCCAACTCGAAGGTGGTCACGCCGAAGATGCGGTCGTGAGCGATGTCGGGCGGCGGCCCGAGATACATCCGCGCGCAGCCGAAGACCTCGAGCATCTTGTGCCGATGCACGAATTCGATTGCGGCCGGGTTGTTCTCCGGCGCGTCCAGGAACAGCGGTCCGCCCTCAGCGAAGGGCGCCAACCGCGCCAACAGGGCTTCCGCCACAGCGGCATCGTCCACAAACAGCGGGCCAACTTTGCACCCGATCCGGCAACGCCGCACCACGCCGAATCCCGCCAGCCTGCCGTCTCGCCGGCATCCCAAGGCGAGCGAATCGGGCAAGGCTAACCAACCTTTCAAGAAAGTCGGACGCGGCGCGGGAAAACAGGTGCGGTCGTACTCCAGAACCTGGTCGAACGGAATCTCGTTCAGTGGAACAACGTCCTCGTCATCTGGAGCCGGTTCCGGCCGCTCTGCAATCTCCGCCTGAAAGCGCATGTTGCGGTGGGAGAACACGAACCCGCCTTTGGCGTAGTAGTCCTGCATGTTGAAGACGCCGTCCATGCCGATGGTCGCGCCGGGCCGCAGTCGCGCGAGGAGGCGTTCCCGCCGGGCGTGCCAGAGCATGTTGCCGAGACCACGGCCACGAAACTCGGGCCGCATGATGAAGAACCCCATGAAACCGAACTCGCCGTTGTACGACGTGATGGCCCCACCGCCAATCATCTCGCCGTCGAGCTCCGACGCGACGAACGCCCCCGGGTCGGTCGCCCAAAACACATCGGCGTCGTGGAGGCCGGGATTCCATCCCTCCTGTGCCCCCCAACGGACCAGTTCGTCGACCTCGGCGCGGGTCATCTTGCGGATGATGGGGTCGTTGGACAATGTGATGATCTCCTCTGCGCTGGAACTGACAAGGAGCGTGACATGCGATACTAGCAGCTCTGATTCGTTTGGGCAAAACCGTTTTTTTTGATTTCATGTCGTGCTCACCGGGAGCGCCAGGCTCCAGCCAGGCGAAGTTTCGGAGCGACTGAATTCACCCGTACACATGCAGTCATTGCATCGCTACCAATCATCGCTCCGACCTCGCCAGGCTGGAGCCTGGCGCTCCCGGTGTGGCCTCCTCCAGTTTCCATTCCGTCGCTGTATTGACCGCGGGATGCCGTCGTCCCCATAATCGATCCGTATGCGGCGGCATCGTCGCACCGTGACGCGGATACGGCAAGGTATTAAGAGGTTCTTGGGAGCACCGAATATGACCCGAGTCATTCTGGAAACGAAAGTCGAGGACCACGACCCTCACCTCTATCGTGCCGATGTCGTCGGTACCGGTGTCGATGGTTTCGCGGCCGTCACCGACACTGCGGTGGCGCGGTTTCATGAACAGGGCTATCTCCTCGTTCGTGGTCTCTTCACGGCGGCCGAAGTAAAGGCGGCGTTGGCGGAGCTGGACGCGATGGTGCGGGCGGACGATCCCCAGTGCGAAGGCATTTGGTTCGAAGGCAGCATCCGCGAGGCCATCGCGCAGATCCCACAGGGCACGGAACACGGCGTAAGCGGTCAGATCGAAGATCTCGCGCTGGGACAAACCGGCGATACGATGCCCGCCCTTCCCGGTGATGTGCGCGCCAAGTACGTGCGCAAGTTCAACCAGTTTGCGGAACATCATCCCCCACTTCGCGCCATGCTGGAAAAACCGGAACTGGTGCAGGTGGTCGAAAAACTCATCGGCGAACGCGCGGCCGTGTTGCAGGAGATGGCGATGATCAAACCGCCCAGGGGCCGTGAGAAACCGTGGCACCAGGATCACGCCTATTTCAATTATCCGCTGGAGACGCGGATCGTCGGCACCTGGATATCCCTCGGAGACGCCACGCCGGAGAACGGCTGTATGCACGTCCTCGCCGGGGCGCATTTGGATGGTCCGCAAGTCCACTGGCGGCGGCGGGACTGGCAGATCTGCGACGCGGAAGCGGCGCGGCGCGCGCAGACCGCGGTACCGGCACAGGCCGGCGACGTGTTGTTCTTCGACTCCAAGCTCCCCCATGGCACGCCCATCAACCGGAGTGACGAGTACCGTTGGGCGCTGCAATATCACTTCATCCCCGCGTCCGCATTCGAGACCCCGGACGAAGACCGCCTTGCGATCTTCGGGTACGAAGGGAAAGACGTGACGTGTTGAAGGCGAACTTTTCGAGTCATGTTCATCGCTAGTACTCGTGGATAAAGGCAATCCTCGGAGTAATCGATAGATCGCATTTCAAGCGATTCGTATCGTGACTCTAAATGGAACGCTGAGAAACCGCCTGCACAGGAACATCCCCCTTGCCCCCTTCAAAGGGGGAATCACTGCACACTGCTCAGCAGTGTGCTCCGACGAAGACTAATCCCGTTCCGGAGGATCGCTTGCAGCATTCGACATCAAATCGTTGTTACGCACAATTCCCCCTTTGAAGGGGGCAAGGGGGATGTTCATTTTGGTTTCTCGCGTCGTGCCTTGCGATGCT
>CAZWDH010000273.1:0-9283 GCA_964632865.1 uncultured Nitrospiraceae bacterium
GAAGGGAAGTTCCTCCGCGACGTCGTAGCAATGCAGCGCATCCAGTGCGTCTACGGATTGAAAGTCCTTCTCGAATTCCGGTCCCGAATTAAAGGCAAACTTCGCGCCCATGGGCGCGAGCGGCGTCAAGATGTCCTGGAAATAAATGATGGCGTCCACGCCGATGCGTTTCGGGAGGAGCGAAATCTGCGCCGCCAATTCTGGATGGCAAAAAAGTTCGTGCAGCGGCAGTCCGGACGTTTCCTTGAGTTTGTTGTATTCGGGATCGGTGCGGCCCGCCTGGCGCATCATCCAGATGGGTGTGCGCGGCGTCGTCTCACCGCGTGCGGCGCGCACAAGCAGGTCATTCTTATAGTTTGGCAAAGTTACCCCCGAATGTGATCAGCGGATTTAGACCGTAGCGCCAATTATAACCGTGCGAGTGGAACCACGCCAAACGTGCAGACGACCTGGAACCTATTTCGCTGTTTCTATGGCGTACGTCCTGGCATCGAGATCGATGGTTACGGAGCTTCCGTCGGCGTAGGTGGCGCGTTGTTTGCGGTAGGAACCGTCCAGGAATTCGTGGTTCACCATCTCCTGCGATGCGAGGCGCTCATTCAACCCGCACGCTTCATTGACTCGCGCGACCTGGGCTTCATCCGGGCCAAGGCCGACGTAGGGCAGGCCCGCGTTCAGGAGGCAATGGAGCCATGCCGCGTCGCCCTTGGGGATGCCCCAGCCGCCATCCTCCCCCATTTCCCAGGGCAGGAGGAGGCAGTCGTGATACACGAGGTTCCAGAGGGGGATCGGAATGCCGCGGGCTTCGCCGCCTCCATAATGAGGATAGGTTCCGTAGGGACCATGGTGCACGAGGTCGAGGTGAGGCGCGAGATAGTCGGTGGGCTCTTCTGAACTGACCACGTAACCCCGCGCGCGTAGCAGATCGAAACTCTGCTGCCGGTAATGGGCGCACTCGCTGCGCGTCACGGGATGGGCGGCGGCAGTGCTTTCCTCGAGCGGGACCACGGAGAATACGTCGAGATAGGCACCCTTCACCTTGATGCCATGAGACGCGAACAGATCGTGATTGCGCCGCACGTATTCCGGGGCGAATCGGCTGCTGAGGATGGTCTGGGGACCGCCGCACCAGGTGGACGTTTCTTCGCGGGTGCCGTCGAATCGATAGGCCGCAAGCCGGTCGTCGAAGGAAGCGGCATTGAGATAAAAGTCCCGGTACTGGTCGTGAACGGCGAATAGAAATCCGAGCTCGTCGCAGGTATCGGCGAACCGGCGGAGTCCCCCCCATCCCCCCTGCTCTTCGCCGGGCGGCAGCACGTCGGGGTGGCCGTTGTCGTAGCCGTAGTATCCCCAGCCATCAAGATGGACGTAGGCATCGTCAATGCCCCGTTCCTTGAGGCCCCGCAATCCGTCTGCGAGTTGGTCGAAGGTATTCAGCCCATGGTTGGCTTCGATGCGATCCTTGTTGAAGAGCGCCGACTCCTGGACGAAATGGTAGAGCGCGCCGATGTGCACCACGGGACGGCCGATGACTTCGTTGAGATTGGGCGTGCGGACGCGTTTCTCGTCGATCGTAACCAGACGTCCGTCCTCCTGCACGTAGCGTCGATAGCGCTTGGCCATGCGGACATAGGTGGATTCGTCATCGAAGGCATATCGAATGGTGCGCAGATACCGGACCTTCCCCATGCTCGCGTACCACCGGGGACGGATGATGGTAGGACCTCCGGGTGCATGGTCGTAAAAGGCTCCGGCGTCATCGCTGGATTCGAGGATGGTCTGAACGCCATGGCCGTCCCGGATCTGGCCCCACCAAGGCATGTAGAGGGAGCGCGAGTTGCACAGGCTCGACTCGTGAAACTTCTGCTGCGAGTTGCCGGGGAGCAGCATGCCCTGCATGTTGGGGATGACGGCGAAGCCGGAATCGGTCGAGCCCGTTTCGATGGCCTTGGGCCAGTGGATGTGTCTGAACGTATGGGCATCGTCGACGGCGGCCAATTCAAAAACTATCTCGTCGCCGATGAGGTTCGCGGTCAGACGAAGGATCAGTCCAGGCGCGTCAGGGAAGTCGGAGCAGGTCAGCGCCAACCCGACGCTGTATCCGGTCCGAAACTCCGCCGCTTCGATGGTTTTGGCCGAGGTCAGTGCGAACGATTGGTCTACGAGTTCCAAATCGGACGCGTCGCTTGGGAAGAACTGCCACGTGGTTGCTGGGGTCGTGACCCTCATGGCCAAGTCGAAGCGATTTATCTGCAATTCCAGCGAGGGATTGGTGACGATCCATGCGTCGGAGGTTTCCTCGAAGGTGCCGGAGGCGACCTCGGGTCTGGAGGCGGCGTGTTCCCAGAGCCAGGTGCGGACCGCGTCCATGTCGCGATAGAGTTGGTTGAACGCTTCTTCGGATTCAGCGCCGGCCTCAAGTTTGAGGCGGAGTTCTTCCAGTTTGTGTTCTTTCTCCAACTCGTTCTCGGCTGTAACCGAGATCGCGCCGAGGCGTTCGAGATGGAACTTCAGGGTATCCACGCGCGGTGCGAAATCGTCCGCGGCGAATGCCTGGCAAAGTACGAGTAGCGTTGCGAGCATAGCGTGCCCCCCCGACGTGTAGCGAATTCGAAATTCGTTTCAATTCTCTGTACCGGTATCTGAGGAAACATCCCCCTAAATCCCCCTTCAAAGGGGGACTTTGAGCAACACGTCACGCAAGATCTTTGAGAAGGAACTTAGGGTTCAGGACACTATCGCCCACCTAGTCTCGGGCGCGACGCGTCAAGATGGCGAGGATGACCCCCACGATGGCGATGCCGCCCCAAAGGCGTAGATCGCCGGCCAGACCGGTCATAATGTAGATCCCCGATACGTTCGCGAGAAAACCCACCACTCCGACGATGGCCAGTATGATTCCGATGAGCGTCATTGAACGGTCTCCCAGCGTTGTCCCCGGATGCGAATGCGGGAAGTATAAGCCGGGGTGCGATGCTGTTCAACCGATGGAATCGCAAGGGGATGCGCGGTACAATGCGCGCGAGGCGGTACGAGTGAAAGGAGTGTTTGTGCGGATTGGGTTCTTTGTCGCAGCGTGGGCATTGATTGCCGTTTATGCGTTTGGATTTGCCCCTACGACCGACCAGGCTAAGGTATCCGTGCGGTATGCGACGCCTGAGCGGAATGTTCTGATTGTCGAAGGGCAGACCTACACGCTCCATCTGGACCTCGCCATCGCGGCCATCACCCGGTTCCAGGCGGGCGACGATACGCTCATCGGCGAATACGCGTTGCTGCCAACCTTAAATACGGGGGCGGTCAAAGGGCCTGGACGCATCAACATCTACAGCTTCGGTACGCAGATGTATGAGATTCACCTGCGCGACCTGAAGTGGACCGACCTGGACGCCGACATCGAGATCGTTCTGTATTGCTACGCCAAGCGCGTGTTCGCCAACGTCAATGTGATTCCCCAGGGGCCAAGCCGGGATCTCGAGGTTGGCTGGCTGGGGTCGCTGAAGCACTCCGTGGACATCCTCAGCTATGAAGATGATTACGCCGCGAAACTCGCGTCTGGGGAACAACGGCCCCGTATTGCGGCGCTGGTTCCTCGCCATCAGACACCCGATGGCCGGGGCGTGCCGACACGCATCGCATTGAATCCCCCCGAGCGCCTGATGATCGGCAGCCGGTATTCGGCGGAATACGCGGGTGTTCGGACCGCCGGTCTAATCCTGGTCGCGGGGGAAACGCATGAGGACCTGGTAAACATCGCAACGGTGGAAGCGTCCGCGGCTCGATATGATTTCACCGTTGCGGGAGGCCGTTACGATGGGTATCGCGGATTTAAGGGCTTCTACGAAATCACGACCGAGTACCGGGGGTCGCGCAATTTCGAGACGGCGTGGGTGAATCCGAATCAGCGGTACGAAGTCGAGCTGTCGGTATCGGCGCCGGAAGGGCTTCCTGCCGCTGAACTGATCTGCAACGTACGGAACGAGTACGGCGTTCTCGAAGCGGCGGTGGTGACGGACGATGATGGCTTTCCCCTGCCGGTGCAGGTGCAGGTAAGCAAGAACTTCGGCGGGGAAAAGGAGGAAGGCGAAGCCGAGGGCGATGCGCCTTACGGCGAGTCGTACGTGCCGATTCCGGTTGCACCCGGCGCACCGTTCGCGGGAAAGGTCTACCACCTCTTCGGGAACTGGGGCACCCATCCTCTGAAGCAGATCTCGTCCATTCGGTTCCATCACCACTACTTTCACGCTTCGTTGGGCCCGACGGAGACCTTCTGTTACGTGCCCTTCGAATATCCGCGTGACGACGATCGCAACTACGTGATGGCCGATGTCCGGGGACTGTCGAACGACACCTGGCCGGGGCAACCGCAGCACGACCATGTCTCGGTAATCGGAGCCTTACGCTACAAGTCTGGCGGGAAATGGGTAAACAACCTGCTTCAGGACACGCGCATCTATTTGACCGCGCCGAATCTTGCAAGCTTCGCGCTGGACTATCTGTCGGACGACGGAAAGGTGAAAACGACCCTTGAGATCTTCGAGGCGCCTCAGGACGATGAGGCCCGGAGTTTTGTGAAAATGACGCTGGACGTGCTCGAACCGGTGGAAATCGACGGTGGCAGTGCGCAGAATCTCCGCTTCCTGAATGCCGGCGCGTATATCGTCAACACCGTCTGGCCGAAGGTGGCTTACACTGCTGCGGACGGCACGACGCAGATTGTGGATGTGCCCGCGGATGACTCGTGGGCCCTGGAGGCGGAGCCGATGGGCGAGGGTGCCGCGTTTGCCGCAGCGTACCCGCACGAGCACGGCAACATGGCCTTCGTGGTTAACCGCGTTTCGGGTACACTCGGCGGCAAGGCAATCAACGCCTTTGGGTTAAGCTGCTTCGGCGGAGAACGTTGGACCGAGATGTTCCTCACGGCACCCGAGAACCTGGAGCGGTTGGAGGCCGACGACCACATCGAGGCCCACTTCTTCGTCATGCCCTATGGCAACGAAGACAGTGACTTCCGGGTCGCGGAGCGTCAGACCGAACTCTATGGCGAAGGCTTAGCGAACGTCGAAGTGATTCACGGCACGGCTATGCCCGGCTTTCCGCCGCGAGTACAAGCTGACCCGCGTGGGTTCGCGGAGTTTACGCTGTCGGGTGGATCGAACTGGGTACCCATTCTCATCGAAGGATTCGATAGCCATCGCGGATTCATGTTGTGGGAACGGACTGGTAACGAATGGCTTTTCCACGACCAGCAGATCCACGGCAACGATTGGTATCAGACCTACGCCGCAGAGGACGGCTCTGTAGGCGTCGTAATCGTCGTTGACGTGCGTCCCGGCCAATCGCATCACTACTTGGTAACGCAGTGTGCGGAAGCAAAAAACATCACGCAACGTAACGGATTTGTTACAATAGAGGGTGGACCCTTGGATTTCATCAGTCCCGTAGCATTCACGGGATTGATCAGCGCTCCGTTGGAGGGCACTTCCTTGATTCGGTGCAGCGGCCTGGTATCGCAAGCGACACAGGAATAGTCGATTCCCGATGAGTTCACGGCAGCGACGAGAATCCGAACAACGTATCCAGGAGCTTGAAGCTCGCGTTGCTGAGCTGTCACGAGAAGTCGAAACGTTGCGCGCCGAGCGCCAACGACTATCGAAAGGCGGCCGCCGGGCCAGCGATCCTGCACCCCAGGAACCACCGATCCGAAGACGCCTCTGGTTGGGTCGCACGCTTCTGCTTCTGACGGCAGCGATTGTAGGCATCACAGTTTACGGTACGATTGGCCGCGGATTGGCGGGTATCGACCCGTCAGAGGAAGTCTGGCGGCGGCTCGCTGCGTTAGAGATAAATTACATCTTACTTGGATACGCCTTTCTGTTTGTACTGGCGTTTTTTTCGCACCTTTCGAGAAGATTTCTTTCATCCATATTTTTCTGTATTACTTGTATTTACGCCACATACTGGACTTTCACGCCGACTGTGCTGGACACACTGCGCCTGGGGTCACGTGGTGCGCTCTTTGCAAGTACTTTATATTTTACATTGTGCTACGGCGCAACGTCCTGGCTTGCAATTTACGAATCATTGGGTGCGGGCCGTGCACGTACCCGGGCGATGTGGCTTTCCTTCTTCGCTACAGTCGCATACCTGACGACGCTGCTGCTCATTATCAGGACGTATGCAGCGGATTCGGGATGGTATCTCTACGTTGGCACGGCCATTTTGGCGGGATTCTTCGCCGTCCTCGCGGAATCGGTAGGCTCCCATCGAAATTACCTCTTTCAACTGTTCACGGCGACCGCGATTCTGCTCTGCAACGCGGCGCTCTACAGCATGCTGAGTGAAGAACAGCTACTCCTCGCCCTGGCGGTTGAGTGTCTGGTTCTTGCGGCGGCATATCATACGAGCGGAATCGTGGTTCTGAAGGTACTCAACCTGGCTGCGCTGGCGGTGACCGTCGTCCTGGGTTTGCGCGTTACCAAGCTGGGATCGCCCGTGCCTCTTGCGGGCGTCACGTTGCGGGAAAACTGGTTGTACGGGCTGTTTACCTGCGCCCTTCTCGTGTTTGCCGCCTACTACTACCAGCGGCACATTCGCAGCTTGGACCGTCACGAACGGCGATTGAGCGGGCATTGGTTTCTCGCGGATTCCTTCTGGGACGTGCCATCGTCGACGGCGGGGCTGCTACACAGCGCGGGCGCCGCGTTGATTGTGATGGTGCTGACGATATCGGATTTCGGAGACCGGCCCTCTCTTCCCTATATCCTTGCGGCCGGTAGTGTCGTGTTCGCGGTGCTGGGCTTCGTTGCCCGTCTGCCCCAGCTTGAGGTCGGGGCCGTGATGTTGGTCGTGGCTACGCATGTGAGCTATTACTTTTTCTGGGCCATTGGTAAGGAGGCTTTTTCCGATCAGCCCCACTTCCTGCTGTACACGCTCCTCGTACTTGGATTCACCTATTTCCTCGCGCACCGATGGGAGAAGTACCTCGAGGGATTGCGCAAGGGGCACCCATGGGAGCATTACTTCAGCGCGGCCGTGCCCTATCTCGTGGCAACCGCGATGCTGTTGACCGTGCTTTCACGTCAAATCCTTCCGGCCTATGTACCCGTGGTGTACGGCGCTGCAGGCACGGCATTTGTGCTCATCGGCGCGCTAACGTCCAGCGCGCCGATCAAGACCAGTGGAATTGTCGCGCTCCTTGCCGGAGTTGGTCTCTTCCTGGATCCCCTCGTGACGAAGTTCGGTGTACAGACGGTGCCGGATGCGCAATGGGGGATCCCAGTGGCGCTGTTGGGGATGTTGGTACTCTCCGAGCGCGCGATGTATTGGGGACGGCGCACCGAACGTGACCTCGCGGTGGCGGAGCGTTTCACGCGGACCATCCTGATAATCACGTTTGCCGTCACTGGGTTCATCAGCACCCGGGAGTATGGAACGGCTGACGGACGGTATTTGCTCTGGCTGGGCCTAGCGTTCCTATGCACCGTCTTAGGGACCCTATTTCGCGAGAACCGTTATCGCTGGAACGCGTTGCTTGTCATCGTGGGCGCTGTGACTTGGACCTTTGGCTACGAACGCGCCACGTGGACCGAACGGCCCGCAGTTGTGTTTCTCGCGGGCGCAGTGGGGATTCTAATATTGCTCGGCGGGTCCTGGGGGTACTTCTCGCGCCGGCCGTCGAACCCTGCCCCGTCACCGGAATTGCCCACCAAAGGTGTATCGACCGATGGATGAGCGCCGGGCGGCCGCGGAACATATCTGCGGCGCGCTGCGCGAACGGGGCTACCGGGCGCTGTTCGCGGGCGGTTGCGTTCGCGACATGTTGCTGGGGGTGCCAGCGAAAGACTACGACGTAGCAACCGATGCCCGCCCCGACGTTATCGCTTCGCTCTTCTCAAAGACGATCGGCGTGGGTGCGGCTTTTGGCGTTATGCTCGTATTGCTGCCGGAAGGGCCTGTCGAAGTGGCCACGTTTCGGGGGGACGGCCCTTACCTGGATGGGCGGCACCCCAGTTCGGTCGAGTTCCTCGGCGAGCGGGAGGACGCGCTTCGACGCGACTTCACGATCAACGCCATGTTTTATGACCCCGCGGCCGACGAGGTGGTCGATTACGTCGGGGGACAAGCCGACCTTGAGGCCCGTCTCGTTCGCACGGTCGGAGATCCGGCAGCAAGGTTCGCGGAGGATCACCTCCGTCTATTGCGGGCCGTGCGCTTCACGGCGCGGCTCGGTTTCGACATGGATCCGGAAACTTTCGCCGCGGTGTGCGAGTTGGCTCCATCGATTCGAACGGTCAGTGCCGAGCGCGTCCGCGACGAGTTGACAAAGATGCTTACGGAAGGCGGGGCCCGTCGCGCGTTTGAATTGATGGACGCAACGGGACTGCTTGAACAGGTGTTGCCCGAAGTCAGCCGGATGAAGGGTGTCGCGCAGCCGCCAGAGTACCACCCGGAAGGCGACGTGTTCGTGCACACCCTGCTGTTGCTGGAGCATCTCCAGGGCGTCTCTCCGACGTTAGCGTACGGCGCGCTGCTGCACGACGTGGGCAAGCCGGAGACAATCACGTTCGAGGATCGCATCCGGTTCAATAACCACGACAAGGTGGGCGCTGAGATGGCGCGAAAAATATGCCGCCGCTTGCACATGTCCAACGACGACACCGACCGCATCGAATGGCTGGTGGATCAGCACATGCGGTTAGCGCATGCGCCGGGCATGCGGTCCAGCAAGCTTAAGCGCTTTGTCCGCGAGGAGGGGTTCCGGGAATTGCTGGAACTGGGGCGTATCGATTGTCTGGCGAGCCATGGGGATCTCGACACGATCCGCTGGATCGAGGACTATCTCGAGCACCACAGCGAGGAGGAGTGCCGACCCGATCCATTGCTGACGGGGAAGGATCTGATTGACATGGGGTACAAACCCGGTCCCCCTTTCAAGACTATCTTGACCGCCGTGGAAGATGCGCAGTTGGAGGGTCAAATACGGAATTCAGACGAGGCGCGCGCGATGGTTGCCGAACGATGGCCGCAAGACCGGAGCCTATGACGCGACCATCGTCTGCGTCGGAATGGCAATCGTGAAAGTGGAGCCTTTTCCGCGCTTGCTCTCGAACGTAATGGTGCCGCCATGTTCGCGAATGATCTTCTGTGAACAGGCCAGGCCGAGTCCGGTTCCGCGGGACCCTTTGGTGGTGGCGAAGGCCTTGAACAAGCGTCCGTACATGTTCTCAGGTATGCCGGCGCCGTTGTCCTGGACATCGACGAAATAGTGCGTCTCGTCGCT
>CAZWDH010000274.1:0-9271 GCA_964632865.1 uncultured Nitrospiraceae bacterium
AACAGCGCGTTGTAGTCGCGAAGTTGGTATCCCTCGACGATGAGTTTGACCTTGGTACTCTCACCCGCACACCGAATGTGAATCTGGTCGTGCTCGATAGTAAACGCCGGGGACCGCAGGACACCTTGAAACGCGCGGCCACGTAAACCGCTATGCGCGAGACCCGCCGTGGTCGGACCGGAACATGGGTCCCAGGATGCCGGACCGGTAGGCGCGTCGCCGAACGCGTGCCCGGTCGCGGTCCAGCCGCTGAAGGTGCCCGTGTGGAAGCTCTCATAGCACGTGCCGTCGATTTCGAGTTTATTCGTACCCGTCGCAGCGGCGGATCCATCCCCGCCCGTTTCGTTGGCAGTAACGACCGCTTGATCCAGGACATCCACCGCGGGAAGAATCGCACCCGCGTCTGTTGCAGACTGGAACTCAGGGGTGTCGTTGTCACCGTCGGAGTTCGCCAACGCCAACGCGACTTTGGCGAGTAGTTCCTCGCCCTCCGTGCGCACCGCATCCGCATGGCGCGCGGCTTCCTCAATCTTTCCATTGGGGTCGAGAAAGGCGAACTGCTGTCGCGAACTCCGTAGAAAACCGGACAACCCGAAGTAGTCCTTTGCGGAAATTGCGTCGAACTTGTGATCGTGGCAACGCGCGCAGGAGATCGTCATCCCGAGGAATGCTTTCGACACGACGTCGATCTGATTGTCGATCCGATCCGCTTCGTCTTTCCGAACGTCCACCGGCGCATGGGTCGCCTGGTGCATGTACCAGAATCCGGTCGCCAGGATGGACTCGTTCGTGCCGTCGGTGGGGTTGACGCGCGGCGAGGGCAAGAGGTCTCCCGCGAGGTGTTCGCGCATGACCTGATCGTACGGAACATCATCGTTGAACGCGCGGATCAGATAATCCCGGTACCGCCACGCGTGTTCGATGGGGTAGTCCTGTTCGTGACCGTAAGTCTCCGCATAGCGCGTCAGGTCCATCCAGCGCCGCGCCCAACGTTCGCCAAAGTGCGGTGAAGCCAGCAACTCGTCCACGAGCCGCTCATACGCGTCCGGCGACTCGTCCGCCACGAAGGCTTCCACCGCTTCGGCCGGCGGCGGCATGCCAATGAGGTCGAAGTACAAGCGCCGGATCAACGTGCGGCGGTCGGCCTGGGGCGCGGGCGCAAGCGCGTTCGATTCAAGCTTGGCGAGGATGAACCGGTCGATGTCCGTCGTCGCCCATTCGGTATTGCTCACGGAGGGTGGCTCCGGCGTTTGAATTGGCTGCCAGGCCCAATGGCTTTGACGCCGCGCTTCGAGGTCGAAAGTCTCTTCGGTCGTCTCGCCGGTTGGAACCGTTTCCTCCGGCCACGGCGCGCCCATGGCCACCCACTGCTTCAGCGCCGCGATCTGCTCGTCCGCCAACTTCCCCTTGGGCGGCATTTGAAGGTCGACGTTCCCATATTCGACGGCTTCGACGAGACGGCTCGAATCCGGATTGCCCGGTTCCACGGCAGGACCATTGTCGCCCCCGGAGTGGATGAAATCGATGTGGTCAAGGCGCAAACTCGCGCGTTGCTTCTCGGGACCGTGGCAGGTAAAGCAGTTTTCGGCAAGGACCGGACGCACCTCGCGCTCAAAGAACTCGAGGTCGGGTTCGGTGGCCGCGTGGGCGCATAACCCCATTACAGCCAACAAACAGAGTAGGAGCGCTCGCGGCGCAATTGCAGCATGATTGCCCATAGAACTCGTATCGCCCGACCATTATCGTTGTGGAACCGCGTTTGCCGCGGACCCGGTCCTTGCAGTGGTCTCAGGATACCGGCGCAACAGCACACTGTCAACGTTCAGCGCACGACTATCCGCCGGATACCGCCTGCAGAATCGTGATGCGATCCCCAGCGTGGATGGGGAAATCGAGCGTATCAAACCAGCGCGTATTCTGATCGTTGTAGAGGATCAGCACGTGCCGCCGCAGCCCGCCGTCGCACTCGAAGAGGTGGGAGCCGAGCATCGGATAGGTCCGCACCAGGTCGTCCAGGCATTCCTGTAGGGTCGTGCCGCGGACCGTCACCTCATGAGCGCCGCCGGTGGAATTGCCGAGCAACATGGGGATGGATACTTGCGTCGTCACGGTTTCCATAGCGAATCCTCCTCAGTCGATCACGGCCACATTGATGCTGCTGATGCGCGGCAGCGCGCAGGGTATCGCCTGCCAGTCTTCGCCGGCGTTGCGCGAGAAATATATCTGTCCGCCGGTTGTCCCGAAGTACACGCCGGGACTCTCGAACGAATCCGCCGCCATGGCCTGCCGTAACACACCCACATAGGCGTTTTCCGGTAACCCGGCCCGAAGTGGTGACCACGAATCGCCGCCATCCGTCGTGCGATAGACCGTGAGCCGGCCATCGGCCGCGAAGCGGAATTCGTCGCTCTCCTGCGGCACGATGAACAGCGTGTTGGAGTCGTTCGGCAACATGACCATGGGAAACCCGAAATTGTTCGGAATCCCGTTCTCGATTCGTTCCCAGCGTTGTCCGCCGTTGGTGCTGCGAAACACCCCGCGATGGTTCTGCTGAAACAGCCGCTCCGAATTGCGCGGGTCCAGGATCATTCGATGCACGCAGGTGCCGACGTCCTTGTGCGTCTTGCCTTCGATGATGATGTCGAGTCCATCGTTGCTCGGGCTCCACGAATCTCCCGCATCTTCGCTGCGGAACACACCCACCGCGGAAATGCCGACCCACATGCGCCGATCGTTCGAAGGATCGAGCAGAATCGAGTGGCAGCAAAGGCCACCCGCGCCCGGGCACCACTCTTCCCGCGACGGGTGACCGGAGAGTCCGCTCACCTCTTCCCAGTGCCAGCCGCTGTCCTGGCTCACGAAGAGCCCCGCTTCGTCGACCCCCGCGTACAAGACCCCCGGCTCGCTTTCTCGACCGGGCACGACACACCACACGTTGTTCAGCTTGTGGCCGGATTCGTACTTGGGCACGTGTTCGACCTGTTTCCAGGACTGTCCTAAATCGTCGGAGATATGAACGGCGGGTCCGTAGATAAAATGGCCCACTGCCGCGTACATAAGCGGCGTTTGACGCAGGTCGAGCGTCAGGTCAAATACAGACCAACCTTTCAACAGCGGGCCTTCCACGTTCCAGTGCTCGCGGCGCTCGTCGGAGCTCAGCAGGAACGCGCCCTTCTGCGTTCCCACCATCAACAGTATCTTCGCCATGTTATCTCCTCGCCAACTGGTGAAAAGCCTCCCAACCGTTGCGGACCGAGTAGACGCGCGCGTACCCGAGCTTGCGCAGCTTCTCGGCCAGCGTGAGACTTCGCATCCCGCGCGCGCAACACAGTAAACAGGACTCGTCAACAGCGATGGGCAGGTTCTCCGTGTCCCAAACACTCATCGCCAGGTGTTCGTGATCGACGCCTTCCAGCGGTTGCGCCGCGATTTCCTCCGCCTCGCGGATATCAATGATCCGGTAGGCGCGAAGCCGATCCTCATCCATTTCAGAAACGTCCACCGTGAAGTCTTCCGGCGGCAGATACTCGTCGCGCACAATCGCCTGAATGCGCGGCGCAGACCCGCACACCGGGCACGCCGGATGCCGCGGCATCTTCACGCGCTGCGACGAATACGTCAGGCAATTGAAAATAACCATCTCGTTGCCAAGTTGGCCCGTCATGCCCAGGATGTATTTCATCGCCTCCACGGCCTGCATCGCGCCGAATATGCCGGGCACCGCGCCCAGCACACCCACCTCCGCGCAAGAACCCACGCAACCCGCCTCCGGAACCTCCGGCCAAAGACAACGCATACAGGGTCCGCCGGAGCCAGGGCGAACAAACAGCAACTGCCCGTCATATCGATAGATGCTCGCGAAGATGATCGGTTTGCCGGTTAGAATCCCCGCGTCGTTCAGCAGGAATTTCGTCGCAAAATTGTCCGTGCAATCCAGAACCAGATCGTACGGCGCGAGCGTCTCGACAACGTTTTCCGGCGTGAGACCGTTCGTATGAAGCCGGATATCGATGAACGGATTCTGCTCGCGCAGCCGTTTTTCTGCGAGCGCCGCCTTGGATTCGCCCACGTCCGCGTAGTGATACAAGGTCTGCCGATGGAGATTGCTGGCTTCAAGCCGATCGCCTTCGCAGATGCCCAAAGTTCCCACGCCGGCGGCCGCCAGGTAACTGAGCGCCGGCGATCCCAATCCGCCCGATCCAACAATCAGCACCTTACTCGCGCGAAGCTTAACCTGGCCCTCGGCGCCGACTTCCGGAAGGCGCGTCTGCCGCGCGTAGTAGTCCGCCTCCGTGAAGGACGGTTTCGGCTGCGGTCGGTGCGATCCGTTGCCACCCTCGGTGTGCTCGCAATTGACCCAACCGGAATCGCCTTCCGCATAGTGCTCCTTCTTCCAAATCGGCACGCGGGATTTGATCTCGTCGATGATGTAGCGGCACGCCCGGAACGCGGCATCGCGATGCGCGGCGCTTGCGCCGACCCACACCGCGAGGTCGCCGATGTCCAGCGAACCCACGCGGTGCACGCAGCGCGCGTCCACAAGCGCGAAGCGTTCGCGCGCTTCCGCGAGAATCCGTTCGCCTTCCGCAGCCGCCACGGTGTTGTAGGCCTCATATTCAAGTCGGGTGACAGCCCGCCCCTCGTGGTGATTCCGGACCCAGCCCTCGAATGTCACACAGGCACCCGCCCGAGGATCGACAAGTTCGCGTGTAAGTGCCTCTGAATCCAAGGGGGCATTGCCCAAGGAAAACATGGAAAGTCTCCTGCCTCGCACCTTGACGCTGTCCGGGCGTGAAAACTAGCGGAACCTCGCCTTCAATGGACCGCTAACCGGCAGCGTTGACCGCCCTCATTTTATCACAGCAACGCGCGCGGGGCTTAGTCTTGAGCGCCGAGGTAGGTACGAAGCCATTCAACCGTCCGGTCGTATGCGTCCGGCGGGATGGTATGGCCTTGGCGGTGGTTGTAAAGGCCGATCCGCGCGGGTTCACCGTATAGGCGGTACACCCGCAACACCGCCTCGATATAGGGCCAAGTCCGGTCCCCATCGACGGTTGTGGAGCCCGCAGGCCCTCCCGACTCGCCACCCAGGATGAGAAACGGGCGCGGGGCGATGAGCGCCAGCAGTTGATGGTGGTTCAAGGAGAAGCCCGGCTCATGAATTGCCGGGCCGAGGTACCAGGGGTCGTGCCAATTGGTGAACGTTAACCCGATGCCCCCTTCGCTGGCCACGGCCGCCTGGATGCGTTCGTCGAACGCCGCCAGATACAGCGTCTCCTTTGCGCCAAGCGAATGACCTACCGCGCCGATGCGTTCCGGATCGACTTCGGGTAAACTCGACAGTACGTCCACCGCGCATTGCGCGTCGTGCAGCATCTTGCGCATGCCCAAGACTCCCGGCCGGCGATCCAGGAATTGGCGCGCGGCTTCCTCGTAATCGAGGGACGGGTCCTGCCAGAGAAAACAGCGCGGACAGAACACGACGAACCCCTCACGCGCCAAATGCAATCCCAGCGCCTTCGATTCGGGTCCCGACACCCCGGCGAACTCGTCAATGGTATTGGCAGTGGTGGGGTGCAGCGCGACCAGCCCTGCACGCGGCGTAGTCCCGACGGGATGGGGATAGAGGAGGTAGCCTTCGACTGGAATTCCCGGTTCACACTCGTACCGGATCAGCAGCCGCCGGACGCCGGGCAGGATCTCTTCGCGCAACACCTCCCGGCGCACCCGAGGCCGGTCCGGCATTGTGCCGAGAAACGCATCCCATCGTTTGTGGATCTTCTCTCGTTGAGCGATCCACTGGTTCAAAGTTTCGATGCGCGTTCCGTCGTCCGCCACAAGGAGCGGTTTGAGCACGTCGCCGTTTGTAGCAGGTACCGTCGGCGGGCGCTGAACGTCCCCAAGCCACGGCACGTCCCCGGTCGCGGCACGAGACGTTTGTGACAATGCCATTCCAGCCAGGGCTGCGCCGGCACCGGCGAAGAAACTCCGGCGTGTAAGGACTCCCGTCACAATCCCCAGACACCGTGGCCGACGCGATACCGCCTGCGCAGGTATTTGTTGGCTTCGCGGAAGTTGGTGAAGCGCATCCAGCGATCGTTCCATTCCAGCGTTTGCCCGGGGAACCGGTTCGCCACGTTCGCCAGCAGCACGGCTTCGGCCATGGGCCCCGCGAAATCGAAGTTCGAACCGCACACGCCGTTGCCGAGCGCCGCCTCGACGAACTCATGGTAATGGCTGCGCGGTTCCAGCTCCGGTTTCGGATAGTTCTGGAACTTCTCGATGGGGTGCAGCTGCGGCTCTGCAACATGCGGGATGACTAACGTTCCGTCCTCGCCGATCAGCATGGACCCGCTCGGCGGCATGGCGTAGTCCTTCGGCAGGTGGGGCGACAAGCCCTTGTCCGGCTGTTTGCCGCCATCTCTCCAGGTCGCCCTGATGGTCTTGCCCGCCGTCATGTCCGTCCCCGGATACTCGTAGTACGCAATGGTCCAGCCCGGATGGACCTCGTCGCTCACGCTTTCCGCCTCGCACATGATGGACAAGGGCGCGCCCACACCCAGGGCGGAGTAGACGGGATCGAAAATGTGGCAGCCGAAGTCGCCCACGGCCCCGCCGCCGAAATCGCGATAACGCCGCCACCAGAACGGGTGATAGGCTCCCTCGACGTACGGGCACTCCGGCGCGGTCCCGATCCACAAGTCCCAGTCCAGCGTCGGCGGAATCGGATCGCGGCCTTCCGGGCGTTTCTTGTCATCAGTCGTAAAAATGGCCGCGCTCCACGAATGCCATTCCTTCACCTTGCCGATCGCGCCTTCGTGCACCCACTGCACCGCCGTCCGGTAAAACTCGTGCGAATGAATCTGATTACCCATCTGCGTGGCCACGCCCTGACGGCGCGCCGCCATGCGCAGCTTGCGGGCCTCGTGCACCTCATGGGTCAACGGCTTCTCGCAGTAGACGTGTTTGCCTTTCCGAATCGCCGTCATCGCCGCGGGAGCGTGCGTGTGATCCGGCGTCGCAATGTTTACGGAATCGATGTTCTTGTCTTCCGTGTCCAGCATCTCGCGCCAATCGCGGTAGAGCCGGGCATTCGGATACGTCTTCGCGGCCTTCTGTAAGTTATTCTCGTCAATGTCGCACAACGCGATAACGTCGACCTTGTCGCTGCTGAAGATGTTTCCCAGATCGCCTGCGCCCTGGCCACCCACGCCGATGGCGGCATGCTGCAATCGGCTGTTCGCGGGCGACGCAAGGCTGAGCCGCGGCAGTATCAGCGGCCCCGCCACACTTGTTGCGGCCGCGCGCTTGAGAAAGGACCTGCGTGAAATATTTTGCTTCATGATAGTGACTCCGAATCCGCCGGTGCCGAGACTCTGCCGCGCTGCGCGCATTTCCCCGCCGCCGCATCCAAACCGTTTCCGGATCCAACCCAGTGTCCGGACACGCAATCCGTAATCTACCCCATCGGGGACGCGTTGCTCAATGGCGCCGGGGATTCCTGCGGCAGAGCTGGCGTTGGCAATTCGCGAACGCGGCTACACTAAGTTCCGTCACAGGAACGGCAGCGTCGGGCGTTGCCCAAAGTCTCCTATCGAGGGTGAAGAAGGATTTTCAATGGCGCCCTTCAGGAAAAGCAATAGGAGAAGTCCGCCAATTCCTGAGCATTACTTACCAGGGGTTTCCACGATCCGGAAGGTCTGCTCGGAATCCTCGATAAGTTCTGCGGCGGCTTCGAGTTCGCCCCTCCCGTAGAGGACGTCGATCTGCGACAACAACCGGCGCAAATCCCACGCGGTCTGCGACGTGCGCTGCGACGCGCGCGCGTCGGAGTCCAGCGGGCGCAGGTCATCCATGGGTTGGTCCGCAATCGCCCGATCCACAACGCCGGACCAGTACGTGTAGAAATCCGCGTACTGCAATTCGCGCAGGATGTCTTGCGCGTAGCGTTGAAAGTTACCAGTCTCGGCGTTGGCTGCATCGACCAGTTTCGGATCGCCCGTGTATTCGCGTCGCGAAGCCATGGCGTCCATAAATTTCCGATTCGCGGCGTTCGCCTCGGGTACGATCTCGTTCACATACCGGTCGCTCAGCGCATCGATATCCCACGCGAGGTCTTCCGCGCGTTCGTCGATTACCTGCGCCACGCGATGCCAGTCGCCGAAATCGTACTCCCACCGGTCGACATAGCCGTCCCCGTCTGTATCAAAGGTGCGGATCTCGCCAAGCGCGCCGAGCCCCGCGAAATGACCGACCTGCATCCAGCCTTCCTGCCCATGCTTGAGATGGATGCGCCGATCGATGGGGCTGTAATAAAGCTCGCGCGCGTTCGCGGGCGTGGTGCTGTACTCGCGGCGCACGTTCCACTTCTGGCCCGGCCCGCCGGTGTTCTCCATGAAGCGCCGTTCCCAGGTCCAGAAGACGCCTTCCCAGCGGCGGTCCTCGTCACTGTTCTCGCCGTAGCCGATGTCGATGGTGTCGTCGCTTTCCTCATGCCAACTGAAGCCCGTCTCCTTCGCATCATACGCGTCGCAAATGGCACGAAGATCCGCCCACGGCGTGACGATGGTCGTCTGGGGCGGACGGCGCTTCGCGTTCACGTGTTCCATGCCGGGGTACTCGTAAGGAGCCGCGCCGACGAGGTTGAATCCGAAGTCGTAGTGCAAGGGCGACTCGTCCGTGCTGCCCTTGTCGATATCGAACCCGTATCGCACGTTCACGATGCCCATGTGCCGCAGCGCCGGATTCCACGGCGCGGCGAAATGGCTGTAGTCGTTCGCATAATCCGGGTCCACGTCCGTGTCGTAGCTGATCGGCACTGCGCTGCACCGCACCACCGTCTCGCTCTGGCCGTCGCCGTCCGTATCGTAGAACGCGAAGGGGCATTCCGATATGGGCAACCAGCCACCGGTCTCCGTATTGAGCTTGTTCATGTAGATCATGCTGTCGCCGTAGGGGTCGCTTTCGAAAAAGCTCGGCCCGCCGTACTCGTACCCGCTCAGGCTCCACATGCTGCTGTCGTCGTCGAGGTCCACACCAAACCAGCAGTACCGCAACTCGCTGTCCACGAAGTAGCGGATATCCATCTCATCGGGATCGTTGTCGCCGTCCGTGTCAATGTAGTCGACCATGCGATCTACCGTCCCGTCCCGGCCGTAGTCCGCCACGTAACAATCCGAATCGCGATCGCCGCCTTCGGTCACGCTGCCGTCCTCATCGTCATCGATGACCCAGACGATGGCGTCTTGCGGTTTGCCGCCGCGATCCTCGA
>CAZWDH010000275.1:0-9257 GCA_964632865.1 uncultured Nitrospiraceae bacterium
CAACGAAATCCTCGGGGAAACCCGCGACCTCGTCCAGCGCCTGGCCCATCCGCGCCGGAAGACCCTGGCCCTGTCGCCCGAGGTCGCGGAGCTATACCAGGCCATCGCCACGGAAGCCCCGAGTGCCGAACCGGTCTCTCCGGTTCCCGCGCCTTCGGCGCCGCCCGTTCCGCCGGCGCCGCCCACGGGTCCGGCACCGGAAGCCTTGATTGCCCTGGAACAGGAAGTCAGTGCCTGCACGAAATGCGACCTCTGCAAGACCCGCACGCAGACGGTCTTCGCTGACGGTAACCCCAATGCCGACCTCGTCTTCGTGGGCGAAGCGCCCGGCGCGGATGAGGACCGGATTGGCAAACCTTTCGTCGGCAAAGCGGGGCAGTTGCTCACGGATATCATCGTCAAAGGCATGAAGCTGCGCCGCGAGGACGTCTATATCTGCAATGTCTTGAAATGCCGGCCCCCAAACAACCGCGACCCGCTGCCATCCGAAAAGGAACTCTGCGAGCCGTACCTTATCCGGCAGTTGGAACTGGTCAAGCCGAAAGCCATCTGCGCACTTGGCGCGCACGCTGCCAAAACGCTGCTCAAGACGGAGGAGTCCACGGGACGCCTGCGCGGACGCTGGCATTTCTACCACGGCATTCCGCTCCGGGTGACCTACCACCCGGCCTATCTGCTCCGCTCGCCAAATGAGAAGAAGAAAACCTGGGACGACATCCAGCACGTCATGCGGCTGCTCGCGGGCGAAGAAAAGGCCGAACCCGGACCCGGCTCGCTCGGCGATCCGCCGCCATCGAATTGATCGCAGACTATGGCCGATACGGTTACGACATACACGCCGGTTCGCTGGTACAACTCCCTCGTGGTACGCGTCATTGCATTGTGCGCGATTCTCGTGCTGTGCCTGCTGGGCTCCGTCTACATCCTGACCGCGCACTATTTCGTCGAAGTCGTGCAGGAGATGGAGAATCAAACCCTCGAGATGGCAAACGACATCGACGTGTGGCTCAGCGAACACGGCGACGAACCGCCCGACCTCGAGCAAGTGAAACAAGACTTAACCATCGAGCACGGCGAATCCGTGCTGGACATCACGCGGCCGGATGCCGACATGGCCCAGGTCACCGGCGTGGTGTCACAATTCACCTCGGACGGCAAGGTCATTACGCGGTACCAGATCGAACGGGCGGGGATGGACCCTATCCAGCTTACGGCCCAGTTCAGTTTCCTGCCGCAGACGGCCATCCTGCGCGCGTTCAAAAATCAATACCTTGTGGCCTTGACCTCGGGCTTTCTGATCACGCTCGGGTTGATGATCTACTTCATCGTGAAGAGCCTGCGTCCCCTTAGCGATCTCTCTGATTCGTGCGCAAAAATCAGCGAAGGGGAACTGGACGAGGTGGAGGTTCGCAAGAACTACGGAGAAATCCTGGCCCTCGAACAAACCTTCAATCAGATGGTGCGGTCCTTGCGGGAGAAAGAACAGGTGGAGAAGAACCTGCGCCAGGCGCAACGTTTGTCGGCGTTGGGAACCTTGGCCGCCGGCGTGGCGCATGACGTACGCAACCCCCTGAATTCGATCAAGCTGTTGTCGAGCCACGTGCTGGATACGCTCCAAACCGGGGACGAATCCGCCCCGGCAGCCATGCAACTTCGCACGATCCGAAACGAAGTCGATCGGTTGGATGAGATCGTCTCCGGGTTCCTAGCGCTCGCAAAAGAACGCGAACTGCAACCGGAACCCGTGCGCCTCGACCCCCTGCTGGAAGAATGTTTGCACCTCGTGCAGCAGGACGCCAATGAACGCGGCATCCACCTGACGAGCGACCTCCGCGCTGGCGAACTGGAGCTGTCGTTGGACCCGAAGCAATTCACGCGGGCGGTCCTCAACGTGCTAATCAATGCGCTGGAGGCCACGCCCGCCGGAGGCCGCGTCCGGCTGTTCTCGCGCGTGCTGGAGAGCGAATGCCAGGTGGAAGTCCGCGACGACGGCCCCGGCCTGACCAAGGAAGTCGCGGAACGCGCCTTTGACCCCTACTACACAACGAAACCGACGGGAACGGGTATTGGCCTGTCCATCACGCGCGGCATCATCGAGGAGCACGGCGGTACCATCGAACTGTCGTGTGTGCTCGGCCAGGGTTGCCACGTCTTGATTACATTCCCCACCCGCCGGGAAGGAGTGGTATGAAACCGGAGATCCTTATCGCCGAAGACGACGACACGCAGCGGCTTATCCTGAACGACATCCTGAACGGGGCCAACTATCGCGTGACCGCGGTGCCTTCCGCCAAAGACGCCCTCGCCGCGCTCCGGGATAACCCCCGCGACGTGCTGTTGACGGATTTGCGCATGCCCGAGATGGACGGCCTCGAGCTGCTGCGCCAGGCCAAGCGCATTTGCCCGGACATGGAAGTCGTCGTCATGACGGCCTTCGCCACCGTGCAGACCGCCGTCACTGCCATGAAGGAAGGCGCGTCGGACTATCTCGCGAAGCCCTTCGACAAGGACGAACTGCTCATCGTGGTCGAAAAAGCCATCGAACGCGGCAATCTCCGCCGCGAGAACGTGCAACTGCGGGAACTCGTCACCCAATCCGTGTCGCTCGGCAACATCATCGGCGACAGTCCCGCCATGCAGCGCGTATTCACCATCGTCCAAAAAGCGGTGCCGATCAACAGCACCGTGCTCATCCTCGGGGAATCGGGCACGGGCAAGGAGATGGTCGCGCGCCACATTCACTTTGAAGGGCCCCGCAGCAAGAAGCCCTTCGCGGTCGTAAACTGCGCGGCGATTCCCGACGCCCTCGTGGAAAGCGAGTTGTTCGGCCACGAGAAGGGCGCCTTCACCGGAGCGGAGGCGAGCCGCGCCGGTAAGTTCGAAGTGGCCAACGGCGGCACGCTCTTTCTCGATGAAGTCGGCGACATGCGCCTGGACAGCCAGGCCAAGCTTCTCCGCGTATTGCAGGACGGCGTCGTCGAGCGGGTCGGCTCGACGACAACGCGCAAGGTGGACGTACGCGTCATTGCGGCCACGAACCGCGATCTGAAGAAGCTGGTCGATGAGGGCGAGTTCCGCGAGGATCTCTTCTTCCGGCTCGACGTGTTGCCCATTGCATTGCCGCCGCTACGGGAGCGCGTGCAGGACCTGCCGCTCCTGATCAATCACTTCCGTGACAAGCTCTCCAAGCGGCTAGGCAAGAAGTGTCCGACCTTGGCGCCGGATGCGTTGGAGGCCATGCGCCACTACCGCTGGCCCGGCAACGTACGGGAACTGGAGAACACGCTGGAACAGCTCTACATCCTGTCCGATGGCGATACCATTCACGCAAACGATCTCCCCGAGAAGCTGCGCAAACGCGAACCGGAAACCGGCGATTTCGAACTGCCCTCCGGTGGGCTGGTATTGGAAGACCTCGAACAAGAGCTAATCCGCCAGGCCCTCGCCCGCAGCGGCGGTTCCATCAAAGAGGCCGCGGAACTGCTCGGCCTGACCTACAAGACCCTGCAATACCGTCTCAAGAAGCACGAGATCGATCGCAAAGGCGACGCAGGTGAAGGGGAATAGAAGATGGGGACAGAAAAATAGGGACAGCCACCATTTTCCTTCTGAGCGATTGAGGTCTCGACTCGGCGATCGAAAAGGAAAATGGTGACTGTCCCTATTTTTCTAGCAGATACTCAACCCCATGGGCATTCAACAACTTCAAGAACTCTTTGAAGTCGGGCGGTACACGCAGGTTCGCCATAGTTGAGCCTTCGCAGTGTTTCGAGCGCTGAAAGCCGTTCCTCAGGAGAGACTGAATGCCAGTACGCGCGGTCGCTGGACGGCTCGGTCAGCGACGAGACTTCCATGGCTGATTTGTCGATTCTGAGTTCATCCAATTCGTCCATCGCCCATAATGATAGCGAAAAATAGGGACGGCCACCAATTTCCTTCTCGATCACCGAGTCGAGTACTCAAGCGCTCAGAAGGAAATTGGTGGCCGTCCCTATTTTTCGCTTTTTCGCATGGCGCCAACCTTGAATGACAACCCGCTTTTCAATCTGTTATTTTCTGTTCAAGCGGAATAGGGGAATCTTCCACAGTGAACGCGCTGGAGCGGTATTTCGGCATTGAAGCGGCGGGGTCGACGGTGCGCCGCGAGGTCATCGGCGGGCTGACCACCTTCGCCACCATGAGCTACATCGTCTTCGTGCAACCCACCGTGCTCAGCGCCGCGGGGATGCCCTTCGGTTCCGTGCTGCTCGCCACCTGCCTCTCGTCCGCGGTGGCCTGCGTGCTGATGGGACTCTTCGCGCGCTATCCCTTCGCCCTCGCGCCGGGTATGGGCGAGAACTTCTTCTTCGCTTTCACCGTTTGCTCGACCTTCCCCGGCGCCATGGGATTCTCGTGGCAGGCGGGACTCGCCATCGTGCTTATTTCCGGGCTCATCTTTCTCGGCCTCTCCGTCTTCGGCGTGCGCGAGCAGGTCCTGCGCGTGTTGCCCGACTGCCTCAAACACACCATCGCCCCGGCCATCGGCTTCTTCATCACCTTCGTCGGCCTCCAATGGGGCGGTATCGTGAAGCTCAGCCCCACGACCATGGTCACGCTGGGCGACCTCAGCCACGGCGTCGCGCTCATCACCATCGCCGGCGTCTTTCTGATCGCGACCCTCATGGCGCTCCGCGTCCAGGGCGGCATCCTTATCGGCATCGTTGCTACCTGCGCCCTCGGACTGATCACCGGCGTTATGCCGTATCCGGAAAGCAAGGTCGATCTCTCCTTCGACACCTTTTTCCAGCTTAATTTCGCCGAACTTGCGCAGCACTGGGACAAGGCGCTCATCGCCATCCTGCTGTTCTTCTTCATGGACCTATTCGACACGGTCGGCACCTTGGTCGGTGTGAGCCGTCAGGCGGGCTACATCACGGAAGATGGCACCCTGCCGCGCGCGAAACAGGCCTTCCTCGCGGACGCGAGCGCGTCCTGCGTGGGCGCGCTCTTCGGCACCTCGACCGTTACGGCCTACATCGAAAGCGCCACCGGCGTCGCGGCCGGCGCGCGCACCGGACTCGCCGCCATCGTCACTGGCATTTGTTTTGTCGTCGCCATCTTCGCCGCGCCCATCGTTCACATCGTCGGCAACGACGTGGGTCCCGCCTTCTACGGCACCAGTCCCACGGATCTGCATGTGGCCATGTACCCCGGCGTCGCGCCCGCGCTGATTATCGTCGGACTGCTCATGATGGCGCCCCTACGCCGCGTGAACTGGGACGACATCACCGAAAGCCTCCCCGCCTTCTTCACCGTCGCCATGATGGTCTTCGGATTCGCCATCCACGAAGGCATCTCCATCGGCTGCGTCAGCTACGCCGCCATCAAGACTTTCACCGGCCGGTGGAAGGAAGTACACCCCATCATGTACGCCATCGCGATTGCCCTGATCGCGCGTTACGCATTTCTTGTGTAGTGCACGCGAAGACTGCGTGCCGATCGTGTCGGTCTTGAATCCCCGTCGATAGCGGTCTATGGTACGCACAAGGTTGCCTTGGAACACTGCGAACATTTCGCGAAGGAAAGGTCTCGTTCCGTCCTCGTTCGCGAATGGTGGGCACAATCTATGGATACACCCCGATGTCGGCTTAGCCGCCTCTTGCGCACAACGTGGTTGGCGGGTGTCGCAGTCATGCTCGTCTCCATACCCGCTTGGAGTCAGGAGACCGTCCCGCCTGCGGAACCGGAACCGGAGGAGGAACTCACGGCGCCGGCTCAGGTCGTTGGCGTGGACGACCGCGTGGATGACGAAGACATCGTCCGACGGCTGACCGACATTCTCGTCGCAACACAGCGATTCACCGACCCCGATGTACGCGTCGAGAATGGCGTCGTTTTTCTCAAAGGCACCACGTCGCGGCAGGAATACAAGGACTGGGCCCGGCAACTCGCCCTCAAGACGGAAGACGTCGTCGCGGTCGTGAACGACATTGAAGTGGTTGAACCGAAGACCCCTCTCTGGGATTTCAGTCCATCCATCGCGGTCGTGAACGACATGTGGCGCAAGTTCGCGCGGAGTCTCCCTGTGATTCTGCTAGCGGCGCTCATTCTCCTGCTGACGTTCGTAGCCGCGCGCCTCATATCGCGCGCGTTCACACCGCTCCTCCGGCGCCGATTCGAAAGCGCCATTCTCCAGGACGTCACCAAGAAACTCATCTGGCTGGGTGTGGTTGTCATCGGCATCTACTTTGTCTTGCGCGTCTCCGGACTCACCAATCTCGCCGTCACGATCTTGGGCGGCACGGGCCTTGTCGGACTCGTGGTGGGGTTCGCGTTCAGGGACATCGCGGAGAACTTTCTCGCCAGTCTGCTCATCAGTGTCCAACGGCCGTTCCGGATCGGGGATACGATCGAGGTGGAAGGCCACGTTGGCATCGTCCAGAAGGTGACCATCCGCGGTACCGTGCTCATGGCGTTTGATGGCAATCACATTCAGATTACCAATGCGAACGTGTACAAGAGCACCATCAGAAACTTCACCGCCAACCCCAAAATGCGCCTCGATTTCAAGCTGGGGGTAGGGTACGACACGAGCATTACGGAGGCCCAGACCATCGTGATGACGGTCCTTCGGGAACATCCGGCAGTATTGAAGGATCCCCCACCCATGGTGCTCGTGGATCAATTGGCGGCTTCGACTGTCGAGTTGCAAGTGTACTTCTGGATCAATTGCCACGAGCACAGCAACATCAAAGTGAAATCCGCAGTCCTGAGACTGACCTTCGCCGCGCTGTCCGAAGCCGGAGTTCCTATGCCCGACGCCGAACGCGAAGTGGTCTTCCCGAAAGGAGTGCCGGTGTATTCCATCGATAAATCCGAGCGGGAAGAAGTCACTCAACAGGCCCGCCAAGAGCAACGAAATATTGGTACTAAAGAACGGCTGCCTGAGGAGCGCCCCGCTGAGGAAGACCTGAGCAGTGAAGTCGACGACTTAAAGGCCCAGGCGGACGCGTCACAATTGCCGGAAGAAGGACCCGATCTGCTCTCCTGAATTCGTGCGAGACGGGGTAGGGATGCCTGCTAACGCCTTCGCAGAAGGATGATCGGCCGGTTCACCGGCGTACTGCCGTCGATGGGCTGGTTCAGATCCCATTCGTTCCACCAGCCCACGAACTCGAAGTGGGGATGGGCGGCGATGAACGCGAGGAACTCCTGGGGAAAGACGCGGCGGCGAATGGCGGTGTCTTCAAGTTCGCGATGCTCGCCGTGCTCTTGGATGTTGAGGTGGAGCGTGTCTTCGTAGATCTGCTCGACGCGATTGATGCAGCGCGTCCAGTAACTCGCTTGAATACGAACCCCGTCCCGCTCGATTTCCCAAGTGTCAACGACATCCACCATGGGATCGAAATCGACCGTCCACTCCATGAAGTAGAGTCCGCCCGGCGCCAAGGCCCGCGCAACGGCGTCGTAGTGGGCCTGAAGGTGCGCTGTGTCCCGCGCGTACAAAGACGCCAACAGCACGCACGCGAAGTCCACCGGCGCAGGCAGGTCAAACGCGGCGAGATCGACCTCGAGAAACGTGGCTTCCGCGTTCATGCGCCCGGCATTGTGCCGCGCCATATCGAGCATGGGGCGGCTCAAGTCTACGCCCGTGTACCGCGCACCCGCCGCGTGCCACGCCGCCAAGTGCGGCGCCTGCCCGCAGCAGATTTCCAGCACATGCCGCGGCGCTCCCACCCCGAAGCGCTCCGCGCACGCGCGCATCACCTCTACTTCCGAATCGCAATCGCGATACGAAAAGGCAAGATCGTAGTCCCGGGGCGAATCATAGACGGTGGGCATTACGGTACTTCCTTACAAGAACTTTGCCTCTATAGGAGGGCGGGTTTTCCAACCCGCCACGCCAAGCGCCGATTGATGAGTAAATGCAAAAAATGCACGACGGCGAACCATAGGTCTTTCGAAGAATTGCTATCGTCGTTCTGAACCGTGGTCGTTCGCGTGGCGGGTTGGAAAACCCGCCCTCCTACGGACGCGAGAATGCCGGCATTTCCCCGCAATCAGCCGCCGGCGTGGTTGTTCAGCAGGTCGACCAGTTCGTTGCGCTCGCACTGTTTGGCGATGGTGAGCGGAATGCGCCCTTCCTTATCTCTAGCCTTGGGGTTCGCTTTTCGGTCGAGCAACAGTTGAACCAGCCCCACGTTGTGCCCCGCGGCCGCGATGTGCAACGGCGTCATGCCGTTCTCTTGCGTCGCATTCACTTTGGCCCCGCGTTCGATTAGAAACACGGCCATGTCGTGATGCCCCGACGCGCAAGCCGCGTGCAACGGCGTGTTACCGGGCGCCAGGCTATCTTCCCGCGACGTAGCGCCCGCATCCGCGCCGTGTTTCAGCAGATACTCCGCGATATCCCGCCGGTTGAAATGCGCCGCGAGATGCAGCAGCGTCCACCCGTCGTGCGAATACGCCTTCACAAGGTCAGGAGACTCCACCACCAACTCCCGGACCCGTTCGCCGTTGCCGGCCACGGTCGCTTCGAAGGCGTCCATCTCCGCACCGGCGTCGACGAGCAATTCGACGAGTCCTTGATGCCCGCGATAGGCCGCGTACAGGATCGGCGAATAACCCTTCTCGTTGCGGGCCTTCGCCAAGTCCGGATTCTCCCGCAGCAATTCAGCAAGACGCGGTCCATCCCCGTTCGCGATGGTCTGAAAAGGTTCTTCGATGTGGGGCGTCGGTTTCGACATGGCGGAATCTCGGAATGGAACACAGCCTGCACGGCTATTATGGATCGGCCACGCCTCCACCGCAAACTGGGCGGGATGCTCTTAGACAGGTACCGCTTCAAAAACGTAGGAGTGCAATGTGGAGTGCGGCCGCTTGCGGCTGCTTTGCGCCCAGTCTGAGCAAGGAGACCTAAGAACCTCGATAAGCCCGTATAGGCAGGGCAACTCGTGCATGTCGGCATTGGCGTTCCAGGGTAGTCTCGATTGCCGGGACATACTTAGGTGCAACTCGGTTCCCGGGAGAAGAGCAGCCGCAAGCGGCCGCACTCCATAGCATTCTCGTATGGAGAAGTTACGTCGCCCCGTTACTTGCCGCCGACCTGTTCCTCCGGAGCAACGGGCCGCAGGGTGCTCCACGACGCCATCTCCACCCGCAACTCCACCGGCTCCCCGGTGCCCGGACGCGCTTCTACTTGCTCTCGAAGATTGGCCCCAACCCGCTCGCCGAGATGGTCCACCTGATCGCGCATCCGCGAGAACCGGAAGCGTCCA
>CAZWDH010000276.1:0-9212 GCA_964632865.1 uncultured Nitrospiraceae bacterium
TGGGCTGGAAGCCCATGGCACCTCGAATCACGGCCTGGAAGGCCGTGCCACCTCCACGTGCCGCCTCTGGCGTCACGCGAAGTATCGGTCAGACCTTGCCGGACTCGATGGCGGCGACGGCTTTGCGCCCGAGCATGTGGACCATGACGATGAGCATGGCGAAACGTTCGTCCTTGGTGAGGCCCTGTTTGTAGCGGTAGTAGATCTGTTGGACGATGACCGAGAGTTTAAGCAGCGCGAGAACGTAGTAGAAGAGGACATTTGAGATGTCGCGGCCGGTGCGGGCGGCATAGGCCTCCGCGAGTTCCATGCGAGTCATGGCGCCGGGTTCGGTGGTGAGAAAGCACTGCACCACGTGCATCTCCTCGTCGTCGGCCTGGATCCAATAGCCGAGGGAGGTGCCAAGGTCTGCCAGGGGATCGCCGATGGTCGCCATCTCCCAATCGAGCACGCCGAGAATCTTCGTGAGGTCATCGGGATCAAGCACGATGTTGTCGAACTTGTAATCGTTGTGCACGAGCACGGCCCCGGTATCGGCAGGAATGCGCTCGTGAAGCCACGCGATGATACGGTCGATCTCCGGGATGTCGTCAGTCTGTGAACCGGCGTAGCGCTTCGACCAGCCTTGCACTTGCCGGTCCACATAGTTCTCGCCTTTGTACAATTCATCGAGTCCGATGGCGCGATAGTCCAGGGCGTGCAAGTCGGCGAGGTTTTCGATGAAGGACTGGCAACAACGGCGGGTGAGGTCGGCCGTGTTTTCCAGGCCTTCGGGTTTGCGCGACCGAAGTATCATGCCCGTGATGCGCTCCATGACATAGAACTGAGCGCCGATAATCGATTCGTCCTCGCAGAACGCCAAGGGGTTCGGCGCGGGCGGATACACGGGATGTAATTTCGATAGCACCGCAAACTCGCGCCCCATGTCATGGGCGGATTTCACTTTGCTTCCGAAGGGCGGACGCCGCAAAACGAGTTCCCGGCCGCCCGCGCGCAGCAAGTAGGTCAGGTTGGAATGGCCGCTCGGAAACTGCTCGACCACGATGGGTCCATCCACGCCGGGCACGGCATCCGCCAAGTAGCGCGCGAGGGCCTCCGTGTCGAGTTCCTCGCCCTTGCGAACCGGAGCCGTACCGTCGAGCGGACCCGTCATTGGTTCGCCCCCGACTTGATCGTGATGCCGTGACGTTTCAGGATGCGTTTCGCGACAGATTGTTTGTGGACCTCGTCGGGTCCGTCGTAGATGCGCGCGGGCCGTTCGTGCCGGTAGAAGTGTGAGAGCACGGAATCATCCGTGACGCCGTAACCGCCGAGACACTGCACCGCGCGGTCGACGACGCGCTGCATGGTATTCGCAACGGTAAACTTGATGAGCGAGATTTCTTCGCGCGCTTCCTTCGCGCCGTGCTGCTCGATGCACCAGGCCGCGTGCAACACCATGAGCCGCGCCGCATTGATCTCTGCGCGGCTGTCGGCGATCCACTGTTGGACCATCTGCCGGGTACCGAGTGGAACACCGGGCGCGACCTCCCGTTTGGCCGCGTGGGCGCACATGATCTCGAAGCTGCGTTCGCAGATCCCGATCCACCGCATGCAGTGGTGGATACGCCCGGGGCCGAGCCGTTCCTGGGCGATGGCGAATCCCATGCCCTCGCCGCCGAGCAGGTTGGACTGCGGCACGCGGCAATTCTCGAAGCGGACCTCGCCGTGGCTGGCCCAGTCCTCGCCAGCGTCACCCATGACGCCGATGTTGCGCACGAGCTTGTAGCCCGGGTTGTCGAGGGGCACGAGTATCATGCTCGCGCGGAAGTGGGGTTCCTGGTTCGGATCCGTTACCGCCATAACCACGGTAAACGATGCGCCCTCGGCCGAGGACGTGTACCACTTGTGACCGTTGATCACATAGTCGTCGCCGTCTTTGACCGCCGTCGTGCTCATCCAGACCGGATTTGAACCCGCATGCTCCGGCTCGGTCATGGCGAAACAACTGCGAATGTCACCACGCAGCAGCGGTTCGAGAAACGTTTTCTGCTGTTCCGGCGTGCCGAACTGGATAAGAATTTCCATGTTGCCCGCGTCGGGCGCCTGGCAATTAAAGCAGTAATGACCGAGAGGCGTGCGGCCCAGTTCCGCGCTCAGGAGACCATGCTCGACGAGGCTGAGTCCGAGCCCGCCGTGCTCTTTGGAAATTTGCGGGAGCCACCAGCCGCGCTTCTTCACGTCTTCGCGGATGCGCGCCAATTCCGGCAACAGCGCCTTGAATCCCTGCGCGTGGTCCCTGCGCTCGAAGGGATACAGCTCCTTCTCAATGAATTCCCGGACGGCGCCGAGAAAGTCCTGCGTCTGTTGCGGTATCGAGAAATCCATGACCGGCTTCCTTTCTACGGCAGGCCCCGCCTACCGGTACGTCCAAAGCGTGGGGTCGTTCAGGTGCAACATGCCATTGAATCCATTCAGGGTGAAGCGCCCGTTTGTGAACAGGAACTCCGTAGTCGAGGCGTTCCGCACTTGCCATACCAGCTCGAGCGTCGCTTCAGGAGTCGTGTTCAGCGCCATACCCAGTGCAACTGCCGTCGGGCCGCCGGAAGTGAATGCGGCGATGCGTTCGCCTTTCTTCGCGCTGTCGAGTATGGACCGGTATGCCTTCGTCACCCGATCCCGAAAGCGAGCGAAGGTCTCTATCTCAGCGTCCTGATACTGTTCGTTGGCCCAGTGCAACATGAGCTTCTCAAAGGCCTTTTGGAAGTTCTTTTCTTTCTCGCGTTTGTCCTCGACTTCCATAAACTTCTGCATGAGCAACAGGACGCGCTCGTCCTCCGCGCAAAGTTGGGGCATGAAGCGCTTCGCCAGTTTTTCCACGGGCATCTCCGCGATGGCCTCTTCGATCTGAATCTCCGGAAACGCCTCGCCGGCTTTCGCATAGCATTCCGCGACAATCTCCGCGGAACGGCGTTGCCGCGCGAGGGGCCCGGAGTAGACGCGATCGAAGGCGATCCCATGGTGGACCCAGAATGCGCCAAGGTGGCGGCACTGTTCCTCCCCCAACGGGCTCAGTTTGTCGTAGTCTTCCTCGTGAAACGAAGCTTGTCCGTGGCGGACAAGAATGAGAACACCCATTTTGTGTTGAGACTCCCAATACGTGCAGTAGACCTTGATAGCAAATTCGAAATCCGAAGCACGAAATCCAAAATAAATTCGAATGACCGAAATTCGAAAAGACCCGTTCTCGATCAAACCCAAACAACCAATCCCCAGCAAAACCTTGAGTCAAGACGTAACGCGTATCCTCCTGTGTCTTGGGCGTCCTCGCCCAAGGTTTTTGGGAGACGCTTTCAGGTTATTCCGCCAATGTCTTGGGCGAGGACGCCCAAGACATTGGAAGTACTTTCGAGTTTTGGACATTCGAATTTATTTTGGATTTCGTGCTTCGAATTTCGGATTTAATCTCATTACCTTACGGAATCGCCGGAGGCGGGACAAGGGGCTCTCCCGATTCCAGCGAACGGACCACCGCGTCTAGAATAGGCTCAAGGTCGGCCGCGGTCACATGCGAGTACCAGACGTTGTCCGGAAACACCATGATGTTGGGGCCGTCCTCGCATTTGTCCATGCAGCCCGACTGACTGACTCGAATCCTTGAGCGAAGCTGCCGCGCCTTGACCATGGCTTTGAGCGTATCGCGCAGTTCTCCGCCGCCGGCGCTCATGCAGCAGACCCGCTCGCCCTCCGCGCGCTTGTTGGTGCAGACGAAGATGATTTTCTCAAAGGGTAGCGAATTGACGTCCATAGCGCGCCTTCTGAAAGGTAAAGCCGTTCGTAGTTCCAGGATCGATGATGGCAGGATTATACAAAATTACGTGCGACTCAGATCGTATCGGACGGAAGGGTACCGTTCCCACGGCGAACGGAGAAATGCTTCGGATTTCGAGATCTGGATTTCGGACCTGATACTGCGCGGCGCCATACCTTGTCCCTCACGGTAACATTCGATATGCTGTGATCCAGGCGGCAACCGCTGCCATCGTCTTCCATCACCGGCCTACGGAGTTTCTTATGGCTGAATCCATTCTTCTTGGACTCGCGGGTATCGTCGTACTCGGCATTGCCGCGGAATGGCTGGCCTGGCGCATTCGCCTGCCGACCATTTTCGTCCTGCTCATTTTTGGCGTCCTCGCCGGACCCGTGACAGGCATTTTCGACCCGGATCGCATGTTTGGCGACTTGCTCATGCCGCTGGTCTCCCTGTGCGTTGCCGTGATTCTCTTTGAAGGCGGCCTGACCCTTCAGCTTCGGGAGTTGCGCGCCGTCGGCCGAGTCGTCTGGCTCCTGATTACGGTAGGCGTACTGATTACGTGGGTGCTCGCGGCGGCGGCGGCAAGTCTCTTCCTTGGGTTCGAAGCCCGGCTCGCGGCCTTGCTGGGAGCGATCCTCGTGGTGACCGGTCCGACCGTCATTATGCCACTGCTCGCGCACGTACGGCCGCGCGGGAAGGTCGCGTCCATCCTCAAATGGGAAGGCATTACCATCGATCCCGTGGGCGCGAGCTTTGCCGTGCTCCTCTTCGAGGCGTTGTACCTCCACGCCGACGCCGAAGCGACTACGGTCGTCGCGCTGGGCGTGGTTCGCACCATCGCCATCGGTTGTGTGCTTGGCGGGGCGGGGGTAGTTTTTCTCGTCGTCGTGTTGCGGAAGCATTGGGTTCCCGATCATTTGCATAGCCCCGTGGCGCTGGCCGTCGTCCTCGGGACCTTCGCGTTGTCCAACGCGCTACAGCACGAATCGGGACTGTTGACCGTGACCTTGCTGGGGGCGATTCTCGCCAATCAACGTTACGTAAACATCCGGCACGTGGTGGAGTTCAAAGAAAACCTCCGCGTCCTTCTACTGTCGAGTTTGTTCATCATACTCGCGGCGCGCCTGGACCTGGACCGGCTGCTGCGGCTCGGTCCGGGGACTGCCTTGTTTCTCGGCGCGCTGATACTCCTCGTGCGACCCGCAACCGTGCTCACCTGCACCATCCGTTCGGGGTTGTCGTGGCGTGAACGGGCCTTTCTCGCCTATCTCGCGCCACGCGGGGTCGTGGCGGCAGCAGTGGCTTCTGTCTTTGCCCTCCGGCTCTCGGAGAACGGCATCGCGCAAGCGGAAGAGATGGTGCCGGTCACGTTCTTCGTGATTGCGGGATTGGTCGGCTTGTACGCTCTGACCGCGCGCCCGGTCACGCGGTTGCTGGGGCTTGCTCTGCCGGAGCCGAACGGTGTCGTAATTGTGGGCGCGCACCGCCTGGGTCGCGCCGTTGGCAAAGCGCTGAAGACCGAAGGCATTCCTGTGCTCGTAATCGACCGGAACTGGGGCAACATTTCCGCGGCGCGCATGGAAGGATTGACGACCTACCATGGCGACGTGCTGTCGGAACACGCTCTGCACGAAACAGACCTCTCCGAGATGGGCAGACTCGTCGCGCTGACGGCCAACGACGAGGTCAATTCGCTGGCTGCGCTACACTTCAGCGAACGTTTCGGTACCACGGCCGTCTACCAGTTAGCCGTAGCCGGCACCACGTCGGAAAAAAGCGATGCGAAAGAACCAGCATCGCATCTGCGCGGCCAGATCCTCTTCAGCAAGGACATCGGCTATGATGCGCTCGCGCGGCGGGTTGTCGAGGGCGCGACCGTGAAGGCCACCAAGATCAGTGACAAGTTCACCTTCGACTCCTTTCGGGATGAGTACGGCGAGTCCGCGACGCCCATGTTTATCGTCACTGAGCGGGGAGGACTACGCATGATCACAGCCGGTATGGAGGTGAATCCGCAGCCCGGGGACAAGATCATCGCGTTGGTCGATCGCGAACCGGAGGTTGCGTGAATCCTACCGTGACGATCTCGTCTGTGGCCCATGGCGGCTATGGCATCGCCCGCATCGAGGGGCAGGTCTGTTTCATCCCCTACGCGTTGCCCGGCGACGAAGTGGTGGTGCGCATTGTGCGCCGGTCGAAGGGTGTTCTGTGGGGCGCCATCGATCGAATCGTCGCGCCGTCGCCGGATCGGATCGATCCGGGCTGCGGCGTTTACGGGCGCTGCGGTGCGTGCACGTGGCTACACTTCGCCTATCCGGCCCAGGCGAAATGGAAAAGGCGGATCGTGCGCGACTGCTTCGAGCGCATCGCGAAATTTCAGGTAGACGTTGGTTGGGCCGACGATCCCGATCGGCGCTTGCACTACCGCACGCGCGCCGAATTTCACGGCGATGGAAAGGGCCTTGGCTTCTACGCAGGCGGCACGCACGACGTCGTCGATGTAGTCACTTGTCCGTTGTGTCATCCGCGGCTGAATACGGTGTTGTCCAGGTTGCGCGAACTGGGACTGCGTGGTTCCGTCGAAGTGTCCGTGAACCCGGAGGGCGACGACGTTCTCGTATGGTCGACGGAAAAGAGCGCGCCGCTAGCCTCGGCGTATCCGAACACACAGTGGATCGGTTCGGATGATCCTCGCGCGCAGTTTCTGTTCGACGGCGTGCCCGTGGTGAACGGCGCGTTTTCGCAGTCCAGCCTGTTGTTGAATCGTGTGCTGCTGCGCGTCGTCCAGGAGGCGGTGGGCGATTCGGAACGAGTTCTCGACCTCTATTGCGGCAGCGGCAACCTTTCGCTGGCCCTCTCGCGCGATCGTTCGGTCGTCGGCATCGATCACAATCGCGCATCTATAGAAGCCGCCCAAGCGACCGGGCAAGGCGAGTACCGCAGCGGAGACGAAACCGCCTTCTGTGCCGCGATCGGCGAGGGGCAGTGGGACGCCATCCTGCTCGATCCGCCCCGTACCGGCGCGAAGCCCATTGCCGGAGTGCTCGCCGAGTGCAGCGCAAAGCGGGTCGTCTACGTTTCCTGCGATCCCGCCACGTTGGCGCGTGACACCAAGGTACTGGCCGCGGGCGGGTGGAAGCCGAACCGGGTCACCGCGGTCGACCTCTTTCCCAACACTTGCCACATCGAATCGGTGTGCGAATTCCTGCGCGCCTGACGCGTTGCGTTTCGCACGCCTGCCGGGCCTGGTGTATAATCCGCCATCGGTGTGTCCCCACGTATTGGAGAAGATTCATGACAACGCGTCTCTATTCCCTCGTTCCGGCGCTTCTTATACTGGCGTGTTTCCCGGCGTTCGCGGAAGAAGAGCCCGCCCCCGACCTGGCGGACCTTCCGTGGTCGTTGCGGGACCACTACACCATCACCACCGCCGACCAGCAGATGTACATCACCTACGGCGGCGACAACGGGGAGTGGAGTCTCGATATCAAGGGAATCGGCACCGTGCTTACTAAGGTCGCTGCGACGATCACGCTGGCTGACGGCTCGGTTATTGATCTGCGCGACCTCGGGATTGGCGATACGACCCGCTATAAGGAAACGGCGGAACTGGGACCCGGCATGAAGTACACGGTCAAGATGGCAGGTCCGAATGGGCTGGAGATTGTCCATTCCCTGACCTACCACGAGACCCATCCGTTCTACGTGGTCCGCATGGAACTGACGAACAACGGCTCCGAACCTCTCGAAGTCGCCAAGATTAGCCCTGTCGTGATCGGCCCGGGCGGTTTCGGCAACCTGAGTCCGGAGACGACGGAGAGTCCGCGCCGCTTCGATGTCATCGGCGCGTCGCCCGTATACGCGAAGGTGGGCGACCCCCTCTTTTCGCTCTTCCACGATCCCGTCAAGAATGTCACCCTGGCCGTCGGCGGTCTTCCCGTAGGCCGCGCGAAGACGGGCGTCCACCTGGAAAAGTTCGAAGGCCGGTACCAGGGGCACATCACGACCACCTTCGACCCGGCGGTGACGCTGGCGCCCGGCGCTTCGCTCGCATCGGATCCCGTGTGGATTGCCTTTACGCTGCCCAAGCCCGCCGACGTGGACATGTTCTACGCCTGGGCTCATGCGAACATGCCCGACGCCAAGTCGGAGGGCGTGCCGGAATGCTGGGTCACCGTGCCGGACGGCGAGTCCTTGCCGGAACTGATCCAGGCTGTGAACTTCTGGAAAGGCGCTGACGTTGCCCACGCGCTCGTGCCCGTTACTTGGGAAGGCCGGCCGGGATCGCTGGAAGGCGCTCAGCCCGACTATCCAAAAGACATGGCCAACGCCGCCGCGCAACTCCGTCAGGCGGGAGCAACACCGGGCATCACGCTTGATCCGCTGGCGGTCGTGGACGGGAAGGACGAGTTCACCGCGGTCTCGGCCGACGGTCAACGCTGGCTCAATCCGGCCAACGAACAAGGCAAGCAGTTCGGCGTGGAACGCTTGCGGGAAGTCGTGCGCTGGGGCTTCGGATTCTACGTCGTCGAGCCTTCCCTGATACCGGATGAAGTTCTGAAACATTTCAATCTCACGCGTACCCAGGCCAACGATCTCGCCTATGACATGATGGTCGAAGTTGCGGCCGGCGCTCCCGTGCTCGGCGCGTCGGAGGCCACTTTGGGCGCATCGTTGGATGAGTGGCTCCTCGCCGCCGCGGCCACCAGCCGCATGGAAGAGTATTCCGTCGTCGTCGGACCGGTGCGGTTCGATGCGGATGCCGCTGGAGACCTGCCGGATGATGTGCTTACGGCCATGGCGTTTTTCGGCGGCCCCATCGAGTTGGTGGGGAATCCGTCGTCGGGGCTTCTAAAGCAAATCGGCAAGGTGTATCCCAAGCCGTACATCTGGCCTCGCGCCATCGATTCGGGTTCACCCACGCCCAAGCTCTGGCAGGTTCACGTGCAGCAAAGCCAGGGGGCGGGCGAACGCCTGGCCATCGTTTCGTTCCCCGGCGCGCGGACCCATACGGCCGCGGATTTGGTCTCGCTTTCGGGCGAAGGACTCCAGACCATGGAATCCAGTGCGGCCGAGTTCCTGGATGCCCTCGGCCGGTAAGATAATCGTATACTTGCGATAACGAACGCCGCTGAAAGGATAGCCGTGCCGTACCGAACCATCTCGCGACGTGTCGGCGACGCTGTGCGACTTGCGGAAGTCGCGCAGGTGCTGGTCCGTCACGGCTTCGCGGACCTGGTTCGACGCGTCGGACTGTACGAAGGAGCGCCGGCCAAACTGCTGCGCAGCCTGCATCTCATCGAGCAGGCTCCAGACGTGCCGGAGACAATGGGCGCGCGATTGCGGGCCGCCCTTACGGAGTTGGGGCCCACTTTCGTGAAGTTCGGCCAAATCCTCAGTACCCGGCCGGACGTGCTTG
>CAZWDH010000277.1:0-9190 GCA_964632865.1 uncultured Nitrospiraceae bacterium
GCGGTGCGCAAAGGCACACGACTCGTGCCGGGCATTATACGGGTGGAAACGGGAACCCTTCAACGGACTCGGAACGAAGTACCTACTCGAACCGGTCGCCTGAATCTTTGCCCCTGCGCCGGCGTTCCCGCAATGCGTTGGCCTTGTAAAACAACGCGGGGTCGATAATGGGATCGTGTATCCCCTGCGTTTCCACATCGCCGTAGCTGACGCGGCCGCGATACGTCCGGTTGGAGAGGATAATGGCGATAGCCTGCCGCGACCACTTGTTGCCTTTGCGGGTAAAGATGCCCTTGGAATGGAGGTACGATACGACCTTCCCGGTACTGCGGGTGTTCAGGTATTCGCGAAAGATGATGCGGACCACTTCCGCTTCGCGGTCATCGACAACGAGCGGCTTCTCGCCGTCCCCGCCGCGCCGGTATCCGTAGGGAGCGGGGCCCGTGCCGTAGCGGCCCTGTTGAACCGCGCTCAATTGGCCGCGCTTGACCTTTGCCCCGTGGGACAGGCGGCCGGCCTGTTCGATGGTTTCCCCCATGACCCCGCGCGCTCCCCCTTCGTAATGTGCAGCCGATTCGGGGGCCTCGCGTTCATCCTGCCCGATGGCGGGCTTAGGGCTCGTCGAATGTTCGATCGATTCCATTGCGCCTATCTGCCAGTCTGCTATGGTGCAGCCTTGAATTCGGGACGGCATTGCACCCTTTCCTTCAAGTGCACTTGAAGGTATTGCCGCCGAATTCGTGTTCCCAAGTGTTCTGTAGTAAGTTTAGATGAGAATGTAATTAATGTCAACTATTTCCTTCTTCTTGAAAGTGCGATTCTTGGGCGCTTTTCTTAGTCTATTGGGCCGCCTGTCAGGCGTTGACCGACACCGGTTTTGGGTTTTACTACGCAACAACTTGATAAATAATAACTTAGAAATAAAGAACAACTGGGCCACCCTCGCTGAGAATGGCCCAGTTCACGTTTTACAAGATTTGAGACGATGCCCTATTTCGCTTTCTTCTTTCCCTTGGCGAGCGCGGTAAGCGAATTGGGGGTCGCGCTGTACGGGCCGGCGTCGGACGCGTAGCTTTTCTCCGCAACTTCCGAAACTTCGGATTTCGTCATTCCCGCTGCCTTCGCCTCGGCAACAACTTCGTGCATGCGGCCAATGATTCGTTTCCGGCAATCCTCGCGGCACTTCGCTTCGATGCCCTTGTTCACGAAGACGCCCATGCCACGGCGCGTGTACAAAAGTCCCATCACCTCCAAGTCGCGGTAGGCTTTTGCCACCGTGTTGGGGTTAACACCCAGCCGTTCCGACAGTTCGCGCACGGACGGCAGCTGATCGCCGGCCTTGAGCCGTCCGGAGGCGATGGCGAATTGCACGTGATTTTCAATTTGCACGTACACAGCCACGCTGCTGTTGATGTCGATACTGGAGAGCATCTTGACTTCCTCCTCTCGTTACCGCATCGTTATCGTACGATGCGTTGCCCAATCCTCAGACATGTTTGGTACGGCCAAACGGGTCGTGAGTACGCGTGAGCACATGAGCCTATGTCTAGTTCATGTGCGTTCTATTGTATCTAGTATATAAGCAGGATGCAACATAAATGTAGCTGCGGATTACGGGAGTAGTGAGATGAAGAGAATGGGTAGAACGTGGCGGGGCCTGGCCCTGATGGGGTGGTGCTTCGCGATCCCGGCGCTTTGCGCGGGTGCCGCCGAGAGCGCCGCACCACCGGCGGGTGAAGGTTCCCTGTTTGTCGAGGTAACCAATGTCCTGCAGCAGAATCTCCCCGGCAAGATCGAGGTGTACCCTGCCCAAGGGGGGGGAAAACGGATGTACCGGCTCAACGAGGGCAAGGTCATGACGCCCATTCCCGCCGGGGAGTACGTGGTCTATGTCTATGTGTACGACTGGGATATTCCGATCATGGCGGATATTCAGCCGGTGACTATCGCGCCTGGCGGTGTGGGCACGGTCTCGACGGAACTGGTCCTTGGGGTGGGCGGTAATCGGCCGCTGCGCACCTTTGACCAAGATTATGATCTTGTCTTAGACAGGGTGGAACTGGCGGCAAAAACGGACCCCACCGATCCGGACAGTTTTCCCAATGCCGAGTTGATCCCCTTCGATTCGCCGGTCCTGTCCAAGGAGGCGGGGTGGTACAAAGGTGACCTCCACGTCCGTTCGATTCATGGCGGCGGGAAAGAATCGGTAAAGGAGCTGGTCGCCCGAGCGGAAAAACGAGGCCTGGACTTCATTGCCATCACCGACCGAAACACCATGGATGCCTGCTTCGATCCCGAGTTTCAGTCGTCCAAGGTCGTGCTCATTCCGGCTATGGAATGGGGCTCGGACGATCGCGGCGTCGCGCTTATATACGGGCCCCACACGGTCCCGGAGCTGACGAGCGACATCCGGGACGATCAGGGGGTGTGCCAACGGGTCCAGGCACAGGGTGGGATCTTCGCCGTGGCGCACCCGTGTTTTCCCAACGCGCCGTGGCAGCGCGGCCTGAGCTATGTGAACGCGATCGAGGTCTGGTGCCGGGACTATCGCGCTGTCCCGCCGGTGGCGCTGGAGGCGTTCGTTCCGGAGTATGCGCGACGGGTGGACGGAAAACTCGCCTACTCCATCTCGCGGGCGGTGTCTGTGCCAAATCTTTCCGCCAACGGTCAAGCGGTTATGTTCTGGGACTATGAATTGGTGCGGGGCCTGAAGGCCGCCCCAATCGCGGGGAGTTTGTCGTCCAGCCCGGAGGTCCCATTAGGTTCGCCTGTCACCTGGGTCTACGCGCCGGAAAAATCGGTTCGCGGAATCCTCTACGGGTTGCGGCAAGGCCGTACGGTCGTCTCGTCGGATCCGGATGGGCCCTTCCTTGTGCTCACGGCGGACGTGAAGCAGGAGAAAGACAAGGTCGTCATCACGGAGGCGGACCTGGAACGCGACACGCTCATGGCCGAGAAGAAGACCCAGGGCACCCTCGGCCCGGCAGACGTCGGCATCGGCGGTGTCATTCCGCTCCAAATGCCGGTGAATCTCGTGGCGAACGTGAAGAATGCGAAGGGATTGAAACTCGAGATACTGCGTAACGGATGGCCCATCATGACGAAGAAGGTAAACTCCGGCAAGCCCGAACTGTTTGGTATCTCGGAGAACCCATCGACTTACCAGGTCTACCGGGCGCGCCTGATTCGTACGCCGGAGAACGAAGGGTACGGGGCCGTGGATGTCGTGGCAATGACAGGCCCCATCTACGCGCAGAACATCGTGCCCATCATCGCGGATTCGGAGAATCCCCTCGACATCTGGCTGAAGATCGAGAACAAGAGCATGGAACCCGTTCCGGTGTCTGCGACGATTGAGGAAGACGGTAAGCAGTGGGTGCGCACGCAAGGCGGGCCGGTGCAGCCGATCGGGCAGGATGAATTCCAGTTGCCGCCGGACGCACAGGTGCAAACTATCCAGACCCGGCCGTTGCGCTAAAGGTGCGGCGTACCGTTACTCGTCTGAGGCGGGGTGCTTGCGCATTTCGGCGATGACGGAATCGAGTATGGCATCGAGGGCCGTCTTCGGCGCATAGCCGATGGCGGCCCCGATTTTTTCGAGGCATGGCGCGCGGTGCCGCATGTCTTCGTAGCCGGAGCCATAGGCTTTTTCGTAGGGGATGAACGATATCTCAGATTTGCTGCCGGTCCGTTGGATAACCTGCTTCGCCAGCTCGGCGATGGTGATGCGTTCGGTGCTCCCCACATTAAAGATCTCGCCGTTGAGATCGCTGCGATCCATCAGTTGCATGAGCGCGGGCACCACGTCGCCCACGTATGCGAAACACCGCGTTTGTTTCCCGTCGCCGTAGACCGTCAGCGGTTCGTTGCGCAGGGCGGAACGCACAAAGCGAGGGATGACCATTCCGTAGCGCCCGGTTTGGCGAGGGCCGACCGTATTGAACAGGCGCACGGTTACCCCGGAGAGCCGTTTGCTCCGCCAATAGGCGAGGGCGAGGAATTCGTCAATGGCTTTCGACTCCGCATAGCTCCACCGGCTCAAGTGGGTGGAGCCCATGATGCGGTCGTCGTCTTCCTTGAAGACTTCGCGGTCGCTCTTGCCGTAGACCTCGCTGGTGGACGCGAGCAGCAAGCGCCGGCGGTAGCGGCAGGCTTCTTCGAGCACGGTCTCCGTGCCGCGTATGTTGTTAACGATGGTCCGGATGGGTTCGTCGACCACGAGCTGCACGCCCAAGGTTGCCGCGAGATGGAAAACGACGTCGACTTCGCGCACGAGTTCGCGGACGATTTCCTGGTTGAGCGTGGAATCGACGATGCAGGTCACGTGGTCGAGGTGCTCGATATTCTCGAAGCGTCCGGTACTGAGATCGTCCAGCACGAACACCGTATCCCCGCGAGCCACCAGCGCCTCGCACAAATGGGATCCAATGAATCCGGCGCCGCCGGTTACCAGTGCGCGCATGCGGGTACTCCCTCGTTGGTTTCTGAAACGGGGGCAGTATAGGCGCGGATGGGGCGGGGTTCAACGATTGCGGATTGCGGATTGCGGATTGCGGGAATTACACTAGCGGTTCGAGTACGTGGAAGCTACAATCCGATATTGGTGGTGCGCTGCGGTGATTTCCGGCACCGACCACGTACGTCGCCTGTGCGAGTCGGACGCTTCGCGTGAGCAGTCCATTGGTATGGAAAGGTTTTCTACGATGAGACCGGTTCAATTGGGCTCGCTGCGGCTCGACGGCGTAACGCCGCGTATCGCCGTGCCTTTCCGCGACGGGACGCGGGCGGAACAAATTGCTGAGGCCACGCGGCTTGGTATGGACATCGCCGAGCTGCGCATCGATCTGTTTGCCGATCAAAGCCCACAAGCGGTACTCGCCGAGGACGAACGCTTTCACGATATCCCCGTGCTTGCGACGATCCGGTCCGCCGCGGAGGGCGGCCAGTGGGCCGGCACGGATGCGGATCGTCTGGCATTGTACGAAGCCGTGCTTCCCCACGTAGCAGCGGTGGATGTCGAATTATCCTCGACTGCGATTGTGCCGGACGTAATCGCCGAAGCGCATGAATGCGAGCGTTGCGTCGTTGTGTCGTTTCACGATTTCGAGAAGACCCCGCCGGCCTCCAAACTGGATGACATTGCCAACCGCGCCCATGATGCCGGAGCGGATATCGTCAAGATCGCGGCCACGTGCAACGCGCCTAAGGACCTTCACAACTTGGCGGAATACACGCTGCGGCACCGCGACAAGGGTCTCGTCACCATCGGCATGGGTGAGTCAGGTTTGGTGAGTCGCATCTTCTTTCCAGCCTTGGGGTCCTTGTTCACGTTCGCATCCTTTGGCGAAGGCACTGCGGCAGGACAAATCCCGCTGGACAAGACGGCTGAGTATCTACGAGCGTTCTACCCTTCGCAACCCGTCGGCGAGTAGCTGCCCGGCCGAATCCGCTTACGTGTTGTCGGGCGCGCGTGGAATCTGGCGTGCGATATATGATCCAAAGGGAGTGAGCATGATTGAAATCGCAGTCATAGCAGTAGTGGCCACGATGGGCGCTGGCGTGGAAGCGCCTTTCTACGAAGACAAGCAGCAGCTTCTACAGTACCAGGACGCGGCAGGCGCCGGGCATCCAATCGACAGCTCCGAATCCTGGGAAATCCGCCGGCAACACATCATCGAGAATTTCCAGCGCGTTGCGGGGCCCATGCCGGACGCGTCCCGGAAGGTCCCGTTGGACCTGCGCGTTGAAGAAGAAGCGGAGTTTCCCGGCTACGTCAGGAAAAAGGTCACCTTCGCCGTGGAAGAGGGCGATCGATTGCCGGCTTACTTGCTCTTCCCGAAATACCTGAAGGCACCCGCGCCGGCCATGCTGTGTTTGCATCCTACGTCGGCCCATGGCAAGGGGATGGTCGTCGGACTCGGCGATAAGCCGAACCGGAACTATGCCGAAGAACTCGCGCAGCGCGGGTACGTGGCGCTCGCGCCCGACTATCCCGGCTATGGCGACTACACGGACATCGATGTGTACGCCATAGGCTACGCCAGCGCGACGATGAAGGGCATCTGGAATCATATGCGCTGCGTCGACTTGTTGCAGTCGCTGCCGGAAGTGGACGGCGACCGGATCGGATGCATCGGCCACTCGCTGGGCGGACACAACACGCTGTTTGCGGGGATGTTCGATCCGCGGATCAAGGTGATGGTCACGAGTTGCGGGTTCAACCGTTTCGCCAAGTACTATGGCGGGGACCTGACCGGCTGGAGTCACAAAGGCTATATGCCGCGCATAGCCGAGACGTATGGCAAAGATCCGGCGCGGATGCCCTTCGACTTCCCCGAGATCGTCGGTGCGCTCGCGCCGCGTCCCGTGTTCATCAATGCGCCGACCGGTGACGAGAATTTTGAGGTCTCGGGCGTGCGGGACTGCGTTGACGCCGCAAAGCCGGTGTACGCGCTGTTCGATGCGGTAGACCATCTGCAGGCCGTTCATCCCGATTGCGGCCACGATTTCCCGCCAGAGATTCGCGAACAGGCGTACGCGTTCATCGATGCGGCCTTGAAACGCTAGGATCTCCCCCACTGCCCCTACTTCGGTGCTTCGCGCTCGGCGGTCTTTCCGTCCATGCTAAGATGGTCCTCAGCTGCAAGGAGGGACAACCATGCTTTTTGTAGGTGAAGGCACGGTCGATATCACGCCGCCGCTCGGGATCGAGATGGCCGGATTCCACAAACCGCCGGGGCAGGAGCGGGTTGTTGAGGGCATCCGGCGTCCCGCGGCCGCGCGGGCACTGGTGCTGCGCGTTGGAGAGGCGACGGTAGCGATACTTTCGATTGATATGTGCGCCGTATCGGCAGACTTCGCGAAGCGCGTGCAAACGCGCGTGCAAACGGAAACGGGCATTCCCGCGGCGCACGTGCGCGTGTGCGCTACGCACACCCACAGCATGCCTACCTTCCGTTACCTGCGCCAATGGGGCGCCATCTCACCGGAATTCATGGCCTCGGTCGAAACCAACTGTATCGCGGCCGTCAAGAAGGCGGTGGAAGATCTCTCGGAAGCAGACTGCTATGTGGGCACGGAACGCGTCGAAGGCGGCAACTCGAACCGCACGGCCAAGGAATGGAAGGCGGACGAATCGTTCACCGCGGATTCATCGGACGAGGAGCGCTGGCTCGACACCACGTTGCACGTGCTGTATTTTCAACGCGCCAACGGCAAGTCCTGTCCCCAGTGGTATCACTTCTGCGCCCACCCGGTCTGCTACCAGAACAACGAGGCTGGGCCGGACTGGCCGGGGCTGGTCGCGGAACCGTTTGTGGCAGCGGGCCAAGCCTATCCTTCGCTGTTGCAGGGGCACATCGGCGACGTGAATCCGGGGGATGGCGCGAAGTGGATTGGCGATCCGGAACCGACGGCGCGGTCCATCGCGCTCGCGTTGCACCATGCCGTGGAACACGGCAACCTCGTGCGCGCCGATGAGATTCGCGTCGTGCAAGGAACGGCAGAAGTCCCGTACGACTTCGAGCGGCTCGATGCGCAGTTGGCGCACTACCGCGACGACCCGGAGGAATGCACCAATGGCGTATGGGTCGACGCGGCTTTTGCCAAGGCCTGGTACGAAAGTGCCAAGGATTGGGACCGCGGCAGGATGGCCTATGCCGCGCCCATCAGTGCGATGCGGATTGGCGGTCTCGCGCTGCTGTTTCATCCCGCCGAACTCTACAGCTACTACGGACTGCGTTTGCGTTTTGATTCGCCGTTCTCGCATACCCTCTGCGTCGGATTCTGCGACGATTTGATTGGTTACGTAACCGATCCGAAAGCCTACGCCGACAAGGAATACGCGGCGGTGGTGGTGCCGAAGATCACGGACCTGCCGCCGTTTACCGAGACTTCGGCACGGGAGTTTTCCGAACAGTGCGGGGCGCTGCTTCAGCAGCTAACGTGACGCGTGAACGCGCGGGCTCCATTCGGAGCCAAGCTGCCGGAAACGACGAGTCCTCGTTAGCGTGGCGTGCTTCGTTTTCGCTTCGGGCGCGCGGCCATGCGCTGAATGTACGCAACTGCGTCCGGTGTCTTGCAACCCGTTTCGCCGTGGTCCACCTCCACGTTGCCGATAGCTTCGGCCGCCGCGATGGCTTCGTCCCGGAGTTCATCCATGGCGCCGCCGATGGCGATAAGCGCGCTGTTCATGGTGTGGCGAGTGCGGTTCTTCGCGGAATGAATGTCCCGGACGATTCGCTTCAGTAGTTGACGCGCTGTGGATACGTCGAGACCACCGTTCATCGCGAGGACGGATATCGCGCCCCAGCCCGCTGCGGACGTCCACTCGTCTTTCGAATCGATCCACTTCAGCGAAAGCGCCAGCCCCGCCTTCATACGGGCAGCTAACGCCGATAGGGCGTCCGTGATGACGTAGTTGCCGGCATCCTTGACCCAACCGTTGATCTCGGCCTTGGTCATGGTTTCGGAATTGGCGACCTTCGTAGCCAATACTTGCGCGTCATGCACCTTCGTCTTCCAGAGCTCGAGCGCCAGGGTATGGTTCGTACCGATCCGTTTTTGGAGGTCGGCGAGGTCTGCATAGCTGACGCCGAAGATCTCGCCGGTGACGCCGTGGCGGCCGTAGGTTCTCGCCGTGTTGGGTTTGCCCATGGATTTCAACTCGTCCATGACCCCCGAGCGTGTGAAGAGATTTTCATCGACTTGGTCCATGATTCACCTCCTGCGTAGCCGGAATCTATCACCTTGCAGGTATGTATTATGGCGCATCCATGAGCCGGAGCTGCAACCCCAATTTTGACATTCCCCCCCGGTCCGTTATCCAATTGCGGGACCGGTTAGCGCAAGGTGGACGTACCTATGACTTCTACACATATGGATTCTGCCCGAGAGACGTACGAGCGCGAGGGCTACATCGTCTTTCGCGACGTACTCGACCCCGGCCTCGTTGCCGAAGTCGACGCCCATGTCGACTGGCTGCGTGCGAAGCATCCGGACCTTCGTCCCGAGAATCTCGGGCATTGGCTCGTGAAGGAAGACCCCTTCTGGGTGCGGCTCGTCAGTGACGACCGGTTACTCAACATCGCGGAACAGTTCATCGGCCCCGACATCGCGCTCTTTGCCAGCCACTATATCTGCAAACCGCCGAAGGACGGCATGCCGGTGCTCTGGCATCAGGACGGGAGCT
>CAZWDH010000278.1:0-3226 GCA_964632865.1 uncultured Nitrospiraceae bacterium
GGCCTTTGGCCCGGGGAGCATCTGGACGGACCAGGGTGGCCGATTCTCTCTCGTCGGACTTCCTCCGGACGACTACACCTTCACATTCCGCGAAACGTCGCGCCGTGTGGAACTCGAACCGGGGGAATCCGAAACGGTCGACATTCAATTGGTCCCCGATGGCTCCGCAGCGGTCGTAGGCGCAGCCCTCGTCGCGGGAGTACCTACGGAAGGCGTATCGATCTCCTTTTCTGATGAAAACGGCGGAAGACCCTTGGCTGCGATATCAGATCATGAAGGCCGGTTTCGCATTTCGGGCGTTCCGGGCGGCGCGATGCAGTACACCGCCGATTGGCGGAAATCCGACCGTGGCGTGGAAACCTATCGGCACCTGAACGGCCCCATCTCGGCGTCCGCGCGAGGCGAAACTGCTTTCGACATCGTCTTTGCAAACGGGACGAGTGCCATCGAAGGGGTCGTAACGGAGAATGGGAGCCCCAAACCACGCGCACAGTTTCTCACAAGCGTGCAGTGGGATGATTCGACGTTTGAACTGGTCCGCGTCACAACCAACGATGACGGCTACTATCGAATCGACGGCCTGCCCGCAGGTGACCACGAGTTGATCCTGAACCTGAAACCAGGCATGCCGAACGACGAACCCCATTCGCATCGTCACGTCTACACGGTGCAAACAGTCGATGGCCAAACGACCCGGCATGACATCACCTTCGACATGGGTTCGCTCGCCGTGACGTACGCGGGAATCGGCGCGGGCGAAGAGGGCCGGATCGTCGTCATTCCCGGTGAATACGACGCGGACGAGTTGACGCTGGAGAAGGCGCTCGCGATGATCGAACATGCGCTGTTCGATGCGGAAGTTACCGAGGACGGCACGACGGTTATCGACGAGATACCGGCGGGGCCGACTACGGTGCTCTTCGCGATCTATGATGCGAACGCAGAAAGCAATGAGGCGCGTTTTGCCTCTACCCGGTATACATACCGTCTGACCGAGGTTGCGCAAGGCAAGGAAACCGCCGTTTCCATTTCGTTGGTGCGTTAGCGCCGGAATCGATTCACCCGCATGTAGCGCAGTCACGCCCGACCGCGTGACTGCGCTACAAACACTTCAGGTATTATATTGCGCCGGTCCTTCCGAGACGGAAAGTACATCGTAGAACACGCCGCAGGCCTGGCCTCGGGACATGGCGCGAGTCTCGTCCGGTTCCGGCACCGCGATCGTTGCCGCCTTGTCTTGAGGCAAACCGATCGCGTCGACGATGATGGCGAGCAATCTTTCCATATCGGGCTTAGACAATGACTCGCCCGGTTCGTCCGGCAACGCCACGCCCGGATCGCCGCCGGCCAGTTCGATGACACGCCGCGCCCAGGCGCCGGACTCGTCGTACTTGAAGGGATCGTCGGGACGGGCGTTGTAATTGTCGAAGAACCCCTTCGTGCCGAGGTAATGCAGGGCCTCGAACTGGGGATGATCCTTCGGCACGTCCTTGAAATAGGTCAAGACCTGTCGCTGGCTCAGCAGGATACGTTGCAATTCGTCCACATCCACATCCCGCGGCTCGACGCCGTGCTCGATGGCGAGATGCGCGGCGACTCCGGCGGCCTGACCGAGGCTCACCCACGTGGGTTCCAGGCGCACGGAAGAAAACGCGATGTGCGTGGCCGACGCGGGCACCGGTGCAAGAAGTCCGTCCACCTCGATGGGCACCATCACGCGATAGGGAATCTGGTAGGGCCGGGTGTATCGCGCGAGCATGAGGATGTAGCCTTCGAGGGCGTCCTCGTGACCCGGCTCATATTTCCGCGTGGGAAAGGAATCGATGGGAAACTCGCCCGCGCTGATGGCGTCGGCATGGACCGGCGTGCGAAAGGATTCCGGCGCGAAGGTCAGATCGTTTTCGGTGAGCATGTACTCGCCGACGATGCGCCGCGCTTCCCGCACGTAGAACTGGAAGGGGAAGTTGTTGTTGTCGGTGAACTCGTCCTTCGCAAAGCCGTACTGCCGCGCCTCTTCGCGCATGGCTTCCGGCACGGCCTCGTCGTTCTGCAGGAAGTACACGAGCCCGAGCGTGATGTTGCGGATCTTCTCCATAATGACTTCGCGCTCTTCCCAGGTCGCCTCGGGATAGCCCGCGTTCTCCTCGGCAAACGGGAAGCCCAGGGGCCACGGCTTCATGTTGACGTCGTATTTCTGGTTGGGAATGGCCGCGATCGAGAGCGCCAAAGTCGTTGATTTGATGCGCTCCAGTTTCAGGTCGAGCAGGTAGTTCAAATATCGCGTGCGGTCGTAATCGGGCGGCATCTCGGGATAGACCCGGTTGTTCGGATCGGAGCTGAAACACAGCCGATAGGTGTACGCGACCAGGCGGTCGTCGCCGAGGCCGGTCGTGCCCGGGAGAAGCGCGCGCGTCGTGTGGTCCATGTAGATGACGCCCGCGTGCGCCTCGTTGAATTCCGTACGGCTCTCGCGCCCCAGCCGGTATTCCGCGCCGGCGTAGGCCGCAAGATCGCCTTCGTAGGTCGCGTCGACGAAGACTTTGCCGCGGATCTCCTGAATCTCGCCCGTGTCGCGATTCTTGATCCGTACCGCAGTTACCTTATTCTGGCTGCGGATCACTTCGTCCAACTGGTGCCTGAGGAGGACGGTGATCCCGGACTCTTCCGCAATCATATCGTTGAGAATCTTCTCCGCCACGGAAGGTTCGTAGTAGTAACCCTTCTTGCAGTCAACGACCTGTTGCGACTCGGCGCCGTAGGTTTCCGTATAGTGCGCCAGCACGCGCGCGACAAATTCATCCCACAACCCGCCGATCGCGCCCGCCGTCGTGATGTCGGATTTGCCCAGCCCGCTCGTGGTCATGCCGCCGAGGTGGTTGTAGTACTCCACAATCAGCGCCGTGCGCCCCATGCGCGCGGCTGTGATGGCGGTGCTGATCCCGCCCGGCGTCCCGCCGATGATGACGACGTCGTGCCCGGATTGTGCCGCGGCAGTACACGGCAGGACGAAGGTGGTGATGACCAGAATTGCGATAAATACAGTAGCTTGTCGAATCAAGACTCATCCTCCCGTACGCGGCCGGTTCGGCATCCTTCTCGTGCTCGCACGAGCACTCGAATCAATAACCACGTCGCCTGTAGCGCCCGGGGTGCACCCCCGGCGCCGTGGGCCCCGGTGCGCGTGCCCCCGGCCGGGGAGCCCGGGGCGACGCCCGCGAATTAAGAT
>CAZWDH010000278.1:3236-9153 GCA_964632865.1 uncultured Nitrospiraceae bacterium
CCCGCGGGGCGCTGTGGGCTTGGCTCGGTTTCTTCTGGGTTTGGATGGGGGGGGCTACGCAGTATAATTAAGAAACGCTCTTGCCGTTGAATATCACCGTCAATCCATCAAGCGCGTCGTTGCGTTCGAAGCGCAACGCGGTCCCTTCGGGACCCGTCGCGGTGATTTCCAACGTCTTGCCTTCCAACTTCCACGAAACTTCCACCGGCCCGTTAATCGTCGCGCTCGCGCCTTTCGCCCAGGCCAGTCCGCTCGGGCGTGGACTGATGACAACTTCGTTCCCGCCGATGCCCTGCGGCTGAATACCGAGGACGATCCGGTTCAGGAAGTAAATCGGCGCCGACGACCACGCGTGCGTGTGACTCCGCGTTGGGAAGCCGTCGCTGCCGGTGGTGCCCGTCGGGAAACTTTCCCACACGGTCGTCGCTCCGGCATCGAGCATGGGGAAGTAATTCTCGCGGATGTCGTCGATGATCTGTTGTTGATGCCCCGCTTTTTCCAGGGCTTCGTACAGGAACATACAGGCGAACGGCGTCCCCACGCGAACCATGCCCTCCGGCGTCGCTGTCAGGTTTTGGACCACTTTGTCGCGATTCTCTTCTTCGACAATATCGAAAAGGTACGACAAAAAGCTCGTGTGCACGGATACCGACGGGCTGATCGTCCCGTCTTCATGCACGCTATCCGGGTACGCGCCCCGCTCTGGATCCCAAAGATCGTTGATGGCCGCGATCACGCGGTCCCGGTAGGGAATCAGCCACTCCGGCGATTCGGTATCGCCGACGACTTCCGCGCCCTTCAACACCGCGTCGATGGCACCCACCAACAAGAGACTGTTGTGCAGCACCGTCTCGTGGTTCATGTCGAGGTTGGTCCAGTCGAAGAAGTTCCAGAAGCGTCCGCTGAAGAGTCCGCGCTCGTCTTCGTACTGTTTCGCGTTCTTCAGGTTCTGAATCATGGACGGCCACATGTCGCGCAGAAACGCCTCGTCGCCGGAGTATTCGTAGTACTCCCACACGCTCATTTCCCACATGAAACTGAACGCCGGGATCAACACGCCCCACGACGACGGTGTCTGACAGAGTGCAATGGGATACCGCCCCACCGACTCGCCGGTAAGGCGCAAACAGCGGCGCGTGATATCGGTCGCGTTGAAGGCCGTCAACGCGAATAGCGCCTCGTTGCGTGCGTCGCCCACCCACAGGGTCTGCTCGTACAACGGACAGTCCGTATAGGTGTCTTCCATGCAAAGCTTCAGCGTGCGTTCCGAGATTTCCCATACCCGATCGAGTTTCGGATCGCTGCAAGCGAAATTTCCGATTTGTTGAATGGGATACGTCGATTCCACCAGCCCAACGTGATAGAGACTGATCGGGCGCGTCTGATTGCGTAAGGTGATGAAGACGAAGCGGCCGGACCGGCGATCGATCGACATGAAGCGATTGCGCCCCTCTTTGCAGATGTAGCGCATGCTGTTTCGATAGGTTCCGGTGTGCTGAACACGCCCGTCCGGCGAGATATATTCGACCGCGGAGATATCGACGATGAGGCCCGATTCCGCATCCAGGTCGAGCGTGAAGTAGCCCACGTTCTGCTCGCCGAGATCGTAGACGAGTTCCACGTCGCCATCCGCACTTGGCGACACCAGGGTTGCTTTGTCGTCGGCGCGGATCAGCGCGTTGGGCGCTTTCACGAGGCCTGCCGCATCCGAAAGCACCACGCGTTCCTTAAACTGCGCGTGCACGTCGTCCATCACGTGTTCGGCGGTCGACAACTGCTGGATAGCATCTCCGAACCCGGCCTTGAACGAATTCGCGTCGTGGACCTTTTCAAGATGCCCATCGATCGTGCTCCGGATCGTGTTCTCCACCTGGGCTCGGGCAGACGCTTCCATCAGATCGAATTCGTAATCGGAGCTGATGTATTTGGCGTCCTCAAAGGGCACCCAACACCACGGATTCGCTTCGTCGCCGTTCAGCGGATTTCGCAGCGTGTACCCGGAAACTTCGCGGAACCGCAGTTCCGTGTCCTTTTCCCAATGACCGAAGAAACTGCTCACCGGGGCGAACAGGAAATGTTCGCCCGCGCTCAACTCGAAAGCCCCGTCCTTACCGCGCTTGCCGTCGATGGTCGTCGTGCTGCCGGGGTCGTCGATGTGCAGGGTCATTGCCTCGGGCAGATCAATGACCGTCGCCACGGCGCTGGCCATGGAGACTTTACCGTTCGCCTCAATCAGACCGGGGTACAGCAGGCGCGCGGTCGGGAAGGCATAGCAGCGCCAATCGCGGCTGACCACGTTGGCCTCGCGGAACGCGACGAAGGGAAAAGGAATGCGGCTCAGCAAGGCCACGTCGCGCGGAATGAGATTTTTCCAGGGTCCGCCTTCCGCGTCGTAGAGCACAGCGGCCGGTGCGAAACTCGCATCGCCTTCCAACCGCGCGTCATAGATCTCGAACGGCCCCATCTGGATGCAGCGTTTCACCGTGTTCGAAATCCACGCGGGCGCCGCCGCGACTTCCCAGGTCTCGTCGGTAGCGACGCGGATCGTCTTCCCGTCGGCGGCTGTCACGTCCAGTTGGGCAAGCAATCCGGCCTGTTGCGGGATTTGATGAAAGGTGCCCACGCCGAAATATTTCGCAACGATGCGGATCGCATTCTCGCCCGCTTTCAGGTAGGGCGCCACGTCGATTACATCGTACTGATAGTGTTCCGGCCAGCTTCGGCAGGGACCATCGTTGACCCAGGCGCCGTTAATGAAGACGCGGTACCGTGTATCCGCGGTGATTGCCAGGTGCGCGGCCTTAATCTCCGGCAGCGTGAACGTCTTCCGCGCGACGATGGTGTCGTTGTAGTTCGTGTACGAATCCTGCTTGCGCCAGATCCATTTCGCCGTCAGCGGCGTTTGCGCAACCGCGGCGGAGGTGAGACAGAGTGCGACGGCGCCCGCCGCCAGAGACAAACCGAAAGTAGATTGAACCATACTGAGAATTCCTTGTTGCGAATGGTAAAGATACTCCCCGCACCATTATCGCAGGAATCGCAGCGGGAGATACAACGAAAAGGGATCGGACTGATCTGACCGATCGGCCGGATCGGTCCGATATTAAACGCTTGCTTCGAGATCCCAGAACCGGACCTCGAATCCCTCCGCGGTCAACCGGTCGCGCAATTCGTGAATGTGATTCGCGTCGCGCGTCTCTACCACACACCGGACCACGACGCTGTTCACGTCTTCTCCGGCGAAGGCGCGGTCGTGGGCGATGTCCTTTACCGAGGCCCCCGCATCCGCGATAAGCGCGGTGAACCGCGAGAGGCTGCCCGGCCGATCGCTGATGGTGGCTTCAAAGCGGCAAAGCCTTCCATCGGCGGCAAGCCCGCGCTCGATGATCCGCCCGAGAAGGCTCGTATCGATGTTGCCGCCTGTCAGCGGCAGGACCACCTTCTTACCCTTCAACTCCGGCAGTTGGCCGGACATGAGCGCCGCGAGTCCCACCGCGCCCGCGCCTTCCACGACGCTCTTTTCGAGTTCGACCAGTCGCAACACCGCCCGCGCGACCGAGCGCTCGTCCACGGTGACGATTTTGTCCACGTTCTGTCGCGCGATCGCGAAGGCGTTGGCGCCCGCGCGCCGCACCGCGAGACCATCCGCAAGCGAGGGCCGCACCTCCACGTCGACCGGTTCACCGGCTTTCCACGCGGCCGAGAAACACGGCGCATGATCGCTTTCGACGCCAATCACACATACGTCGGGACGCAGCTTCTTTACCGCCAACGCAACCCCGGCAATCAATCCCCCGCCTCCGACCGGCACGAGCATCGCGTCGAGGTCGGGCACCTGCTCCACGATCTCCAGCCCGAGCGTGCCTTGCCCCGCGATGATGGCGTCGTCGTTGTAGCCATTGATATAGGTAAGGCCTTGTTCCGCTTCGAGCTGCGCGGCGTATTCGCGCGCCTCATCGAAGACCTCGCCGTGAAGCACGACCTTCGCCCCGAGCGCCTCGCAGTTGATCACCTTGGTCAGCGGCGCAAACCTCGGCATCACGACGGTCACGGGGATCTTGAGCAAGGACGCGTGGTACGCAAGCCCCAGGGCATGGTTTCCCGCTGACGCCGCGATGACGCCTCGCCCCCGTCGATCCGGGTCCAACACGGTCAACGCATTGCGGGCTCCGCGTTCTTTGAAACTCCCGGTGCGTTGCAGGTATTCGAGTTTGCAGTAGATGTCGCAGCCGGCCACCATGGACAGCGGCACGGAGGGCGGGCATGGGCTGTTGTAAACGAACCGGCGAACCCGCTCGGACGCGTCCAAGATGTGTTGGTAGGTAACCGGCAAAATCGAACCTCCCTCGTGTTGGCCGCCAGGCTTTGGAATCTGCACTTTACCCCCTAATCCCATCCGAATGCATATCCCCTCCCCCGGCCAAAGCCGCGACAACGGCGTTTTCGTCTTTGGCGGCCGATCCGCTACAATGCGGGCCATGCCGGTCGAAAAACCCCAAATCCTGACGGTCAGTCAGCTCACCCGTCGCGTGAAGGATCTGCTCGAAACGCAGGTGAGCTATGTCTGGGTGTCGGGCGAGATCTCGAATTGGCGCGTCTCCCCCGCGGGGCATGCCTATTTCACGCTCAAGGACAAGGACTGCCAGATCGACGCGGTCATGTTTCGTGGAAAGCTGATGAAACTGAAGTTCGGGCCGGAGAACGGCCTGGAGGTCGTTGCGTTTGGGTTGATCACGGTCTACGAGCGGCGCGGCAACTACCAGATCATCTGCGACGAGATGCACCCGAAGGGTGTCGGCGCGCTGCAACTGGCCTTCGAGAAGCTCAAGAGGAAACTCGAAGAGGAGGGGCTGTTCGACGCGGAACACAAGAAACCGCTCCCCCTCCTGCCCCGGCGCATCGGGATTGTAACGTCCCCCACGGGTGCGGCCATCCGCGACATTCTGAATGTCATCCACCGGCGCTTTGCCAACGTCCACATACTCCTGCATCCCGCCCGCGTACAGGGCGAGGAGGCCGCGGAGGAGATCGTCGAAGGCATCCGCGCGCTGGAGGAATTGGGCGTTGATGTGATGATCGTCGGCCGCGGCGGCGGTTCCCTGGAAGACCTCTGGCCCTTCAATGAAGAGATTGTCGTGCGGGCGATCTACGCGGCCAAGACGCCGATCATTTCCGCCGTGGGTCATGAAATCGATTTCACGCTTTCGGATTTCGTCGCGGACATGCGCGCGCCGACGCCCTCGGCCGCCGCGGAGCTGGTCGTGCAGGAGCAGGAAGCGCTCGTGGAAAGCGTCCGTCAAATGCGAAGGCGGCTTGCTGCGGGACTCTTGGGGCGCGTCGAACGGGTCCGCAACCGGCTGAATATCGCGCGCTCCAGTTTCGTGTTTCGCCGTCCAGAAGAACTGGTGCGCCAGCGCCGGCAGCAAGTCGATGAACTGCGCATGCGCATGGAAAACCAGGTGCTCGACATGACGCGGGTATCGCGGCGGCGTGTCGATCACGCGGCGCGCTCGCTCGTATTGCTTTCGCCCAGGAACCGCGTACGGCGTGCGCGCGACGAGTTCCGGGCGCTGTACCGCCGGCTTGGGCAGTCAGGCACGGGCATGGTCCAGCGGTCCCGGAGCCGGTTAATGCCGTCGATCGCGCAACTGGACGCCCTCAGTCCCCTCGCGGTATTGTCTCGGGGCTACGCATTGGTCCGCACGGCGCCGGACCAAAAGATCGTGCGCGACGCGCGGCAACTGAACAAGGGCGATCGCGTCGAAATTCGCTTAGGCAAAGGCAGTGCTACCGCTGCCGTGGAACACATCGAGGAGCCATCGGATGGCTGAACCGAAGTTTGAGAAAGATCTGGAAAAGCTGGAAGAGATCGTGACCGCGCTGGAAGAGGGCGAACTTTCGCTCGACGACGCCATGA
>CAZWDH010000279.1:0-4457 GCA_964632865.1 uncultured Nitrospiraceae bacterium
GAAGCGGGAACTGCTGCGGATTGAGGGGGCGTTGCTGCACTGACGCAATTTCGCATCGCATTCACGATCGGTACCAGAGGGAACATCCCCCAAAATCCCCCTTCAAAGGGGGACTTGGAGGAACGCATTGCGCGGGGTTCTTGAGAGGGAGCTTGGGTGATCGCCTGTAGCGCCCGGCTTCCACGCCGGGCGAGACTCCTTGCCTCGGAATCCCTCAGGAAAAGCGCCCGCCGTGGAAGGCGGGACGCTACAACCCGTCACAGAAGAGACTTTTGTCTCGAGAACGCTAGTCCGGCAATCCTGCGTTAATCACTTGCGAGTATTCTTCACACACGAACGCGGCGTCCGGCAATGCATCGGTTATGGGATCGTCGTGCTCGCCGCAGAATCCAAGGTGCAGGTGCCTACGCCAGCCTTCGGCGTATTGGTAGCGGCCGGACATGCGGCCCACTAATGCGGACATCTCTTCCAGCGTCGTGAGATAACTGTCCAGGCCCTGACTGCGGTCGAGCCATTCCTTCTGGCTCTTGTGGCAGGCGAGGGACGCGCGCTTGGCGGCGAGAACGGAGGTGATATCAACGTACTGTCCCGCGCGGATGACCCGGCGCAGGGGATCGCGCAGCCCCCAGGGCAGGGCGTGATAGACGGTGATGGGGTCGCCGTAGGGTGGCTGCGGCGGGTCGGACATGTAGTTGCACATGCCGCGGAAGAAGGCGGCGGACACGGCGATCCGGCAGGCGTTCATGTGGTCTTCCATGTAATCCTGCGGCGATTGCGCCAGAAGTATCCGCGGCTTGATTTCCCGAATGACCGCGCAAACCTTTCGCGGCGCGGTGCGGTCGTAGAACAGATCCAAATCGTCGGCGATGGGATCGTGGAACGTCGCACCCAGGGTCTTTGCGGCTTCCCGCGCTTCCCCCGTACGTTGCGCGATGATTTTCTCGCGCGTCGTCCAGTCGGTTCCCATGGATCCATTGCACAGGTTCATGTAGTGAAGGTCAAACCCGGCCTTGCCCAGCATGAGGAGCGTGCCGCCCATCATCAACTCGATGTCGTCGGGATGCGCCGCCACGGCGAGCGCAACTGGTTTACTCATATCTTGCTTGTTCCTCGATGTAAACGATCGAAATCAGGACTCGCTCTCGGGCGTGTGCGGCGGGTCCTCCCCGAAGCACCGGATCTCCACCCGTTCCAGCGTTGCGATGCCTTCGTGAATGACGGCGTCCAGCACGGGAAGAAAGCGTTTGACGTTCTCGACTGTGTCCACAATCTCCACAATGACCGGGAGGTCCGTGGTCAACCGCAAGATCTTCGCGCTGTGAATACGATGATGCGCGCCGTACCCCGTCATACCGCGCAAGGCCGTCGCGCCGGCGATGCCGTGGTCCCGGGCTTGTTGTACGATCCATTCGTACAACGGAATCCCCTCGTGCCGATCGGTCTCGCCTACGAATACCCGGAGTAGACAGCCTTCTTCGAGATACTTCCCCACGTTGCGCCCTCTCGATTACACGGCTTTGGCCAAACTAAACCCCGCCCACACGGCGAACAAACCAACAACGACCTGCGCGGCAATGTTCGCCAGGGCGAGCAGCGATTCGCCGTCCCGGCCCAGTGCAAAGGTCTCATAGCCGAACGTGGAAAAAGTCGTGAACCCGCCCAGCATGCCGACCATCACAAACATGCGGGCGTTGGGATGCATGATTTCGCGCGCCTCTGCGAGACCGCCCAGCAATCCGATCAGGAGGCATCCGATAACGTTGACCGCCAGGGTGCCAAAGGGCAACAGCGGTTTGTCCACCATCTGCTGGACCCACCCGCTAACCAAATAGCGCCCGGCCGAACCGATGAATCCCCCTAATCCTACGAGAAGTACGTTCTGCATTCGAATTCCAGCTTGCGGGCCGCTCATTTCAACCCGCCACGATCGTCAAGGAAATCAAAAACCCCGGCCATTGTGGTCTACCCGCGCTACCCGGTGCAAATGGCGGCGTTGAATTTCTTGAGATACGGCTAGCGCGATGCCGGTTCCTGATTGTGTGGCTTGCGCACTTACAGTACGATTGCGTCATGGCAGAAGACCTCTTCAAACATGCCGCGGCAGAACGCTTGCGAAAAGAAGCGCCGCTCGCGCGCCGGGTCGCGCCGCGGAAGTTGGACGACCTGATCGGGCAGGAGCATATCCTGGGTCCCGGCAAGATCCTGCGCCGCGCCATCGAAGCCGACCGGATCACGTCGCTGATCCTCTACGGCCCGCCTGGCTGCGGAAAAACGGCGCTCGCACGGCTCATCGCCATGCGGACCCAGTCGGCATTCGACAATCTCAACGCCGTCACGTCGGGCGTGAAAGACTTGCGCGCGCTCATCGAGTCGGCGAAAGCACGGCGCATTCAAGACGGGCGAAAGACCATCGTGTTCGTCGACGAGATCCACCGGTTTAATCGCGCCCAACAGGATGCACTGCTCCCGGACGTGGAAAACGGCAATATCATTCTCATCGGCGCGACCACGGAGAATCCCTTCTTTTCCATCGTGTCGCCCTTGTTGTCGCGGTCGCAGGTTTTTGAACTGCGTAAGCTGTCGGAGGAACAGATCGTCCAATTGCTCAAACGCGCACTGGCCCATCCCGAACGGGGTTGGGAGGACATGAAAGTGAATGCGGACGACGGTGCGCTCCTCCACATCGCCACGTACGCGGATGGCGACGTGCGTCGCGCGTTGAACGCGCTGGAAATCGCGGTATTAACGACCCCGCCGGAAGACGGCGCCGTTCACATCACGCCCGAGGTGGCCGAGGAATCTATCCAGAAGAAGCTCATCCACTACCAGGGCACGGGCGACGAGCATTACGACGCGGCGTCCGCATTTATCAAGAGCATGCGCGGCACCGACCCCGATTCGGCACTGTACTGGATGGCGCTCATGTTGGAGGCAGGCGAAGACCCCCGCTTTATCGCGCGGCGCATTTGCATCGCCGCGTCGGAAGATGTGGGCAATGCCGATCCCATGGCCATCGTCGTCGCCACGTCGGCCTGGCAGGCCTGCGAGTTTATCGGCCTGCCGGAGGCCCAGATCATCCTGGCCCAGGCGGCCACCTACGTCGCCTGCGCGCCCAAAAGCAATGCGGCGGTTGTGGGTATCGGTGAGGCCCGCCGCGACGTACGCGAAGGCAAGACTGTCCCAGTCCCCTCCCATCTCCAGGACGCCCATTACCCCGGCTCAAAACGGCTGGGTCGCGGCGAGGGCTACAAGTACGCTCACGATTACGATGACGGATACGTGCCTCAGAACTACGGCGTCCCGCGCGGCACGTACTACCACCCCGTGGACCGCGGGAAGGAAGCGGAGTTTCGAGAGCGGCTCGCGCGCTTCGACGAACGCGCCGCGGATGCCGAGCCGGACTAGCCGGGCTTCCGCGCGACGAAGCGGCGGTACTGCACCGTGCCGTCGCGCACGCCGTCGTACATTTCCGTGCCTTCGACGCCCGCGAACATGAAGAACTGGATGTGGCGGCTGCGCGGGACCTTGGAGAGGATGTACTCCCGCTTGCGGTCGCTCTCCCGTTCGAGGGCGGCGAAGACGTTGGCATTGATGGAGACGTTTTCGACGATCTCGAATCCCGTTTCGTTCAGCCGTTCGGCGAACCGCGTCAGCGCGTCTTGAATGCGGAAATCGGCGAACAGGAAATGGCCGCCGGGACGAAGCACGCGGAACACGCCCGCCAGGAACACGTCGATCTTGTTGTAGCAGTGCGATGACTCGACGTTGACGACGGCGTCAAAACTCTCGTCCGGTAACGTCAAGGCTTCCGCGTCGCCTTGCGCGAAGCGCAAGTTGTCGATGTCGTAACGCGAAGCGCAGTAGGCGACGCTGCTCTTGCACAGGTCCACGGCGAGGACGGAGCGCGGCCCCAGATGTGTGGCGATATAGGCGGCGCCACCGCCGCGTCCGCAGCCGATTTCCAGGACGTCTTTGCCGGTTAAGTCAACGGCGCCGGCCACCGCGTGATAGAGCTGCAACGCGCAGCGATCGCGCTCTTCGACATCTTCGAGCAAGGGCACCGGGTCGTTCGCATCGAGCGGTACGTAACCGTAGTTCATCAGCGCGATCTGCTGGTCCTCGCGATCGAGATGATTCACATAGTTGTATTGGTACTTGACCATGGTCCGCCGCAGGCATTTCAGAATATATTGCACGAACTTGTTCTTCGGCGGGTTCAGGGTCGGCATGCGTTGTGTATCAGCCACGTTCCAGTTCCTCGTTGTATCGAAAAAAACGTATGACGTGTTCTTCCGCCCAATATTGGGCTTGCGCAGGTGTTGCCCCATACACGAATCCTACGTGGCCACCGCGCGCCGTGAACTGGGGAATCAAGTACGGCGAACGTTCCGCAGTTACGCGGGGAAGGGTCGAACCCGGGTTGAAGGGGTCGTCCGCGGAAGACAACAGCATGGACG
>CAZWDH010000279.1:4476-8993 GCA_964632865.1 uncultured Nitrospiraceae bacterium
TATTCGTCGGCGCCGGAGAACCCGTGCAATTTGGCCGTGGCGTGTTCGTCGAACTCCCATAGCGTGCGGCTGCGCCGGACCCGATTGATGTCGATAATTCCGGGATACTGTCGCTCCTTGGCCACGGCTTTCGCGATGAGCGGCCTCAGGAAGTGCCGCGCGTACACGCCTCCCATCACCCGGTCGATGTGGGGACCCGAGATGGTCAAGTCGTAGGGCGCGGATACGATAGCCGCGGCACGCACGAATCCAGCCGCGCGCTCCCCGGTCTCCCCGAGCCACTTCGCGAGCACGTTGCCTCCGAGCGAAAAGCCTACCGCGTAGACGGGCCCTGTATCATTGACGAGCCGCTCCAGCACGCAGGCCAAGTCCGTGGTCTCGCCGGAGTGATACAGACGCGGAGCGCGATTCATCTCGCCGCCGCATCCGCGGAATTCCATCGCGACCGACGTCCAACCGATGGCTTTGAAGAGCGCGTTGAGGCCCAGCAGATACTTGGACTGGGCGGAACCTTCGAGCCCGTGAAGCATTAAAACTGTTGGCCGCCCCGGTTCCCCGTCGTGGAAATGGAGACGAAGGAAATCGCCATCGGGCGTGTCCCACTTCACCCGCCGCACGGGAAGACTGCGCCGCCGCCGGACGAGAGGGCCGTACACCGTTTGGCCATGGCCGGTGCGCAGCCACCAGGGTAAACGAAACGCATGCTCCGCCAAACGTTCGAGCAACCGGCTTTTGTGACCAAAGGCGGGCGCGCGCGGAACTGCTTGGCGTACGCCAAGATGGGCACGCGTCTCTGTCCAGGGTGGACCGGATATGTCGATTGAATCGTCGTTTGCCATGGGTTTGCCTGCAACTTCCAGCCTATCCTACAATGGAACCGAAACATGACGCCACTCGCCAACCAAGGGAGGGACGCGGGCATGGGAATGTTTTATGGGGATATGACGCCCGGCCCGAACTTCACGGGCAGCCCGGCCAGCGACGACAGCCGTCAACGAGTTCGGGAATTGGAACATCAGGTCGCGCGGTTGCAGTTAATGAACCAGGCGCTCTGGGAACTGGTCCGGGAGCGCGCGAAGTTGACGGACGCGGACTTGGAGCGGAAGGCCCAGGAAATCGACCTGCGCGACGGCGTTGCGGACGGGAAGATCACCAACACAGCGCTGAAATGCCCGTCTTGCGGGAGGGTGTCCTCGTCGAAGCATTGGAAATGTTTGTACTGCGGATTGGAGTTTCAGAAGCCGGTCATGGGATAGCGGTCCGGGCTACTAGAGCAACGCCGTTTTCCAGGTTTCTTCGTTGAACCCGATGAGCGCGACTTCCTTGGAGATGACGAATGGCCGTTTGACCAGGTTGCCGTTGGACGCCAAGATCGCGATGGCCTCTTTGTCGGACATGGATGGGAGGCGGTCTTTCATTCCCATGACCTTGTAATCGCCGCCGGACGTGTTGAAGAGACTGCGCAGGTTGCCCGATTGGGCGTGCAGCATGCGGCTCAGTTCCCCCGGAGCCGGCGGCGTTTCCCGGATTGGAATTGCCTCGTAGGCGATCCCATGTTTTTCGAGGAACTTCAGCGCCTTCCGGCAGGTGTCGCAGTTTTTGTATATGTAGACTTTGAGTTTCATGTCGGCGGAACATAGCACCGCCGATTAACGATGTTCAAGCGACCTCCACGAGAATCGAGGAATCAAATGGCGACGGAAAAAGAAGTACTGGACTCCATGCGGCACATCATCGACCCGGACTTGGGCAAGGACATTGTGTCGCTCGGTTTTATCAAGAACCTGGCAATTGACGGCGGCAAGGTGTCGTTTACGGTGGAATTGACGACGCCCGCGTGTCCGGTGAAAGAGACGTTTCGCACGAAATGTGTCGAAGCGGTGAAGGCGTTGCCGGGCGTGTCTTCCGTCGATGTGAAAATGAGCGCCATGGAGCGCAAGCCGCGTCCCGGCAGCAACATCAACACGTTGGAAACGGTCGACGCGGTCATCGCGGTGTCCTCGTGCAAGGGCGGCGTCGGCAAGTCGACCGTGGCGGCCCATCTCGCCCGGGCCATGCAACGGAGCGGGCTGGCCGTCGGATTGCTGGATGCGGATGTGTACGGCCCTTCGGTCCCCACCTTGTTCAATGCGTACCACCCCGCCGTGGGGATGGTGGACAACAAGATCCAGCCCGTCCGCATCGACGGGCTCAAGGTCATGTCGCTCGGATTTCTTCTCGGCGAACAGCCGGCGGTGTTGCGTGGGCCCATCGTGTCGAACTACATCACGCAGATCCTTCATCAGACGGACTGGGGCAAGCTGGATTATCTGATCATCGATTTGCCACCGGGCACAGGTGACATTCAGTTAACCATTGTGCAACAGGCGGCGCTGGATGGCGCGATTATCGTGACCACGCCGCAGGCTTTGTCGTTGGTTGACGTGGCGCGCGGAATCCTCATGTTCGAGAAGGTCAGTGTGCCCGTGCTGGGTGTGGTGGAGAATATGTGCTCCTTCACCTGCGGCGACTGCGGTAAGGTGCACTATCCCTTCGGAAACAGCCGAAGCTCCTTGCAGAAGCGGTTTGGTTTGTCCACCCTTGCTGAACTGCCGATCATGGACGGTGTAGCCGACCTTTCCCACAAGGCCTCCGGCAAGGACATCCCGGCCATCGCGGAGATGGCGGATCAGGTCCATCGCGCGGTCGGCAAGAGCCGCGTGGATGCGCCGGACCGTCCGGAAGTCGCGCTGGTTGGCGACACGATCCAGGTGAAATGGAGTGACGGCCATACTGCCGGGCTCTCCATGTACGAAGTGCGATGCGCGTGTCCGTGTGCGGTGTGCGTGGATGAAAACACGGGCGAGAAACTGCTCGATCCCGAGCAAGTGCCGCAAGATATTTCCGTCGAAAGCATGCAGCAGTTGGGCAACTACGCAGTGTCTTTTGCGTGGAGCGACGCGCACACGACGGGCATTTACTCGTGGGATTACTTGCGGGAGCTGGCGGAGCGGGGCTCGAAGGCGTCCGTCTGAGAGCACGTACGGAAAGTGCGAGCGGCCTGGCCTGTTGTGGTGCAGACTTCCAGCCTGCATCTTTTCTTGCAGCACGTTACGTTCAGGATGCAGGCTGGAAGCCTGCACCACAACTTTGTCAGCGGGTTGCCGATTCGGCTGGAAGCAGTTCGTACCAGATATCGCCCTGTTTGAAGACTACGCGGCCTTCGAGTTCGAGGACAGCGGCGAGATTGAACTCTTTGCGAACGAGTACGTTCCAGGCCTCCGACTCGCGTTGGATTGTCGTAAGCGATTCGTCGTTGTAGCCTTCCTGGATCCAGTCCTCGCCCCGGCGTTGGAACGTACGCTCCGCGACCGTGCGCGTGTCCACGACGAGCGATTCCTCGGCAACCATCGGCTTCTCGCGGGCGAGGCTTTCCTCCGCAAACGATTTGACACCTGAATCGTCAGTGTCGCGGCCCCGCATTGCCGTCGGAGCCGGTGCCTCCGCGGGCGGGGCTATCGCGCCGGCTGCGTTGTCGCCGAAAAGTTGCGGCTCCGATTCTGCGACTTCCGTCGCAGCCGACTCCTCTGCCTCCATGCGACCCTGCAGTTGGTCGACGCGCCCGGCCTGCCCGTTTTGCCGTTGCGGAGGCGGGGCGGCTTCGACACGTTCCGCCTCCCGTCCGGCTATCATCGGTTCGGGCTGCGTCACTGGAGCCGAGGAACGTTCCCCTTTTGCAGCCCCCGAGTTCCGGCCCTGGAAGTATCCGTTCGCCGGACCGCTCGAAACCGCGCCGGGTCCTTGCACAGGTTCGGTGTCCATCTCGGATTCCACAAGCGGCGCAAGGGACCGAGGGACCGCCTCATCGGCAGCCTCAGGTGCTTCATCACGCAATTGCTGACTCGCCGCAGTATCGGAATCCTCCATCGCCGCCTGCGGAAAGGTCTCCGCAGCGTAGTCCGGCATCTCCTTGCTGAGCATGGTCGGCGCCATATTGGGGTTCATCTGAACCACGACAATCGCGCCGACTACGATGAACACGGCCGCGGCCGCCAGCATCGGCCAAAGGCGGCGGCGCATGGCACGGGCGCGCGTGAACTGCATCGTTGCGGGGAAGAGCGTCGTCTTAACCCCGTCCTCGAAACCTTCCGGCGCGGAGACGGGCGGGAGATTCGCATACAAATGGTCCACCCGCTTCAGGGCATCCAGTTCGCGCAGCAATTCCGCGTCCTCCGACAGGGCGGCCTCGACCTCGGCCCGTTCTTCGGGGCCGAGTTCGCCGTCCAGCAGGGGCGAGAAACGCTCTCTGATCTCGTCGCGATTCATGTCGTTATCCGAACTTCCGGGTAATCCTCAGCATACCTTCCAACAATTCAGTTACCGTTGAAAACACTCCGCTCTCTGTAAGAACATCCCCCTTAATCCCCCTTCAAAGGGGGAAATCCGCACAACGCTCCGCGTTGTGTTCTCGAATGGATAAGACCTGTCCTCGCGGCGGGTCCTAATGCGTTTGCCAATACCCGTCGTTGAGCACAATT
>CAZWDH010000280.1:0-8931 GCA_964632865.1 uncultured Nitrospiraceae bacterium
AGCCAGAAGAGGTTGTCCGCCGCCCGGCTCGGCAGATTCGTAACCGCGCGTTTGATCTCGATAGCCTGACCCGGCGCTGGCAGTAGCGTCGTCGTATCCACGGGACCTTCGGCGATGACCCAGGTGTCCTTGCTTCCGCCGCCGCGTTGCATGGACAGCGCCAACGCGTGGGTGGAATCAGAGAAGCGGCTCAATCCTCCGGGCATCACATGGTAGGCCCCCGCTTCCCCCGCTACAGCGTAGGAACGCAGGACCATGAAGCGCGGCAGCCAGCCCTCTTTCGTCCACACGGGCGCGGTCGACGCTTCGACAGGCTCGTGCGCCACGTAGGCATAGGGGCGCGACTCGATGTGGCGGAGCAACTCCTCCCGCACCGTGGTTTGCAGCTCCGGAACGGATACCGATTCAGGACGCCGCATGGGGAAGGCCGACTCGATGTGTAGTTCGCCGATGTGCTCCTTCACATACGCCAGATGTTCGGGGTTCGCACACCACCACGTGTTGACCGAGGACAGCTTCAAGTCTTCGCCCAACAGCACGCGGCACAGATCGGGCAGCAAGGCGCGCAGGGCCGGGGCTTCGATGATGCCGCTGCCCAAGGTATTCGCGACGGCCACGTTGCCGCTGTGGGTCGCTTGCAGCAACCCCACGATACCGATTGTGGATTCGCTGTGGAACTCGAGGGGATCGCAGAAGTGGTCGTCCAGGCGGCGCAAGATGACGTCGACCCGCTCCAGGCCTTCCAGCGTTTTCAGGAAGACGCTGTTGTCGCGGACCGTCAAGTCCTCCCCTTCGACCAGCGTGAAGCCGAGGTAACGCGCCAGGTACGAGTGCTCGAAATAGGTCTCGTTGAAGGGTCCCGGCGTCAGCAGCACGATGTTGGGATTCTCGCGATTGTGCGGCGCGAGGGATCGCAACCGCTCGCGGAAGCGCTCAAAGAACGACGCCAGGCGTTGTACGCGGCAGTCGTGGATCAAATTCGGAAAGACCCGCGACAGGACGATGCGGTTTTCCAGGGCGTATCCAGCGCCCGACGGGGCTTGCGTGCGGTCGGAAATGACCGACCAGCCGCCTTCAGCGCTCCGCGTCAGGTCGGCAGCATAGAACTGAAGGTAGGAGTCGTCCGGCGCTTTGAGCCCGTGACACGGTCGCAGGAACGCCGGATTGGCGAAGACAAACTCCGGTGGGATGCGGCGTTCTTTCACGAGCGTCTGCGCGCCGTACAAATCGGACAGTATCAAGTTCAAAAGCACTGCGCGCTGCTTGAGTCCCGCTTCGATCGCAGTCCAGTCCGCAGGCGAAAGGATGTGGGGAACCAGGTCCAGTGCCCAGGGCCGATTGACACCCTGCGGATCGCCATAGACGTTATACGTAACGCCGTTCTCTTCAATGAGCCGCGCCGCTTGGCCGCGGCCCCGGACGAGGTCGTCGGCACTCAGGCCATGGAGTTCGCGGAGATACGCAGTCCATTGCGCGCGCACCGATCCGTCGGCAGCGAGGAGTTCATCGTATCCATCCCCGCCCAGGGCATACCCTGCGGGCAATGCATGCCCGCCGATCGTATCGTTAGTGGTAGTGATCGCCATCGCAATCCGGCGCGGCTACCAGCCGCCGCCACCTCCTCCTCCGCCGCCTCCGCCGGAGGAGCCGCCCCCGCCGGATCCCGACGAGGAACCCGGCGCCGTGGAAGAGGACGCGACCGCCGTGGACAGCGATGCCCCCAATGCCGTGACGAACATGGCAGGTTGCCGATGGTTCCAGCCGCTGCCGCGATACCAATGGGGCCGTCCGGCATCAGGGTCGCTGCTGCTGGCGCCGAGAACGCCGTCAAAGCGTTTCGACCAATCGTCTTCGATACCGAACGCGATGGCGTAGGCAAGATGCTCTTCGAACATCGCCGGAGTAACCTCTTCTGCCGACCCGCCATAACGGGACCAGCGTTCGCCGGACAGATATTGCTTATACCCTTCCATTGCATCCAGCGTTTTCCGACCCAATCCGGTTGGCGCCTTCAAGAGCCGGAAGAAAACTACGTTCATGATGACCAGCAGTATCATCAAAGCAACCACGACCCAGGACGCCTGGTAGACAAAAATCCCGCCGACAACCACTTCGGCAATGAAGAAGGGCGTCGAAAAGGCGGTCATAAAAATGGCTTGGCCTATACCACCCTTTCCAGTCAATACGCCACGCCATAGTGTATAGACTTGCGTCGCCAGCGCGACGCAGCCGAGCGTCCAGATACTCAACCAGATGGAAAGGAATATGACCGGCGCGCCGTTGGTCTTGGGCAAGGACAACACTGCGCCGACAATTACAGCCAACGACAGGAGGAATCCGGGCAAATAGTATCTGGTATTCGTGATGAAGTAGGATTTCTGAAAGCCCTTCTTCAGCGCCTTGTTGCAAGCGGTCAGCGCACCTGAGACCAAGGAATGGTTCCGGCGAACCAGTCGAATTCCCATGCCGGCCGGAAGCAGGTTCTCCATGATCTTCCGCTCCTCCGGAGGGAGGTCCGCCACCGGAGGTTGTACTTGCTCGATGCGGTATTCGCCATCCTCTTCGATAATCTGAACGTGGCCCTTTACCGACAGGCTCACAAGAGCCGCGGTAAATGCCATATTGTCGAAACCCATGCGCTCGATATAGCGCGCTGCCGCCGGGCTGATGCCTTTGGGCGGAGCGGATTGCGGCACAATCTGTCCAGGGGCAGGGTCGCGGCCGAACATGAACCACACGATCGTGAAGTACGCAAACACCAGCAGCACCCCGGTCAGGCGGGAGGAGTCCTTCAGGATGCCGCGGCCAATCTCTTTGGCGATGGCGTTCGGCTCTGGCGCCTGGACGATGCCCTTGGGAAACGTCGTGACGATGGTAAGCCCTTCACGTGGAGCCAACGCACGGGTCGCGCGGAACGCTACCGTGCCGTCATCCCCAATCTGAGACTCGTACGCCTGTTCCTTGGAACCTTGCGGGCCTGTATACCCGTCGGTCGCAATCTCTGCGGCGGGTACGGAAGCGGGAAGGCGTACCGTTGCGCTCGCTTCGTCGATCGGGAATGCCCAATCCGTACCGGTGACGTTCCAGTACAGTTCATCGTGGTCCTCGAAGAACCCCAACTGGCGGTCGGTCTGGTAGGTGAACTCGTAGGTGTGCTCGCCGATGGAGAGCAATTCGTTCTCGCTTCCGAAGTAAGTGCGCACACCATTCGATTGGTCTTCCGTATGGTAGGGCTCCGGATTCCCATTTCGCTTCAGGCTGACGATCTCGAACTTGACGCGGATCGGCATGTACCACTTGCCGCGGTATCGCGTGGGGAAATCACGGTAGATTCCGCGACGAATCTGGTCGCGCGCGCAACGCACCGTGATCGTCTCTACGATCGTGAGGCTCGCGTCTTCGTGGATGGTGATGTCGCTGTGAAACCGCAGAATCCGCTCATCGTCCTGGGCGGAGGCGCCAACCGCGAGCAGCACCAGCGCCCCGAAGCCAAGCATCGCACGCGCCAATCGGCTCCAAATCATTCGCTCTCCTCCCGATCTCGCCTCGTCGCCGGACCTTTGTCGCTGGCCTCGTTCCCGTTGGTTACACGCACATCCAAGGGTCCCGTCACATCAATATGCACGTCGCGCTGCGGGAAGGCGATGACGATGCCCGCTTCCTTGAGCAGCTTGTCGATGCGATGACGGATATCACTGCGCACCACACGCGGATCGGTAGCCGGCCCCATGGTCAACCAGAAATAGGCGTCGAAGATGAGCGCACTATCGCCAAATTCAGAGAACACGACGATGGGTTCGGGTTCGTCCAGTACGCGCCCATGCTCTTCAACGGCTTTGAGAATGAGCTTTTGCGCTTGTCGCGTATCGGACCCGTACGCGACACCCACACGGATCTCCCAGCGGACTTTTGCGTCGGACAGGGTCCAGTTGATCACGGTCTTTTCGAGAAAGGAACTGTTGGGAACAAGAATATCTACGCCTGAGAACTGGCGAAGCCGCGAGCACCGCGCGCCGATTTCCTCAATGAACCCGGCGCGGTCGTCCACCTCGACAAGATCACCGATGCGGATGGGGCGCTCCATCATGAGGATAAGGCCGCTGATAAAGTTGTTGATAAGGTTCTGCGCGCCGAAACCGACACCAATCGCAAGCGCGCCGCCGAATATCGTGAAGGCGGTGAGCGGGATTCCGACGATATTCATGGCAACCAGCACGATCACGATAAGCAGGAAGTAGAAAAGCAGTCGCTCGAGACTCGCGGCGGCGTTTGCGTCGAATCGCGTGCGCGACCGCATCACCATGCGAAAGTACCGTCGAAGCACACGAATGAACGCAATTCCTACGACCAATATGATGGTGGCGATAACGAGCTGGCGGAACGTCAGCGGTTCGTCCCCCAGCTTGATCGGCAAATCCTGATACCAGATGCGCGCTGTCGCATCCCACACTTGCGTGATACGCTCGCCGAAAGACAAATGCTCCTGCGCTTCCCGAAGATCGTCCAGCAAGTGCTTGTTCACCTGTTGCTGCGTCGTCAGCGCGGTCAGGCCGGAGCGAAACAGATCCAGATGGCCGTTAAGCACCTGGACAATCTGCCGGGCAAGCTCCACATTCCCGGTCGGCTCTTGTTCGCGGGCCTTTCGCTCCCACTCGCGGAGCGCCGCCCGAACCACTTCCAGGTCCGCGGTTCGCGTCTGAAGAATGGAATTGAGCCCGTCGGCGTAGTCCTGAGCGCGCTGAAGTTCGTCCGTCACGGACAGTTCGCCGTTTCCGAGATGGAGCTTGTAGCGAGTGGTCCACATCTCCTCCTCGTAGAGCAGGAAGTCAAACCGATCGCGGAGCGTCTTTGCGCGATCGTTGGCTGCGTTGGCTCGGACCCGAAGCAAGTCAAGCGATTCGGCTGGAGCAACGGTTTCCCCGTTGGCCGCCTGGGCCTGCGCTTCGCGCGCTTCGGTCAAGGCCCGCTGCGCTTCATCCTTTTCCTCAATGGCATCGTTCAATTTTGACTGTAGTTCTTCGCGCGCGGCTGCAAGCTCTTCCTTTTTGGTTTCGAGGTCCTCTTCACGAAACCGTTCGCGATCTTCTGCATCCGCAAGTTTCTGCCGTTCGAATTCGAGCTGTTGCTCCCGCAACGCCACCCGTTCCTGAGCGACCTTGACTTGCGTTTCGTAGAGCGGCACCGTCGCTTGCAGCAACCGGACCGCGGCCTGCGCCGATTCCACCTTCGATTCAAGCCCGCGAAGCGCGGCAGCATCAGTGGACGCGGCGGCCTGGCTACGAGCCTGCGCCAATGCCGCTTCCGCCTTTGACTGATCGCTTTGGGTTCGTGTCAGCCGGCTTTTAGCAATTGCCAGACTCTGCTTGTCCAGTTCCAACTGGACTTCCTTGGCCGATACGGCGTCACGAAAGGTATCTACGAACCAGGGCGTGTAAGGTGGCGGTTGAGTAGGACCTTGATACTCGTTCTGCTCCCGCTCCAAATCCTCCTGCATTCGGCGGACCTCTTGGAGCTGTTCGAGCGCGGCGATCCGATCTTCGTGGACGCTTCGAAGTTGACGCAGGCTGAGCGTGCGTTCCTGGAGGGTCGCGAGGGCAACGCCTTGTTGTTCCGCCTGCTCGGGCGTTTCGGCGGCCGCGGCAGCATCGATACGCGTATCCAGCGCATCCACCTGCGCGCGCAAGTCCGCGAGACGCTCTTCGACAGTCGGCTCCGCCGGGGCCGTGTCGGTCGTAGGCTCTGGAGCGTCTCCAGTTCCGGGGAGAGAAAGCTGCGCGAAGGCCGGAAGGGCACAAAGGATGATGCTGGCCAAGAGGGCAAACGTGCGAACCGGTAAATCCCCGCGCAGCGCGGGAGACGTGTTTCGCCGGGGGAGAGAGAAAGACATTCGTATCACCTATACAGCCGGAGTTACTTTCAAGAGCTGATCGTATGGGTTCGGATCTCGTGTGTCAACACGCCGCGCTTGCGCTGAAAAATGGGGGCAGGTACCCTTTTCTTTCTCGGCCACCTCTCTATTTTCTCCACGAATTAGAAAGAAAAGGGTACCTGTCCCCATTTTTCTACTGATGCCACCAAAGGCCGCGATCGGTCTGCCGCAGGCTGGAAGCCTGCACCACAATAGGCGAGAATACGAGACCGTTTCCCAGACACGCGCGATGGAGCAAGCGTAAGCGAGGACCAGGTTGCCGAATACTATCTTCCCACAGATCGGACGTTGGCGGCTGGTGGTCCACTGGCTCTCGATTGCCATGTTGGCCGCTGCGCCGGCGGTGGAAACCTCTTGGCTGCGCTGGCTCGGATGCGGCGTGTTCGGCGCGCAGATACTCAGTAACCTGGGCTTGCGCGCGTTGTTTCGGGCGAACGCGCGGGGATTGCCCAATCTCGGCGAAGCGTCGCGCAGTCCGGAAACACTTCCCGGAATTTCCATCATCGTGCCGGCTCGGAACGAGGAGAATACCGTGGACGCGGGCATTCGTTCGCTGCTCGCGCTGGACTATCCGCGGCTTGAGATCGTCGCCGTCAATGATGGTTCTACGGACCGAACGCCACAGATTCTCGATCGAATAGCCGAGGACGATCCGCGCTTACGCGTCATTCACGATCCTGCACTGCCGGAGGGGTGGCAGGGTAAAGCGAACGCTGTATGGACCGCGGCAGGCAAATCTGATCCCGACAATCCGTGGCTGCTGTTAACGGACGCGGATGTGCAGCATTCACCGCAGTCCCTTCGTCGTGCGGTGACGATTGCGATTGCAGATGACTTGGATTTTCTGACCTGCATTCCCTATCTGGAGAACGGGTCCCTTTGGGAAGAACTCATCATGCCCGCAACCTGGGCAGGGCTAACGATCGGCGCGCGGCCCGAAAAGCTGAACGATCCCCACACTACGCCAATTGGGATTGGGCCTTTCATTCTCGTAAAACGTGAGGTGTATCTCCGAAGCCGTGGACACTCGGCGATCCGCGATCGTCAGCCCGAAGACTCGTTTCTCGCGGCAGTGGTGAAAGAATCCGGCGGAAGGATGGGAGTCGCGCTTGCGGCCGACCAGGTGCGGGTACGAATCTACCGCGGGCTAAAGCCAATGGCAGAAGCCCTGGTCCGGAAGATGCGCATCCAGCAAGGTCTCCAGCCGGGCTGTCTGGAATTGCGTTTGGCGTATACGCTCCTGCAGGAGGTCCTTCCATTGCTGTTGGTGTTCGTGACGTCTGTCGCACTCGCTTCGGGTTCTCCCGAACGGTTGTCCTGGATAGCGTTCGGCCTTACGGCATTGGCTGCGTACGTCAGCTGGGCCTATACGGTCTCGGCCTTTCGCTCGGTCGCCAAACAACGTGCTTTCGTGGAATGGTTACATCCGATTGGAGGGATCATCCGGGTGGGGCTCACGCTTCGCGCGTGGCGGAATGAGATCGCGGGACTGCCGTTGACGTGGCGCGATCGCGAAGTTTCCGCGCCGGAACTTCATGGTCCCGATTAGCGGGAACTCATCGTTGGTTCCTCGAGACTCTCGGTCGAGGCAATCGCTTCCTCTTCGTGTTCGCGACGCAGTTGTTCTTCAATCTCTTTGCGGCGCGGGCACGTGTCGCAGGTCAGAATTTCACCGTTCGGCCCAATGACGCCTTCGCCGCCGCAGGTACCACGCAGGCAGCGTCCACGAAACATGACGCCGATAGCAAGGCCGAGCATGACCGTGGCGATGACTACAATGCTCAGGATAACGGTGATGAACATGATGGTTGTACCTTTGTTGCCCCTTACGGAGTCCGCGGCGAGGCGGCCCCGAACTGTTGCTCAAATGCGGGCGTGGCCCTTTCCGTAAATGTGCCGTCGTCGGCCCGGATGATGAACAGAACGGCAAGCCCTTCGCGTACGGCGACTTCGTACCCTTCTTCCGCGCCGAGCACCATCATGGCGGTCGCATAGCCGTCCGCAACGGCGCACTCTTTATGGATAACACTGGCGGACGCAAGTTTATGCGCGATGGGCCGGTTGGTGCGCGGGTCGATTATGTGCGACAGACGCGCTCCATCCTGTTCCATGTAATTCCGGTAGTCGCCCGAGGTGGCAAGCGCGACGCCGTCCAACGGGATAATTCGCTCGATAGCCCGCTCTTCGGTAACTGGCTTCTCGATGGCAATCTGCCACGGGGTACCGCGGTCGTTGTGACCTGCGGCGCGAACTTCGCCGCCCACTTCGACCATCAGATTCTCGTAGCCCAAATCGCGGAGCGCCTCATACACGCAGTCGACGCCAAATCCCTTCGCGATAGCCGAAAGATCGGCGTAGACGTCCGGCTGAAGCTTTCGAGCCGCTTGATTTCCTTCGTCCAACTCGATCTTGGTGAAGCCGACCCGCTGATGCAGGGCTTCCAATGCTTCGGGCGAAGGCGGCTCCACCGCATATCCTGCAGGACCAAAGCCCCACGCGTTCACAAGCGGCCCAACGGTCACGTCGAACGCGCCGTTCGTAGCCTCGCTGATGGTATGGGCGAGCTGAAGTACGTGGAAGGTCTCTTCGGAAAGCTCGAAGGGCTCCGTGCTTGCCCACTGATTGAAACGCGATAACTCGGAGTCATCCTGATAGGTGGACATGAGCGCGTTAACGAGGTCAAGCTGTTGCTTCACGACGCGTGCGATGTGCTCGCTCGCGCCTTCTTCTTCATTGGCCTTCGGGAGTACCTTGACGGAGAACGTGGTACCCATCGTCGGCCCGGTGATGTGGTAGACCGCCGGGGGACGCTCACAGCCTGCCGCAACCGCAATGGCGACGACCGCCACGGCCATCCATACCTGTCGTGGACCCGAACTTTCGCGTAGCGTGCGAAGCTTCATGGTCCGCCCCTCGACCGGCTATCCGCCGAAGTCGTCGAACATGACGTTCTCGCGTTCCACTCCGAGGTCGGTCAACATGTTGATAACGGCGGAATTCAT
>CAZWDH010000281.1:0-8922 GCA_964632865.1 uncultured Nitrospiraceae bacterium
GGAGAGCATCTTCGCGCAGCGTACGATGGCAGTCTCGGGCAGGCCGAGCACCTTGCCCACCTCGCGCACGGCCGACTTGGCGCGGTAGCGGATGACGTTGGCGACCATGGCCGCGTGACGCCGCCCGTATTTCTGGTAGACGTGCTGGATGACCTCTTCGCGTCGGTCGTGTTCGATGTCGAGATCGATGTCCGGCGGTTCGGCGCGCTCTTTGGACAGGAACCGCTCGAAGAGCAACCCCATGCGCACGGGATCGACGGCCGTGATTCCGAGGCAATAACACACCGCCGAGTTCGCCGCCGAGCCGCGTCCCTGGCAGAGGATGTGCTGTTCGCGGCAGTACCGCACGATCTCCCACATGGTCAGGAAGTAGCCGTCGTATTCGAGGTCGCGGATGAGCGCGAGTTCCTTCTCGACCTGGCGCGTCACGTCGTCGGGAATGCCGTGGGGATACCGCTCGCGCGCGCCGCGCAGGGTCAACTCGCGCAGCCATTGCGCGGAGGTCCGGCCGAACGGCAAGCGTTCCGATGGGTAGCGATAGCGCAGGTCCGACAAATTGAACCGGCACTGTTCGGCCACCATTTCTGTGCGGTAGACCGACGCGGGGTCGTCGTTGTACAACGCGCTGAACCCCTCCGGCGGACGCAGCGCGTGCTCCGCGTTGGGGCGGATGCGTTGTCCCGCCGAGGACAGGGTCACGCCGTGGCGGATGCAGGTGAGCACGTCCTGCAACGCGCGCCGCGCGGGTGTGTGGTAGAGCACTTCCATCCCAGCCACGGTGGGGATGCCGTACTGTTTCGCGCGTTCGCGGATGCGCCGTTCGCGGCGGAGATCTTCCGCGGCGCGATGGCGCGTGAGCAAGGCGTAGAGCCGGTCGCCGAAGGCATCGCAAAGGTGCTTCGCGAAGATGCCGGGATCGGTCTCACTTGCGATACGGCTCCGCTCGCCGCCCCAGAGCGCGATGAGGCCTTCGGCATAGCGGCAGACCTCGTCCCACCGCACGTGGCTCGTGCCCTTCGGCGAACGGAGGCGTCCCGCCGAGATGAGCTGGCACAGGTTGCCGTAGCCGTGCCGGTTCGTCGCGAGCAGGACGAGGTTCGATTCGTCGTCGAGCGTGACATCCGCGCCGATGATGAGATGAATGCCGAGTTCAAGCGCCCGCTTGTGCGCGCGCACGACGCCGTAGACCCCGTCGCGATCGGTCAGGGCCAGCGAGCGGAGTCCGAGCCGGTACGCTTCTTCGACGAGTTCATCGGGATGGCTCGCGCCTTCGAGAAACGAGTAATTGCTCTTGCACCAGAGGGGCACATACGCGTCGCCCACGGCGAGTGGATTCAGCGCGTTCATTCCACTTCTCCCTGGAGGAACCAGCGCCGCCGTTTCTGGTCGTTGTAGATCCATAGCCACCGGCCGCTCCGCGTGCGCACGTAGTAATAGGCGCGCGTGATCTCGCGCATCCACCAGCCGCCGGACATGAGGTAGGGCCCGAGGATCTCGTCGATGGGGCCGTCCTGAAACCGCGCGATGAGCCATCCGTCCGGCTCACGCCGCGCGGGCGACGCCAGGCCGATGGCGGGGGCAAAGATGCGGCGCACGAGCGGCAGCGACGCCACGGGCCGCGCTTCGGGCGCGCGCAAGGTATGCAACGCTTCCCACTCGAACCGCGCTTCGGGCAGATGGCCCTCGCGCAGCCGCGCGCGCACGATGGCGTCGTTCCCGAGTTCCGCACGAAGGGCGGCGAAGGCGCGATGGATGGCCTCCCGGTTGCGTTGCGGTTTGTCGTGGAACAGATCGAGTTGGCCGGGCGCGTAGGACACGCCTTCCGCGCGGAGCGTCAGTTCCACCACGCCCGATGTGAGCGCCAGCGATTCCAGCCGGAGCCGGATCAGCGGCAGCAAAGGCTCGGCCTCATTCACCGGCGTCGCGGGGGACAGTTCCTCCTCACGCGTGTCGCGATTGTCGAGCACCATGGCGAGTTGCAGCGACGTGAGGTATTCATGATGCCCGCGCAGATCGTCGAGCACCCCTTCCAACAAAGGCTCAATAGCGACCAGCAACCGTTCCGTGTTGGTCTCGGGATAGTCGAGGTACACGGTGCGCTCGATGGGTTCGCGCAAGGGGTGCGGCGTCAACGGCGCCCAGCCTTCCCCGCGCGCGAGTTGGTGCAGTTCCTCCGCGTCGGGTCCGAAGCGTTTGCGAATGCCCGCCGCGGGCAGATCGGCGAACTGCCCCAAGGTTTCGATGCCGAGCTTGAACAAGGTGTCGCGCAGGTCCGGCGTAATGCCCAACCGCGCAATCGGCACGGCCCGCAGATGCGCGCGTTCTTCGTCGGGATCTGAAAACAGCACCACGCCCGAACGCGCCTTGGCAGCGGCGTAGCTTCCGAAGCGGGAAAAGCCCACGGCGACTACGGCGTAAAACCCGGCCTCATGGAGATCGCCGCGCACGCAGTCCGCCCAGCGCTCCAGCGAGGGATAGAGTCCCTGCATGCCCGACGCGTCGAGCCAGAATACGCCCGGTTCGTCCGGGCAGGGTTGGATGCCGGGACTGAAACACCAGAGCCGGTGCGAGAGGAACTCGACCGTCTCCGCGATGGCCGCTTCGGGAACTTCACCCGCGCGGAGATCGCGCGCGAGGGACAAGCCCGTGGCGTAGCGCATGCCGGGCAGAATCCGGCGGGACCGGGCCGCCTCGTTCACCCATTGGATGACGCCGAGAGGCTTATCGCGATCGACCACCGCCACCGGTTTGCCATCCCAGTCGGGATGGTCGCGCAGCAGCATCTGCAGAGGCAGGATGGGGACATTAACACAAGCCGTCCGGTCCACGACGTACCTCCGTGTGAACCCACCCCGGCTTTCCTTGTTTGTCCTTGACGGCGTGCAACGTGCAGGTAAACGCGTCGTCCGGGGTCCGCTCTTTTCCGGTTTCGCCCCGCAGCGAAACCAGCGAGCCCCGCGCCGTATCGGCATCGCCGCGCGTGATGCGCAGCAACGCCGCATGATGTTTCTTGGCCAGCCCCGCCAGCCGCGTCTGGATGGACAAGGGCAGCGTGGAACGCCCGCCCGTATCCAGCACCACCAGCGCAAACCCGCCGCAACGCAACAGCGTGTCCGCCGCGCGCCACGCCTGTTTCGCGTCCTGAATGCGAACCACGGGCAACGCTTCCAGATCGATGCCCGAGGCCGCAAAGTCCGGCGGGAAAAACGTCGACTGCGGTCCTGTTATCCACGCGGCCCATTCGCCGCGCCGTTGCGTTTCCAGCACCAGCCCCGCCGCCGTGGTGAGCGCGGCCGTCTGCGCGGAGCCCATGATCTCCACGAAACGTCCCGCGATAACGTCCAACGACCATGCGCTGTCGTAGGTACGGCGGTGCTCGTCCAACAACCGGGCCGCCGGCGCGACATGTTTGTAATTTGCTATGGCGAGTGATGCGCACATGGGGAATTAGTCCGGAGGCTGGAGACTGGAGGCTGGAGGAAGAAAAACGATATAAAATGCCGATTGCATAGTTAAAGTCCCTGCTGTCTCTGGTGTCTCTGGTGTCCTTATTCGCGACTCATCATGACATCCCTTCCTTCTCCAAATACCGGCGCACTTCGATGACCTTGCCCAAAATCCGGGTACTTTAGGAGGGCGGGTTTTCCAACCCGCCTTGCCAATCGCTCATCATGTGAAAACCTGCACCTGTACGGCAGCGCTCAACCTGGCCACTCGTTATCCGAAGTCGCGGCGTCGACATGCAGGCTTGGGCGTGGCGGGTTGGAAAACCCGCCCTCCTAAGATGCACTTCCTTCCTTTTCCAGATAGCGGCGCACTTCGATGACCTTTCCTAATATCCGGCATTGTCCTTCGGGCGGCACGATCACCTCGAAGGCCGGGTTCTCGGGATGCAACTCAATCCGCTTGCGGCGGATGCGCAAGGTCTTTACCGTGGCCTCGTCGTCGACCAGGGCCACCACCACGTCGCCCGACTCCGCCGTGGGTTGCGAACGCACCACGACGATATCCCCGTGCAGAATGCCCGCGCCGGTCATACTCTCGCCGCGAATGCGGAGCGCGAATAGGTTCTCCGGCGACGCAGCCCGCACGGAGATATGCCCTTCCCGGTCCTCGATGGCCGCTTGGAGTCCGCCCGCCTGGACCCGGCCCAAGAGGGGGATCCACGCGGCCGGCGGCCCGGCATTTTGCCCGGGCAAGGCATAGCCCCGGGCCTTCCCCGGCAATTTCGCCAACCGCCCTTCGGCCACGAGATTCTCCAGATGCTCCCGAGCGGTCTGCACCGCGCGAAAGCCCAGCGCCTCCTGCACTTCCCGCACCGTCGGTGGCATCCCGGCCAAAAGCCGTTCCCGCACAAAGCGATACACCCGATCCCGGGTCTGTCCTATCGGTGTCCGTGGCGACATGGTTTTATCTTAGCATACATTTGTCTGGTTTGCAATGAGCCGTGCGGGGGGAGTTCACACGGACTTACACGGACAGGCACGGACGAAATGGACAGGTGGGACAAAATGGACCGGCTCGACCTGATGGGATACCATCGGGTCTGGAGTTACCGAAGGCAAGAAGTTAGGGGGGACACCATGCTGACCATATCCGATCCCGACCGCTACGCCCGATACGCCGGCCAACCCAAGGGCGCCTTGCGCGAATTCATCTTGTGGACGCTGCTCTTCGGCTCCGTCGGCGGAATCGCGTGGGCGATTCGCGGCACGACGGGTTGGGGCGGCATCGACGGCACCATCGTGCCCGGGATGGCGTACGGGCTGCTCTGGTACTGGGTGTGCCGTTGCAAAGGGGTTGACGCGCGGGGCGTGGCGCTGTGGCTGGGACTCGGAATCGCCGTCGGCGGCGAATGGGGCTACGGCCAGTACACGGGCTGGATTCGCGGGACCTTCGAAACCATCGACGGGTTAATCCCCCTAAACCCGGCCGTCGGCCATCTCTGGTTCTTTCTCTGCGGAATCGCGTGGGGCGCGCCGGGAGGCGTGGCGCTGGGCTGGGTGCTGAGCGGAAAACACTCGCTCCATTCGTGGCTCGTCCGTCTCGTCGTGCCGCTGGGCGCGGCCTTGCTCGGGCGCATGCTGATCCAGGCGCGACCCGGCTGGTTCTTCCCGAATTTCAGCCCCGAACTCTACACACCGGTACCCGGCACCACGATCGCGGTGGCAGACGCGGTCCAAACCCAGCACTACATGATCGGCGCGTGGTGCGTGTGTGTCGCGCTCATCACCATCGGCTGGGCTCTGAACAAAGACGGCCATCCCTATCGCGGGATTGGACGCGGCGTATCGATTCTGAGCGCCGTGTACTCCGCGTGTCTGTTCCTCTGGATGGGGTGGTGGTTGGCCCGACCCGAAGACGGACTCGGCCTGTTCAGCGGCGAACTCGACAAGCATCTCGGCCGCACGGTCTACACGAACGCGCAGAACGCCATCGTCGTCGCGTGGGCGGTGGGCGCCATGATCGTGGCCGCGGTTCAACGGGACAAATGGACCCTGGCCATGAACACGATCGTCGGCTTCGGCTTCGGTTTCGGCATGATGATCAGCGCCTTGTGGTGTCTCGGCTACGTCTACGCGCCGGATTACATCGACTGGTGGAAGCTGTGGGAGGTCCATGCTGGTTTCAACCTCGGCGTGCTGTACGCCCTCGCTTTGTGGTGGGCGCTGCGCCAGGTCGGCAAGGAACAACTCCGCTGTAAGCGCGCAACGTCGCCCGAACCGGCTTCGGGAATTACTTGGACCGCCCTGGACGGCTGGTGGCGGCCGCTGGCATCGGCCACCGGTGTGCTGCTGATTTGGGCGTATCTATTCTTGGAAGACAACCTCGTTGCCAGCCTGCTCCTTGGACCGCTCTACGTCGCCGCGGTGTGCTGGGTCACGCTGGAAGCCAACCGGAACCGCCAGCCCGACGCCGTCTACGACCGGCAACAGAGCCTTTCGCTGACCTTCGCCGCCTTCTACTTGCTCTTTTTCCTGTTCCACGGCGTGTCGACCCGGCTCGGCGTGGTCCTGGAACTCTACGAGGAAAACGCCGTGGGCCAGTACGAATGGCCCATCCAGCGCATTTGGCTGTTTCTCCCCGTGGCCATCCCGATCGTCGCCGTGACGCTCTACAAGACCTGGCAAATCGCCCACTGCGGCAAGTCGCCCCTGCAGACGCCGCTGGATCGGACCTCGTTGCACCTGGGCACGCTCATCGCACTCACCGGTTTCGTGGGTGCTACCTCCATCTGGCCTTCGGAGATCGCGGTCGTGTATGCGGCCGTGCTGGTCGTGGCGGTGTACGCGTACCTGCGGCTTGTCTTCACCTATACGATTGCTGACGCCGGCGAAATACAAGAAAACCTTTATTGACCAAATGTAGCGCAGGCGTCCCCGCCTGCATTCTTTGTAGGACGCGTAAGCTTCGCGGAATGCAGGCGGGGACGCCTGCGCTACATTGTCTTCCAAATGGCTCGGTTTTGCCCGCTCGCCTTTCCATGTCACACTTTCCTTCGCCCGGCGCACTAGAGGGCAGAACGAAGGATTTGGAATCGCCATGTTTCGTCTTTTCTCCACATCGGACGCGCAGTTGGTCCTCCAAACGCTGGCGGGCAAACGCGAGGCCTTCGGGACACTGGTAGAGCGTTACCAGCCCGTTGCCTATGCAGTCGCCTACGCACGCGTCCATCGCCATGCGGACGCGGAAGACGTGGCCCAGGAGTCGCTCCTTGCCGCGTACCAGCAGTTGGACACCTTGCGGGACCCGGCTCGGTTCGGTGCGTGGCTGGCGGGCATCGCCCGGCACTGCGCGAGCCGCATCCGGGAACGGCGTCTGCGCGATGCGACGGTGGCGGAACGGCACAACGGCGAGGAGCCGGTAGTCATGCCCGATCACGAGCGCCGGGAACTGTGGGATCTCATCCGAGCGGAAATCGACCGCCTGAACGAACCAGACCGCGAAGTGGTCATGTTGCACTACTTCGCGGGAAAGTCGTCGCGGGAGATTGCGGACGTGCTGGACTCGAGCAGCGCCGCCATCCGCAAACGGCTCCAACGCGCCCGTGAAACCCTGGGAAGCCGTCTTCTCGACCAGCTTGCCGCCCCCGTTCTGCCAGACCGGAAGAAGACGCGACACATCTTGGGGCTCATCGCCGCCGCCCCCGCCGCGTGGGAAGCGGCAGGCCAGGCTGCCCCAACGGCGATTCCGCTTACGGGAGGAATCACCATGTCGAAAGCATTAGGATTTGCCGCGATGGTCGTTTTGTTGGTCGGCGGCGCGTACGTGCTGACTCAGCGGGGAACGCCAACGGCGCAGGAATCTGCACCAATAACTGCAGGCGAACCGTCGGTCGTCGCGACCGAATCGCCGAATATGGACGTGCAATTTGCAGCCGCGCAAACGGGCGGCGAGGCGGGCGTGGCGGCACCGTCCGGACCAGCGTCGTACCCGGTCGAGCTTCAGGGGATCGTCTATGACACAGCCGGGCAGCCGGTGCACAACGTGCCGGTCAACATCCGCCTCTTCAGGCAATCGGATCTGGTCATTGGACAATACGATTCGCAGGCGCCTATCGCGGAACAAACTGTGCACTCGGAGGCGGACGGTTACGTGCTCGCATCGTTTGCGCTCGACACCGCCTCCACGGCAGGCTTGGTGGCCGAATGGCGCGCTTCGATGCCGGGGGCATTCGTCTATCTGCGCACGTCCGCAGACCCGATTGCCACCCGAAACGCATTTCCATTGAGTCTGGTTTCCACGGGGGCCGTGACCGGCCGCGTACGCGACTCGACGGGCACCCCAATTCCGGGCGCGCGCCTGCGGCCTTTCAAGTTTGAATCGAACAACGGCGAGCGTTCTCCGCTGATGCCCGACGGCGAAGGCGTCACCACCGGGCCGGACGGCGCATTCGCGCTCGATCGGTTGTACGTGGGACGGTGGCGGTTCCTCGTGGAAGCGCCGGGATATGCCGGAATCCTCACGGACTACGCGGAAACGGGCGACGATCTGGACATAACCTTGGCGCCGGCCGTATCGGTTTCAGGCGTCGTGGTCGACGAAGACGCGGACGAACCCGTACCGGGCCTTCGCGTCGTATTGGTCCGCCAGGACTGCTGGTTGGAAACCCACGAAGCTGTCACCGGGGACGACGGCGCGTACACGTTCCCCTCCTTAGCCGCTGCAACCTACGCGGTCTATCCGGTCGACGGCGAGCGCTTCGTGAATCCGGAGCAAGCGACGATCGCGGTGAACCAATCGCAGTCGGACTACACGATCGAGATGCGCCGTGGCGCGGCCATCACGGGACGCGTAACTGATGCTCGAACGGGTGAACCCATCGCAGGTGTGGTCGCGGCTGCGGGCCTGGTCGAGCCGGACGAGGATAGCCACCCCCGTACGCACATGCGTTCCGAGCCGACGGGGAACGACGGAATCTATATCATCAAAGGCCCGCCAGACGGCGAGTACCGCGTTGGCTTCAGCGGACATTCGGCGCTGCCGCCGGTTACGGACGCCGTCCGGGACGCGCTACCGATTGTGAAAGCCAGAGCCGGGCGCGTCTATGCCGATACAGATTTTGCCGCCAAACGGTTGTATCCGGTTTCAGGCGTGGTCCGAGATACGGACGGCAATCCCCTCGGCGGTGTCAGTGTCGTCGACTACGACCTGGACCATCCCGAACGCTATCGGAATATGTATACGCCGAACGCAACGTTGACGGATGCGAACGGCCGGTTCATTCGTTGGATTCCAGAGGCGACGGGAAGACTGGTGCTTCGCGCGATCAGCGGCACGTGGGCTTCGCGGGACGTGGGTCCGATGCCGGTAGGAGCCGGCGGGTTGGAGAACGTCGAACTGAATGCATATCCTGCGGGGCGGATCGTCGGATCCGTGACGGGTCCGGATGGAACGCCGGTGCCCTCCGCAGAAATCGCT
>CAZWDH010000282.1:0-8890 GCA_964632865.1 uncultured Nitrospiraceae bacterium
GACGAATGGAGCCGTTTCTGCGGCGCATCTATTCCGTACTCGGTCACAGTTCCTATCGTTTCATCGTAACAACGGCGGGCCGCGTATCGGACGACGCTATCCGTATGGCACCGTCGAATTTTCGAATTATCCGATACGGTCCCGGCAATGAGATTTTGCGGCGTAGCTGTGCGCTTGTATTTCACGGCGGAAACGGAACCATGTACCAGGCCTTGCGGGCCGGTGTGCCCATGGTGGCTATTCCCACTCATCTGGAGCAACGTGTGAACGCTCGATTCGCGGCCAAGTACGGATTCTGCCGGATCTTGCCGCCACGACATGCGTCGGGGGAGGCGTTACTGCACACGCTCCAGGAAGTCACCCAAAGCGCCACTACCACGCACGCTGTGCATCACTGGTCTCAGCGTGTAAGGCAGAGTGACGGGCCCAACCGGGCCGCCGACCTCATGGAACAAAACGCGCGGGACGGATACCCGGCGGGCGCCCGGCTATCGAGTTGAGTCGCACCAAGCCTTCTCATATGAAGTTCTGGTAGACAACTCATGCAAAGCGCGTGATCGCCAAACGCCTGGATGTGTGCCAAAAGGTCTCAAGAGGCGTAACTAAGGCTGAACCGCGCGTCATCGTGCGAAGAATGAAGAATCGCCGGGGAAGCTGTAGCAAACGTGGCACAATTCTATTGAATACCGAACTTGTGAAGGCTCCGATTGACTGTATCGACTACGTTATTGACCACGAACTCTGCCACCTGCGTGAACGGAATCTCACGCCCGCGTTTTAACGCCTTCTGTCACGCTAAATACCCGACTCGGAACGTCGGAAGGCGCGCCTCGAAACCGTGATTCTCTGAACGCGCTTGTCGCTACTTCGAGGCACCCAGTAACGCCGGATTTGTGAGGCGATAGCCAGCTTGCGAGAATATTCTATTCGTAGCCATTGGTTTCATACAGATCATACCAGTCCGTGTCGTGCCCACTGTCCCTTCCAGTGTCCTCCAAGATCTCCTGGAGCAAATTGCGATGGTCATCGAGACGACTGGTGATGTCGTCGACTTTGGAGTCGATTTCTCGAAGGCGCGTAGCCATGCTTTGGTATTCTCGCTTGCCATATTTCTTCTCATTCGATTCAGATTCTGCTGTCATTTTAACGGGACAACGCGATCAGCCCTTTTAAGCTTTGTGGTGATCAACGGCAACCTTCACTTTCACGCTTCGGTAGGCCTCCGCCAAGGCCTCCTCGGAGGGGTTGAGGTAGACACTTGTCGTTTTGAGGCTGGTATGGCCCACTTGCTTCTGAACGACCGCAATCGGCAGCCGGTGGACGTGGATGTAGTGCATGATATGGCTGTGCCTCAGGCTATGTACGGTGAGTTCATGCAGGGTCCTTCCTTGCTCGTCCACACCATAAGCCCTATCCAGTCCTGCCTTGATCGCATACTGCCGGAATACCTGCCGAATCCGGTTTTCCGAGTAACGTGTCTGGCAGTTCCTCCTCGGGGAGAAAAGGAATTCCGCCGGACGCCGCGCAACGCCACTTCGGATGCCCATTCTTTCGGCCTGACGGAGCCAGCTCTTCAGTTCATTTACCAAGCCTATGGGCAGATAGCTCACTCGCCGCCTACCGGTCTTCGTGTTCTCCTTGGGAAAGAATACCCTGCCTCGACCAAAGTCGACGTCCCTCAAGCGAATCCGAACAAACTCTCCAACCCGGCAACCCAGCTCGTAGATCACGCGCATCATGAGTTTGTGCTCGTATCTTTCTATGGAATCGAGGATTCGCTGCCATTCCTCAAGAGTCATGTACCTTATACTTTCGCCGAAACGCTCGTGTTTTCGGGATTCCTTCACATTTGACGCCGGACCTCGTCTTTTGCCCTGGAAACTAGCCTTTTCAGCCCGAAAATCTGCCATTTTCTTCACATTCTGTCCTAAATGTGAAATCACAACTATTTAACCCTTTCGGTTCTTGAACCGAAAAAGTGAGAGTTGGTCTGTGAAGAGTGGAGCACGAGTCGGCAGCGAAACATCGGTGGGGCTATGGTTTCGCAGATGATCAGGCGAGCGCCTCGTGAGGCAACCCTGCGCAGAGCCGACAGGTGAGCACGATCGAGTTGTGCCCCGACAGTCGAATCTTCGGCCAATCATCCCGCGCTGGATGTCCAAGGTCGCGCGATGCGTTTGCAGACGTTGAGCTACCGCAGAGTAGCCCTGCAAGTTTCGGATGCCGTCCACTCGGGAACGGAAAGGTTTAAATACTTCCGTTTCCTTACAGCCCTACAGCGTGAAGTTGATTCAAAAACAGAGTCTTGAACCAGAATCTCGACACCACAAAATGAGACGAGGTCCAAAGACGATGTCGGATGGTCATTTCCGTGGTTCTTCCGGGTTTTCCGGTTGGAATAAAGTAATTCCGGTCACTTCGTGGGCAGCGGAATCAGTACCTGGTTAGCTGTCGCGCTGCTTCTTCTCATTATTGTAACCAGAACGTCTTGCGCTTTCGTGCACGCCCCAATGTTCCAGCATGTCATTACCAGTCGGCGCCCCAGTTTGACCCCACCGACGGAGAACCGCCTTCGGCTCATTGTCATCCATGGCCCGTCGTCCCTGCGCTACGCGCTACGAAACCACGGCGCATACGCGCCTCGCTCCGGGCATCGGTGAAGAATTCGCCGAAAGATTTATTAAGCGTGACCACCTTATCGATCGTAACGGATGGGTACATCCCAATCGATAGGAGGAATAAGCGGAAAATGCCAAACAAACCGGAAAAAGTCTTCAAAGTGGGCGCCGTGCGCGCCTCGGTATTCAACAACACCATACAACAACGCGGAAAGGACGTGACCATTGCCAAAATCGTAATCGAGGTCCGGTACAAGGATCAGGCCGGCAACTGGAAAGGTACGAACAGCCTGAGCCTCAATGAAACGCCCAAGGCCATTTTGGCCCTGCAGATGGCGTATCAATGGCTCACTACCGGCCGGGACTGGTCTGAAGCCTGGAACACCCCCTGGCCAAAGGATTCTGTCACCGAGGAAAAGGTTTAAGAAGTCTCGTGCCCTGAAAAAGGAAAGGAGGTGAAGACTATGGCACGAGGAAGGCCTGTGAAATGCCCGTATTGTGGCGGTACGCAAACGCGGCCCAAAGGCTACCGGCAAACGGTAACCATGGGAACCAGAGCGTTGCGTATCTGTCAGGACTGCAAACGACGATTCACGATGAAGACCAAAGCAAAGAAGAAGGCCGAATAACCGGCCCAGGAAACGCAATCTACTTCTGAAAGGAGGATCGCATCATGGTAGTGCAAACTACGTGCAGTAAATGCGGAGTCACCATCAAACTGGATTTCGGCGAACTCACCAAGGACGAGGCCTTGGAGGCTGCGGAAAAGCTGGACCGGTCACCCCGCGAGTGTCCGGGGCGTCATGTCGAGCTCCAAGGAATGGGGAGACTTTGGCGTGTCCGGGAATCAATCCAACGCGCCTACGATCGCGGAGAAGGCATTGTCGAGGCAACGCCGGTCCCGAGCGATCATGAGTTCGTCGAGGGTCTTCTGGCCGATGCGAACGACGTATACGACGGCGGATTGAATACCGTGCCTGAGTTCAATCTTCCCAGCATCCACGGGACCCCTGATCTGAAACACCTGGGCTTCGGTGATTTCGGTAGCGATACGCATCTATTTCTTCGTCACGACAGCCCACGGGGCACAAGATTCTACATCCGCGAATCGCGCAGCCGATAGCCACCGCCGACTCCCGTAGCATTCCGACCCTGCTGAAAACGCAGCACCTGACCTTCTCACCAACTATTCACAACCCGATGCACTATCCCATTGTCTCGCAGGGGATACTGCATCACCTTCCGAACGTATTGAAACAGGCCGTATTCGCCGCGAAGCGGATTCGGCCGATTCGAGGAAAGGAGACACTACCCATGAACTTCTTTGGCGCGCACACGCGCGACGTTGCCGAACGCATCGTAAATGCGTTCCATCATCCCGAGTCATTGCCCAAAGCCCTGGCACCCATCTTCATCCACCGGAACGACGACGTACCATGCCGGAAATGGTCCTGGCACAACCAACTACTGGTTGCGCTCTGTGGCAGCGTGGACGCACGGGGGTTCCGGCAATGGAATGACGTGGGCCGTTCCGTGAAGAAAGGCAGCACGGCAATCTGGATCCTGGCCCCGTGCCTTAAAACGTTCCGTGAGCGACAAAAAGACGGTGAGGAAACACGCCGGCAGATCCTGTATGGCTTCCGGTCCGTTCCCGTGTTCGCCGTGGAGGACACGGAAGGCGACGCCCTCCCGGAATCCGACGACCGGTACGACACCTGGGTCAAAGACTTGCCCTTGATTGAAGTGGCCGAGGCATGGGATATCAACGTCGGGTCCTACTCTCACCGGGGATCCGTCCCACTGGGGTATTTCCGCTATTCCGGTAACGGTCAACAGGCGATCATGCTGGCCGTGGAGAATCTCGCCACCTGGTGCCATGAACTGGTTCACGCCGCCGATCACCGCGTCACTGAACTCAAAGGCGAGAAGTGGCACAAGGAGATTGTGGCCGAACTGGGCTCCGCCATACTTCTCACCTGCCATGGACTCGATTACGACGCCGACCTCGGCGGCGCCTACGAATACATCCAGCGATACGCCTTAGATGCGAAGGTCTCGCCCATAAGAGCGTGCATCCAGGTCCTGGATACCACCTGCAACTGCGTTCAGCTCATCCTGGATACGGCAGAGACCCTCAAACAATCTTCGATTAGCGCGTAACCGGACTTCACCGTCCAATCAACCACCCAATCCCGTTTCACTAACCAAGGCCCGGCAAGGGAGCAGTCTGCCCTTCCGGGCCACAACCATGTATGGAGGAAACAGATCATGAGTACCGAAACCAACGTGCAGTTCCAACTCGGCCAGGTCGTGGCCACACCCGGTGCCCTGGAGGCAATGCAGCGGAACAAGACCACCGGTCTGGAATACGTCCAGCGGCATGCCTCGGGTGACTGGGGAATTGTTTGTGAGGAGGACAAGGATTCGAATCAGGAAGCCCTGCAAACCGGGGCGCGGATTCTGAGTGCCTATCTGCTGGCCGACGAAACCAAGCTGTGGATTATTACAGACGCCGCCGTCGACGAGCAGGGCACGCGCCTCGCGACGACTTTGCTGCTCCCCGAAGAATACTGAGCAAGGAGGCGGCCATGAAAACCTTCGATCAAGTCGTCTCACTTCGAATTTACGAATCCGAGGTGCGGTACGACGTACGCACCGCCGACCCGGCGCTGGCTCGCGTCATTGCCTGGGCAGACAAGCGCCCGACCGTGTGGCGCATCGTCACCGGCCACCACAGCAAGGCCTTCGGCCTCGGGTCCTGCGAGTACATCGGCTGGGCCCAGAACAGCACGGCGCCCGAAGCCATCCTCGAACGCGCCCGCCATTTCATGGACCTCGTAGAGAATCCGGGGAAATGGAGCCATGCCAATTCCATTTTTAATTGGCGGGCCAAGTTTACCCTGGACCACTACCTGGACCAGGGGTTTACTGGCGGCTTCTTCCAGCAGCACGACGCGATCTACCCGCGAAGTTGCCTCACCCTGGATTACACACCTGAAACGCTCGAGGCCGTCGTGGACCGGTTCTGTCAGTGGATGGACCCGTACTACGACACGGTCCGCGTCACGGTAGACGAGCGCACCGTCCGGGTCTTTCACGAAAGGAGGATGCGCCCATGCTCGTCTATCGAGGCATGAAAGACTCTCGCGGCTTCATGCGCAGTTCGGAAGGCCGTGCCGTGCTGGAAAGCATCCGAGCCTACCTCGAGGGTCGAACCATCAATGACGTGTGTTTCGCTGCAACGGACGGCGGTATCGCAACCACTCTGCATCTGGACAACGGCGAAACGTTTCGATTCATGGAAGAGGAACTGACGCTGGACTCTCTCTACGAACGGTACAGCGCCTTTTTCTGGCAACGCGACAACCACGAACGAGATGGAAAGGAGGAGCATATGGGCAACCGAGCGTATCTGACCAGAACGAAGTTTGAATCAGACCACGACGGAACTACCTGGGGCTGGCGCATGGGCGACGACTATGTCCGTAGCTACACCGATGCGTGCGACGAACAGGAAATTCCCGTCGATCCCCTAGAACTGCTGGCGAAGGCCGCGTCCGAGGCTGCTGAGGATGAGCGGACCCTGCTGCAGGATGTCCTGGATAGGGAGAAGGGCATCGTTATCAACGGGTCCTGGCATGCGCTCGAAGAGATCGCACCGACGCTCCGTAGGGCGCTGTACGGCGAGGAGGACTGAGCCATGGGAGACCTCTGTGACGTGAATGATTGCGATCGTTTTCTGCGGTCCGCTACTGGAAAAACCTATCTGAACGAGATTACGGCCATGCTGAAAGGGAGAACCGTTGTCGACGTGTCGTTTACCAACGAAGTGCACTGCATCGCCACGAGGTTGCATCTGGACGATAACACGGACTTCGAGATCTGGCAACCGTCATTGGACGTGGATGCGCTGCGCGAACAATTCGGGGATGTTCTCGACGAGGAGTATTACGCGGACTACCCCAACCGGCGACCCGCAGCGGAGTACCGTATCGATACCGAGGCCGGCGTTCCCTGTACCGAATGTGGTGGCCGTGGTTGGCTGATTATGCTGAACGCGGATACCGTTGCGCTGGAACTTCAACGTTGCGATTCCTGTTGCCGGTTCTCGTCGGATATGGATGCGCGAAATTCCGTAGCGGCAAACGAGTCTACGCTCGCCACAGTGCTTTGTGCATTCTGCAAGGCCGTAGCCGCTGAAGCAGGCCGGATTGCCGAGAAGCCGACACAAGGGGAAACCCAGTCCACGAGTCGCATGATGCTGATCCGGGATTCCTTGCGCAACGCGCTTGCCCTGCGAAAACGTAGCATGAACGATGGATCTGTTCTTCGTTCTGGTGCGTTCGAAGGAGACTCACCATGAGCGACAGGGCCTATGTCCGCGTTGTGGTAGCCGAGGCCGATGCCGACGCTATCGCGAAGACACTCGGAACGCCGGATGAAGAAAGCGGCGACCAACAAGGCCACACCATGTTCTATTACGACGCGCCAACGGACATCGCGTCTATTCTGAGCGATGCGATTGAGCGTGGCGTGCCGTTTGAAGGCGAGCACGGTGGCACCTGTGAGCATCCCGAACACGGGTTCTGTGCCGCGAATGGTAATTTCCGGGAATGGCCGCTGTTGTATGACCAACTGTCCGTTAATCTGCGAGAAGATAGACGAGGCCGCCTTGTCGTGGACCGGGCGAACTTGAAGCAGGCGCGCGCGTATTGGGCGCTTCGCCGGCAGGCTCTCGAGTGCATCCAGCACCGGCGGCCAAAACCGGCCCGGACCTGATTGGTCTCTCCTTCTTCGTCTCGTCCGAGATAACCTGAATCCACAACCCATGTTCTAACCAAAGGGTGGAGTCTGTCCATTCAGCGACGGCTCCGCCCTTTCTTTTTGGAAAGGAGATCCCATGATCGCCATTGAACCCAGCCTTGGCAAAGGCAATATAAAGGTGGGTCCCATACTCACTTTCAGCCTGCCGTCGCGGCTCAGTTGTCCTGGAGCCAGTCAATGGTGTTTGGAACACTGCTACGCGACGCGCTTCGAACGCATCTGGCCAAATTGCCGGCTGGCGTACTCCCGGAACCTTGTACTTTCGTGGAACGCGCGCCGGTTTGTAAAGGCGATGCTGTCCAATATCGCCCTCGATCTTCCCGTGCTGCGCATCCATGTGAGTGGCGATTTCTATAGCTGCGAATACATATTGGCGTGGCGGCGTATTGCGCGCAAGCGGTCAACCACGCAGTTTTGGGCCTACACTCGGTCTTGGACAAATCCTCAGCTCTTGACAGCGCTGGAGTGTTTCCGGGCTCTGCACAACGTCCATTTGTTCGCATCCGTCGATCCGGACATGCCGGACCCACCGCCTGGCTGGCGCGTGGCCTATCTGGATCTCGACCCGCGCGCCCACGGCGTTCCCTGTCTTCACCAGCATGGTAAAGCAAAATCCTGTCACGAGTGCCGGTATTGCTTCCGGCCGGGCACGGGCAACGTCGTGTTCAAGGTCCACTGAGTGGAGGGTTCAGCCGCAATACCTCAACCAAACGACATCGGTCCTTTGGGCTGGTTACATTGGAGGAAACAAAAATGAGAATCACTCTGGAAGTCGTCCGTAACGTCCTGCGTGATGCCCTGGGAAGGGACAGCTTCATTGCCTCGTTCATCAAGACGATCGAGGAAAGTCCGAACTGTTCCACGGCGTGTATCACGGCCGACGGCCGGTTGCAGTACGAGCCCCTGTTCGTCGGGCGATACGTGACGAGCACACAAGACCTGTTTTGCCTGGTCATGCACGAATTAATGCATCCCATGTTCGGCCATTTCGTCCACGATCCCGGCGAATTGGAGAACATCGGGGCGGACATGGTGATAAACGCAAGCATATCTCAGCTATTTGCCCATGCTTCGGACGGAGGCAGTCTCTTCAAGAAGCTCTACGACCCCCACGGTCTACAGGGACTACTCCGTCCTGGAAGTAGGATGCACGACAGCCGGTACGACGATTTGTACGATATCTTCTACTGTCACGGCCGGTCGTCGGATAAGTCGCTCAGCACCGGGGAAGTCATCCAAACCCTAAAGGTATTGACACCCACCATTGACGTGCGGGCCATACTGCTGCTTGGCAGCCATGGCCATCCGGGTCAGAAAGCGACCGAAGGCGCGGGACATCACGACTTTTCGGCTCAAGCTCTCGGTTCTATCGCCGAAGCTGTGAAACGAGCCATTAGACGAAACCTGGGACCAAAGGCAGCGTACAGCGAAGACCTCTACGACATGTT
>CAZWDH010000283.1:0-8870 GCA_964632865.1 uncultured Nitrospiraceae bacterium
CGTTGGGCGCCAAATGATCGATTGCATACGTCTCGCCGGCAAAACTGCCCACATCCGGTCCCACGCCGCCTAACGGCTCGGACGCGCCGTTGATGATGCTGTCGTCGTCCAGGACGTCGAGGCGAAGCGTCCCGGCGCCGGTGCCGGTATTGACGCTCACGGTGTACATAGCGCCCGATCCCGACAAACCAGTGATTGAGGTTCCGCTGAGCGTTCCGGTCGTAGCTAGATCGAGGTCCGACAAGTCAAATCCCGTGACGGCGTCGCTGAACATAACGGTGTACCCGACGCTCGCGCTATTCGTTGGGCTGGTGTCGTTCCGCGTGACGCTGACCACGTCCAGTCCGGCGGAGAATTTCACGATGAAGCCATCGCGCGGGCCCTGGGCAGTGAGATTCGAGGTGCCGGAACCCGGATCGAAATCGATTGTTTCATAGAACGAACCGATGGCATAAGCCGCACCGGTTTCGTGGGCGGCAATCGCAAAGCCCTCGTTGAAGTTCGCCATACTGCCCATCGTGTGCATCCAGACGAGGGTACCCGCATCGTCAACCTTCGCGACCAGTACCGAGGAGAAGTCGGGGGTGTTGCGGGTGAAACCTGTCACGTAGGTATTTCCCTCGGCGTCTATCGACGCTGCCGCGCATTTGTCTGTAATACTCCCTGCAACGCTTACCTTTTGGGCCCACACGAAACCGCCGGCACTGCTCAGTTTCGTCACGTACAAGTCGCTTACAGACGCGTTCAAATAGTACGTCCCGGCCCCTGGGTCGAAGTCGGTTGTTCCCGAGAACTGACCAGCAACGTGAACCTCCCCGGTAGACGCGACTTTGATTGATTCGCCGAACGATTCGGCGGTACTGCCGAATTGTCCGACCCAAACGAATTCTCCCGCACTATCCAGTTTCAAGACGAAGGTGTCGTAGTCAGAGTAGGCCGTGAGGCCGGCCGTGCCGGCGCCCGGGTCGAGATCCGCCTGAATCTCAAAGTAGCCCGTCGTATAGACGTTTCCGGTGCTGTCTACAGCGACGGACGAACCTCTGTCGAAGTACAAGCCTCCCGCGTGTTTCGCCCAAATGAGATTGCCCTCGCTGTCGAGCTTGAGAATCGCGATATCGGTCTCGCCGATCGACGTGAGATTCGCCGTCCCCAGACCTGGATCGAAGTCTGCGGTGCCATTGAAGGCCCCGGTGGCGTAGACGTTTCCCGAATCGTCGACTGCAAGGCGGAAGGGGGACGTCAGGCCGGGCGATCCAGTGATGTTCTTGGCCCAAACGAAGTCTCCGTTGTTGTCCAGCTTTGCGAAGAACACGCTGTGGCCCGACGATGTCGTCAGGTTATGCGTGCCTGGTCCGGGGTCGAAGTCGACGGTGCCAAGAAAGTAACCGGACATATAGACGTGCCCGGTATCGTCGAGGGCAATCGAGTAGGTGCCGCTCGTGGAAGTCCCGGCAAACTGTTTGACCCATTCGAGGGTACCGGCACTGCTGAGCTTGCCAACGAAAGCGTCTGCGGTTCCGCTGGCGCTCATGCTGATTGAATCCGTACCGGAATTGAAGTCGGCGATCCCTCTGAACTGGCCGCCGATATAGGCGTTGCCGACACTGTCGACCGCGATCGAACTCGCCCACACGTCGTCCACGCTGGCGATTTGACGCACCCAGACCGAGTCGCCGTCGGCCGCATGTATGAGGAGGGAAGGTATGGTGAAAAGTAGGATCGCGCAAGGAACCCAACGGGCGGAGTACGAACGGCCTTGTGAGAACATCTGTATCCTTCCCGGGAACGTGAAACGGCCTCTCACTTTGAGCGTTCGCTGACTCGACGATGTATCACCATAACAGCCGAGGTAGGTTGACGCAATGAAGCCAATTCGGCTTCTATTGTCGGCGCGTGGTGCGGAACGGAACCGATCAGAACCCCCAGCCCTTACGGTAGTTCATCCGCAACAGGGCATCCGCTTCCTCGCTATTCGTGATGCGACACGCCACGGCGTCCCATTCGATGCGGCCTCCAGCGCGGATGGCGACGTTGCCGAGTTGGACGGTTTCGGTTAGCGTACCGGCGTAATCAAAATTTGACACGGCAGATTTGCCGCCTTTGCAGGCCTGGACCCAGTTCGCCCGGTGGGCTTCGTCGTATCGACCGCCTTCCCAGGGCAGACGCGCTAGGATTGGGTCAGGCATCGTATACTCCGCCATGAGGCTGTCCGGACGCAGGCGGGGCGAGTTTCCGTGGGAGTCACAAGTGAGGACCCCCTTGTCGCCGACGAAGATGGTCCCCTCGCCGCCGACGGGGGTCGGGTCGTCTTCGGGGAGAATGGCGGGCTTGGGCGGGCGGATCTTCCCGTCGTACCAGGTGAGCTTCACGGGGGGCAGCGTCTGGCCATCGACCACGCGTTCGGGGAACTCGTATTCGACGATCGATTTCCTGGGTCCGCTTTCGGCGGTGTTGCCCTCCTCATGTACGCAGGTGACCGCAACCGGTGCGCCGAGGTGGAGGGCCCAGTTCGGCGGGTCCAGGATGTGGCAGCCCATGTCGCCGAGGGCGCCGCTCCCGAAGGCCCACCAGCCGCGCCAGACATCCGGCATGTAGCCGGGAGTCGAGCCATCTCGGTTGTACTGGTCTGAATAGCCGCCGAAGGGCCGCGCGGGTACCGGGCCCAACCAGAGGTCCCAGTCGACGCCCTTGGGGATGGGTCTTTCCGGCAGGGGTTCGGCAAAGCCGACGGGCCAGAGGGGACGGTCAGACCAACAGTGGACTTCGCGCACGGGACCGATGGCGCCGCTCCAGATCATCTCGCAGGTCTGGCGGACGCCGTCGCTGGAATGGCCCTGATTGCCCATCTGCGTGGCGACCTTGTAGCGGCGCGCGGCGTCCGTCATGCGGCGGACCTCGTCGACCGTGTGGCCCATGGGTTTCTCGACGTAGACGTGCTTGCCGAGTTCCATGGCGGCCATGGCGATGATCGCGTGCGTGTGGTCGGGCGTGGTGATGACGACCGCGTCGATGTCCTTCTGTTTCTCCAGCATGACCCGCCAGTCGCGGTACTTGGGGACGTTCGGACACCAGCCGTAGGCCTCGGCGGACGCCATATCGTCCACGTCGCACAGGGCGACCACGTTTTCGTAGTTCAGGCAGAATTGGAGATGGCCGCGGCCCTTGCCGCCCACGCCGATGTGAGCCGTATGGAGTTTGTCATTGGGCGATACCTTTCGCGGCACGGTGCGGCACGCGCCCAGCGTTGCGGCCGCCAGCGCGCTTCCAAAAATGAAGGTTCGACGAGAGAGATTCGTTGATGCCATCTGCTGATTCCCCACGCGATAGGTTTTCCACGGCAAGGCCCAAGTGAAGGCCAGTGCTGTGAGGATACCAGAGTCTTGGGTTCATGCTGAATTTCATCTTGATACACTGCACGGCTGCGCGAGAGAATGCCGGGAGGCCCTCCTCAAGCCACCCGTGTTTCGAACTGTTACTGACTTACTCGAACCGGAGAAACGCGCAGATGAAGAAGATAACAATCGTATCCATCATTACGCTGGTTTGCGCAGGGGCCGGCTGGGCGCAAGTCACCGTCGAATCGAACCAGTTCGATGCAAGACGCTTGGACTTTCCCGTCGCCGAAGGCCGAGGGTTCATCATTCTGCCAACGCAAGCCGCGGCGGACGGTTCCCGTCCGTGGGTTTGGTATGCGCCGACATTCATCGGACAACATCCGGACGACTCGCATGCGTGGATGGCGAAACAACTACTCGAAGCGGGCTTCGCGATTTGCGGAATTGACGTGGGCGAATCGTACGGCAGTCCCACGGGGACCATGCTGTACAACGCATTCTACAATCACGTTCGTGAATACTATGACCTGGATGAGAAGCCGTGCCTGCTCCCGCAGAGCCGGGGCGGGCTGATGCTACTCAACTGGGCCATCGAGAACCCGGAGAAGGTCCAGTGCGTCGCCGGCATCTACACGGTCTGCAACATCGAAAGCTATCCCGGCGTGGAGAAGGCCTGCGGCGCCTATGGCATGTCTTCCGATGAATTGACCGCGCAACTCGATCGGTATAACCCGGTGCGCCGTGTGCAGGTCCTCGCTGACGCTCGGATTCCGCTTCTATTCGTTCATGGCGATTCGGATACGGTTGTACCCATAGAAGCGAATGCAGGGAAACTCGTGGAGGATTGCCGGAACTTTGGAGGAGACGCACACCTCATCGTCGTCCCCGGCAAAGGGCACGAGGTGTGCCCCGAGTTCTTCCAGTCCAAGGCGATGATCGCCTTTCTGCTCTCGAGGGGCGTAAACTTACCGGAGGAGTGAGGAGTTTGTAACGAATGCACGTGGGCATGATCGGGTTGGGCCTGTTGGGCCGCGCAATCGCGGGCCGGTTGATGGACGCGGGGCATACTGTTACCGGATACGATATTTCGGATTCGGCTAACGCGGCTGCCCGTGAACTGGGGGTGGACGTCTCCGTCAACGCGGATGCGGCGGTTGCAGATTGCACCCACGTGATCCTGAGCCTGCTCACTTCTGAGGACCGAAGACAACTCCTCTGGGGAGAGCAACACCTATCGAAGGCGCTGGCTCAAGGCATGGTCCTGCTCGACACGACCACGGCGCGCCCTCAGGACATCCGCGAAGACCATGCGCGGCTCAGCGAGGAATGTGGCGCGCGTCTTATCGACGTGTGCATTTCCGGGTCGAGTCAGGTAGTGGCCGAGGGCCGTGCGTTGGCCTTGATCGGGGATGAAGAAGATCGCGCCGGCTACCTGGACCTGTTGAGAACCTTTACCGCGCGGCAGTACTTCTTCGGGGATCCCGGTGACGGAAACGAGGCCAAGCTCATCGTGAACCTCGTGTTTGGGCTGAACCGGCTCGTCCTGGCCGAAGCGCTGGGGCTCGCACGCGGGGCGGGCTTCGATCTGGACTCCATACTCGAGATCTTGCGCAACGGGGAAACGTACTCGACGGTGATGGACACTAAAGGCCCCAAGATGGTCGCGGGAAATTACGAACCGCCGGTGGCACGGCTCGGCCAACACGCGAAAGACGTGCAACTGATCCTGGAGTATGCGAGGGGGCTGCACGCCAAAGTTCCCCTGACCGAAGTGCACGCGGCGATCCTCGACCGCTTGACTGAACTCGGCTACGGCGATCTCGACAATGCGGCGGTGTTCAAGGCGTACGACCAGCAGTGAGCGTGCCGGCGTCCGGGCGCAACCGGCTCAGTCCGTATCCCAGCGCGAAGACTAAGACGTTGCTGAACCCCATCAACCACCATTCATGCCAGCGGTATTTCAGGATCCTCAACGACTCCGGCAGCGGCAGCCATTCTTTCGAGGTCAGATAGCACCAGGCGACGAACACGATTCCGACGATCAGCGCGGGATAAAGACCGCGCCGATTCGCCCGGGGACAGAAGAACCCCAGGAAGAACGCCGCCAGCACACCCCCGCCAAACACCGCGCCGATGGCCGCCCATGCGTCGAGCACGAAGTTCATGAGACCCCCGGAGTTTCGGGTAATCCACGCAGCCAGGGCTACCGCACAGATTCCGACGATGACGACGCTGATTCGCGACACGAGCAAACGCGCCGCCTCGCTGCGGCCTTTCCGGAAACGGTCGTAGAAGTCGCTGACGACGCAGGCGCTGAAACTGTTGAGGTCGGATGAGAGCGTCGACATGGTGGCGGCGAACAACCCGGCGAGGACAAGCCCCGTCAAGCCGGGCGGCAATTCGCGCCCGATGAAGTAGGGGAATACCTGATCGCCTTTCTCAATCGCCGCGCCGAGCCGCTCAGGATGGAGTTGATAGAAGCCGTAGAGCAAGGTGCCGATCATGGAGAAGGTGATCCAGACGATCATGCAAGCGACCACGCTGACGAGGGCGCCCTTGCGCGCTTCCCGGAGGCTGGACGCGGTCAGGTAGCGCTGCACCATCGTTTGATCCGTAGCGTAACGGCTGCCGAAATGGAAGATCCCCATCCACACGATGACCCAGACCGTGCGGTCCGTCATACTGAATTCGGGATTCACGAGTTTCAACTTGTCGTCGGTGGTCACCACGTTCCAAATCGCCGCGGGACCGTCCGGAGAGGCGACGAACAGGATCACGAATATGGTGACAAACCCGGCGAACATCATGAGAAACCCTTGCAGCACGTCCGTCCAGATGACGCCTTCCATGCCGCCTGCGAAGGTGTAGGCGATGGTGGTGAGGCCGAGGGCGATCAGGATGGCGTCCTGGTTCCAGCCCGTGATGCTGTTCAAGGCCAGCGACATGGCGGAGAGTACGACGCCGATCTTCACGAAGTGGCCGGTGAGAAACCCAATGGTGCCGTATACCCGCGCGAAGTACCCGAAGCGTTGCTCCAGGTATTCATAGGCGCTGATCTTCACGACGGAACGGTATTTGGGAATGATGAAGATGGCGACGGCGACCACGATGAAGGGCACCATGAACTGTTGCATGAGCACTTCCCAGTTGAACTGGTAGGTGTGGCCTGGGAACCCGATGAACAGGAAGCTGGACAGCAGAGTCGCGAACATGGACATGCCCGCGGCCCAGCCGGGGATCGTGCCGTCAGCCGTGAAGTAATGCTCCGCCGTGGTTTGCCGCCGGACAAACCGCGTGCCCAAGGCCACGACGATCCCGACGTAGATGAGGAGACTCAGCCAATCCCATGCCGTGAGCAGATTACGTTCCGCCATACACGCTCCCCGATTCTGTTACTACTTGGTTTACCCGCTGCCATCGGGATCGAAATCGCTATCGGTATTGCAATCGAACCGAACGATTCTAGGATCTCGATCCCGATCTCGATTATTGCGAACGGCTACTTGTGCTTCACGTTTTCGCCCGCTTTCTTCAGTGCTTCGGTCATCTTGGCGACCGATGCCTCCGGTAAGGGCCGCAGCGGCGGGCGAACCACTGGCGATTTCAGTTTGCCCGTAAGGTACGCCGCCATCTTCATGCGCTGATGGGCGTCGGCCGATGGTTCGCCGAAGGCATAGATCGCACGAGCCAGCATATCGACCCGCTCGCGGATGGCGCGCGCGCCGGCCAAGTCGCCTGCCAGCGCCTTTGCGACCAGTTCACCGATGAGGGCGGGCGCGTATCCTGCAAACCCCACCAGCGCGCCGTCGGCGCCTTCCAGCAGGCTCGCCAATAGAAACTCGTCGTGGCACGAAATAATCGAAACCTCGGGGGCGGACGCTTTGAGCGACATGTAATCGTAGTGATGACGCGCCATGTCGCGCGTGCCCATCTTAATGCTGACGACGTTCGCGAGTTGCGCAATCTCCGTCATCTCGGCGAGCGAGTAACCCGCCTTGGTCCATGCAGGGTACTGGTGAAGAATGATGCCGACGTCGACCGCGTCGTTCACGTCCTGGACAAACCCGATTGCGGTCGTCGAGGTGCGGCCGAAGCGCAGCCAGTGGTGCGGCGGCATGAGGAGGATCGCTTCGGCGCCGGCCTCTTTCGCCGCGGCAGCCTGGTCGATGGCGTCATGGCTGCCTTCGGCGCAAACGCCGGAGATAATTTTGACACGGTCGCTTACCGCCTGTGCCGCGATTGCGGTCACGCGCGCGCGCTCGGCGTTGCGAAGCGAGGTAATCTCGCCGGTATGGCCGTTGACCACCACGCCTTTGATGCCATCGTGACCGGCGACCCAAGCGAGATAGCGTGCAAGATCTTCCTCGTCGATGTTGTAGTCATTTGTGAACGGGCATAGCGTCGCGGGGAAGACCCCCGACCATGCTGCGCGAGATTTGGTAGGCACTTCGGTTCACTTGCTCCTTATTGAATAGGACATATAGGACTTATAGGACCAATAGGACCAATAGGACGGAGTATGCAGACAAAGCCGGATTACGGATAGCGCCTTAGATGCGCTACAACCCAAAGCGCTCCCAATAACTCGTGCTTTGTCTTATAGGTCCTATCCGTCCTATAGGTCCCATTCTTTAACCTTCCGCGTAATCCGCCAACGCTTTTACGTACGCCTTAATCCACGCCGACGATTCCCGCTTGAACCGGCAGCAGTACAGGTTCCCGGAAACGGCCAGAGGCTCGTTTACGTAGATGGCGCCGACGACTTCAACATCGAACTTGCATCGCGGGATCGTGGTGACTTTCTTGCCGCGGATGACGTCGGCCGTCGCCAGGATTTCCACCCCGTGGCAGATCGACGCGACCGGCTTGTTCATCTCGAAGAAGTGACGCACGATGCGCAGGAGGTCTTCGTCGTAGCGCAAAAACTCCGGGGCGCGGCCTCCAGGAAGAACAAGGCCAATGTACTCGTCGGGATTCACGTCGCGGAAAGCGACATCGGATTTGATCGTGTATCCCGGCATCTCGACCGTGATATCCCAGTTTGGATCGTGCTCATGCTGCACCATGTGGTACGTCCGAACCGCCGGCGCGGCGACGACTGTTTCGTAATCTTCGCCGAGCCGATAGAATGGCACCATGGTGTCGATTACCTCAGCGCCGTCTCCTACCACGATCAGAACTTTTGCGCGATCCACTGCTTGTCTCCGGTTGCCGGGGAGAGTGTAGCGCGAATGGTACGGGCGACGCTACGATCGCAGTCGGTGTGTCGCCGTGGTACGTCTTTCCGGACGCAACTACGCCCGCCCCGCGGATCGACGTTCCGCGGGGCGGGCGTGGGTAAATAGGATACGGATGAGAAGCGATATCGACAGAAGCGATTGCAGCTTCTCGCGAACTACATCTGTTCGTAGAAGAAGAACCCCAGGAGAGCCCAAATCAGGAGAATCACCAGCGCTGTCATAGTGCGTGTCCTTTCCTTTGTTCCGGTCAAGACGGAAATTGGATCAGCCTCACAAAGACCTATATCACCGATTT
>CAZWDH010000284.1:0-8858 GCA_964632865.1 uncultured Nitrospiraceae bacterium
ATTCCAGCTGCCCCTCCGGCAGGGCCGGATGAGCGAGGGTCAGGCTGACGCGGTCGCCCTGCTTCACCATGAGGTACGCGAGCGCCGCCGCAAGGTAGGACGCGTACTCCAGCTTGGAAAGCTCCTTCGTAGGGAAGAAGGAATTAAATTCCTTGCCCCCATAGCCCATGGACGCGCTCCGGTCCACGAGCAAGTGGCAGTTCATGTCCGTCTCGCGCTCGAAGAGTTTCACGTAGTAGCGGTCGGTTCGCGCGAAGGCCTTCCAATCGATGCTGCGGATCTCGTCGCCGGGGTAGTATTCGCGGTAGTCGACAAACTCGGCAGCGGACCCTTTGTACGGCGACTTATGACGGCCCGCGTACGCGCCTTCCACGATCACGCGCGCGGCAAAGAAGAGATTCCGGAGACTGCGCAGCTCTTCGGGACTGAGGTACTTCCACGTGTGCGGAGCCTTTCGCGCACCGCGCACCGGCGCGTCCAACCGGGGAAGAGGAGGCGGCTCTTGCATACAATTACCGGTCCTATCGTCGCCAGTGGCTCTGGCCACGGAATCGAGGCATCGAACAATTCAAGACGAACTTATTTCTTCTTATAATCCGGTTCTTTCACGGACCGGATCAGCCGTTCGATAATCGCGGCGGGCGTGACGCCTTCGCCGGTGGCGCGGTAGTTCGGAATAATGCGGTGTTGCAGCACCGGGAGCGCGACCGCGCGTACGTCGTCGCAGGACGGCGCGGGCTTTCCATCGAACAGGGCAATCACTTTCGCGCCGAGAATCAGGTATTGCGATGCGCGCGGGCCTGCGCCCCACTCCACGTACTCGTCCACGAAAGGGTCGGCGCCTTTCTCGCGGGGCCGCGATGCGCGGGCGAGATCGATGGCGTATTCCATGACGTGGCGCGACACGGGCACGCGCCGCACGAGGGCCTGGTAGCGCATGACTTCGTCTTTAGTAAACACGTTGCGCACCGTGGGGAAGTCGCGGGTCGTCGTTTCCTCGACGATTCGGATTTCCTCGTCGCGTTGCGGATACCCGATGTTGATGCTGAACATGAACCGGTCGAGCTGCGCTTCCGGCAAGGGATACGTGCCCTCGTGTTCGATGGGGTTTTGCGTGGCCATGACGAAGAACGGTGGCTCAAGATGGAAGGTCTCGCCCGCCGCGGTGACGGTGTACTCCTGCATGGCTTCCAGGAGCGCGGCCTGGGTCTTGGGCGGCGTGCGGTTGATTTCGTCGGCGAGGATCAGGTTCGCAAACAAGGGCCCTTTGACGAAGGTCATCACACGCTCGCCGGTGGTCCGATCGGTCTGCAGAATCTCCGTGCCGGTGATGTCGGACGGCATCAGGTCGGGCGTGAACTGGATCCGCTTGAATTCCCAGCCCAGCGATTGGGCGAGGGTCTTCACGAGCAAGGTCTTCGCCAGTCCCGGCACGCCGATGATCAGCGCGTGCCCTCGCGCGAACAGGGCCGTGAGCAACTCCCGGATAATCCGGTCCTGCCCGACGACCACGGAATGAATCTCTTTGATCAGTTCCTGATGTTTGGCGTGAAAGGCCGCCGCCAGGTCCACGTCCGACGGCTGAGGCGCCGCGCTTGCCGGTTCAATTGCCATGCTGTTCGCCTTCCCAGAATCCAATGGGGACACTTACCAAGTGCGCGTGAAACCAACTGAATCTATGCAGGCAGCACCAATCGCGGTCGCTTCACGTGGCGAATTGGCAACTGTCCTTATGTAACAGACGTTTTAGAACCGGTTTTGGTGACACGCCAACGCCTCAGTCACCGATTCCGATAGACCAGCGTAACAGTCAACCCGGATAGGGTCAAGGGGCGTGCCGCAACGCCGTACCGGCCAAAGGTTGCCGTTTGATACCGGGTCCCTCGTAAGCCACCTCCAGCGTAAACCGGCCGCCCGCGTTAAAGTACTGGACCTGGATCGGGTGCAGCCCCTTGTCCAGCGCGACGACGCCAGATTTCGCACTTGACCCATGCAGGCCGTCGTGGTTAATCAAGACCCGGTCACCAATGATTACTTTGCTGCCGTCGTTCGACCGGCATTCGAAGGCATAGAGCCCCGCGCGTTGAACATCGATAAAGCCCTCGTACAGCAGCCCGAAAGTCTCGCCGTGCTCCGTGGGTTCCGTGTCGATTTTCTTGGCGGTACCCGCGCGAATGGGCTCCAGCGCGCCGAAGTCCGGCAATGCGTTCCACGCACCTTCGTAATACCGGAAGGCGAGTCCGGGTTCCGTGGCGCCCGGGTTGGCCGGCGCCATCATGGGTTCGGAGGTCACGGCCCGCAAGTTCTCGAGGTCCTGCCGGTACACGTCGATCGCGCCGCCTTGTTCGCGGATGTTGGTCACGCCGTTCTTCTCGGCGGTGTCGAGGAACCGGTTGATCCGCGCCACGAACTCGGGCTTCAACGTGGCGGACTGACTGATGGGATCGTAGTCGTACATGACGATCCCCTTGGACCGCGTCCGTTCGATGATGGCGAAGTCCACGCTCATGCGCGCCGCCTGCACGCGCGCCAATGCGCCGGGATCGTCCGCGACTACCTTCTCCGCCTTGTCCCAGAGCCGGTCGGCCTTTTCCAGGATCGCGTCGTTCAACACGGGATGATCGGGACCGATCCAGATGTCCATGTGGATGTTCTCGTCTTCTACGCGATCGTGGAGGAGATCGATGTATTTGCGAATAGGTTTCGCCGCATCGCCGTAGACGGCGTCGAGGAACTCGCTCATGGCCGTCTCTTCATCGTAGTCAGGGTTCCACAGGAATTTGGCGTTCAAGTAGCCGCTCAGTTCGGACAACTCACCATCAAGCGTCGTGTACACGTCCTGCTCGAAGATCCCAGTCACGTTGTGGTCGGCGTAGAACTTGATGTTGTCGTTCCGGACGCGGAGGTTCGGAAAGGGCGTGAAGTAATTGGAGAATGACGTGTTGTAATTCCACACCCAGAGACGGTCGCAGACCTGCGACCAGTCCTGCACGTCTTTCACGAAAGCGATATTCTCGGGGCTATCGCAATCCACGAAGGGATGGGCGAAGCAGCACTCGATGCTGCAGAGCCGAATCACCACGTTCGGTTCGGGTCGCATCGTCTTGGGGGCTTTGCGGGTGTATTGATAGGCGAGCGTGTCGACCAGCTTGTCCGGAAACTCGCCGGCCACCGCGGCCGCGACCTGGTTGACCAGCGACAGGACCGGCGCCATTTGCGTGCCTTCGGCATCGGCGAGGGCGGTGCAGGGCTCGCATTCGCAGTAATTGATCCAGTCGTTCTGCGACACGGAAAAGACCGTCGCTTCCGGATGTTCCGCCATGCGTTTACGCACTTCCTCGGTCACGATGCGGACCACGTCCGCATTCGTGCAGCACAACTGCGCCCGTTCCCGCTGCCGAACGCCGTCGATGAGCGAATAGTATTCGGGGTGTTCTTCGAAGTAGACGTCCGGCGGCACGAGACTCTCAAAGGTGTGGACGAAGCCGAAGTAGGTGACCTTGCCGCCGTGCTTCTCTTCGAGTCGCGCGGCCGTGCTGTTCATGCGGTTCCGCGCCGCCCAGTCGCCGTCGAAGCAGTCCATCACAAAGGGTTCGCGATATTCCAAGCGCGGAATCACGCGCTCGTCGATGGCTGGGATCACGAGGTCGGCGTCCTTCGGAATGCGGCTCACCTCGGCCGTGAACCACCGACAACCGAGATGGTCTTCCAATAGCCCGTACGCGCCGTACAGAATCCCGCGCGGCTGGCCCCCGGCGATTACCACGCGCGCGCCGTCCGACCGGATGACATACCCTTCCATCCCCAGCGACGGAATATCCACGTCTTCGAGCAGCGCGTCCGCGCCGCGCACTTCGCCGATGACGATGGCATCCGCCGGCGCGTTGGGGTAGCCGTGCACGAGGCCCACCTGCGCGCCGGTTATCTCGCTCAAGAACCGCCGCAACTCCTCGCCCGCATATACCGTCGACGGCGATGCGTCCGGCGGCAACGCAATCACCGCCTGCGCCACCCCGTCCGACGCCAGCCGAAACCCTTCGGGCGCCTCTCCAAACCGCGCACACCCCGCTACCGCCACAACACCGGCCACCACCGCCAACACACGAACTGCTTTCATGTTCCCCGCTCCATTTCCGCGATTCCGATTTCGCACCAGGACGATTGTAGCGATTATGGGCCCGCTACCGCGATTTCACCCCTTCAGCCGCATACCCGGTCCACAGACCAAGCGGCCAGGGTCCGAGTCAGGCCAGTCCCCATCGCTCAACCAGCGCTAACTTCCGCACGAAGTCTATCTCGCTTGAACGTGCCCGTCACCGGGCACACGATTCAGTTCTTCCAACACCCGCCTGCATGCTTCGGCTTCATCCGGCTGCTGGATACGCGATGCCATATCCTCCACCACCCGGAGGACGACATCTCGCGGCAGTTTGCGTAGCAGCTCGAGGCCTTCGTCCGTTAATTCATCGCGCCAGCTACGATATCGAAACCGGAGTACGTAGAGCATCGCAAGCGTCGTAGTTGCCTCTGGATCGACCTCGGACGCAACGAGCAAGCGGCGGGCAGCTTCCTTCTGGACTTCGAGATTGGGATGCGTGAAATCACCGTAACCTTCCCAAAAAACTGAGTCTAATACCTTGGCGGCGTCAACGATGGTGTCGTCAACAGGACGCTCCTGTTCTCTACGCTGCGCCAAATACATTTGAACGTAGTTGGGAAGACTTTCAGGGTCCTTTACTCTCGCTTCGGATGCGGTGTGATTCGCGTACGTTAGAGCCGACAGCGCCACTCCCCGGTGGTGCCGCCAACAGTATGCGACCGCCACCGGATAGAGGCTGTCGCCTCCGGTCAACGCAAACTTTTCTCGCAAAAGCAGTTGCATGGGATAGGTAACACTCCCATACCAATGATATCCGCTGCCCGAGCCTACATATTGACCAGGATCGTAGCCTCTTCTGTCCCAAACGTTCGGATCTGCTTCGTGAAAGAAGCTCGCGGCATCAAATTGAGGTGGCTCGCCTTCGCCTGGGAATAGGACCATGTTCGCCTCTGGAACGACGATTCGGTACCCCTTGTATTCGCCAACTGTCACGGAAGGCTCAACGTCAAAGTGTCGTATAGACGCAGACCATCCCGTCTGTTGGTGGTCCCATGCGGACATGATCTCGCGCAAGATGGGAATGATGGGAGCGTTATCACGAAAGCCGGGATCTTGCGAAAGACCCATCAACCCCCGCAGTCGATTGATGAAGAGTGATGACATGGGAAACTCGTCCGGGTATTCACGCTTGCGCACATATCCGTCGAGATTGAGTACCAAGACGCTATCCTGCTCACCTTCCGGCATTTCCCAGAGAATTGGAATTCGCTCCTCCAATTCACCTTCATGGGGGGTGTTTCCTCGAAACACAAAGTCCCACAGGATGGTCCGTTCAACACCCCTGCGCAATGGGTGCAGTTCATCGACTTCCGGCGATCCCAAGTGAACCCAGTCGATCCCCTCCACCGAGCCGCCGCCTCGAAATGACTTCGCGTCAGACTCGATTCGATCGAGGATTTTCAAACCAAACGTTTCCTTGTTGAAAGCGTAGCCCAGGTAGCAAAGCGGACGCGCGCGCTCACGCGTCAGTATCTCCTTGGCACGTTGAAACGCCGCCTTGTCTGGGGCCAACTTTTCCCACTCGCCGAAATCCGGTAGAAAGACGCCGGGATCCGCCGAGCGCAGTGGATAGTAGTTGCCGGGGCTGACCTCTACGTATTGCTGCATTGCGGCGAAGACCTCTTTGAGTTCGGTCTCCCGCAGGTTGGCTTGATAACGTTTGTACGCAATGCTTCCCGCGACGCTCGCCGCGAGGATGGCCAGCGCCAGCAGGCCTACGCGAAAGGGCCGGGATTGGAGTATCTTTGTCGCGCGCATAACGCCCCCTGAGGCATCCGGAGTATCCGCCCCCTACTGATACCCACCGTCCATATCTAGTGTACACCGTAGTCGCTTCGAAGGTGCCAAATCTCTTAGGATCGGCGAAGGGCGGCACCCCACATGAATAACGGAGCATGTACCGATTGCGGGGACGTCGCCGCTCATACCAACCATCGCAAGAGTGCACTCCCGCAGGGTTTGTTTTTGACGGTTCAAGGGGGTGTACCGATTGCGAAATGCGGATTTCGGATTGCGGATTTTGACAGAGCAGATTCGGTCGTTTCCCTGTAAATCTTTTTAAAGTATAAGCTTGTGCAGAATCAGGTACGCCTGGGGACGTTGAATGCTCGGGGGGGGGGTGCACCCGTTCTTGTTTTTGACGGTTCAAGGGGGGGGTGGGGGACGAATTGATGAATGCGGAATGATGAATGATGATGTGCTTGGGCGCTTGGCCTGGATGGGCATGGGTAAAACACTCCTTATTGGTACGGCCGGGGCGTTGCAATCGGGAGAGGAAAATTTGGGACAGTCACCTTTTTCCTTCTTGGTTACTGAGAAATCAATACGGGTACTCAGAAGGAAAAAGGTGGCTGTCCCCAATTTTCCGGCTACGTCAATTCGGCGAAACACGTTTCCAGCACGTCGAGCGCCGCGTCCATTTGTTCGCGGGTGATGGTCAGGGGCGGGGTGAGGGTGAGGATGTTGCCCATGGTCAGTTTGAAGCTGAGGCCGCGGGTGAGGGCGTTGTAGAGGACCTGTTCGGCTTCGCCGATGGCGCGCTTGCCGTCGCGGACGAGTTCGACGCCGAGTTGGAGGCCGAGGCCGCGCACGTCGCCGATGATGGGGAAGCATTGTTGCATGGCCCGCAAGCGCTCGATGGCGTAGGCGCCCAACTCCGTCGCGTGGGCGAGCAGGCCTTCCTCTTCAATGACGGCGATGGTGGCGAGCCCGGCCGCGCAGGCGACGGGATTCTTCTCGTGGGTGTAGTGGCCCAGGGCGCGCTCGGGCATAAGGTCGAGGCCTTCCCGTGCTACGAGCGCGGCGAGCGGAAAGATGCCGCCGCCAAGGCCTTTCCCGATGACGAGCATGTCGGGTACGATCCCGTAGTGTTCGCACACGAACATCTTGCCCGTCCGCCCGAGGCAGGTGGGGATCTCGTCGAGGATGAGCAGCGCGCCGTGCCGGTCGCAGGCGTCGCGCACGATGCGCCAATAGTCGGGCGGCGGGATGAAGGGCGTGCAACGGATCGTCTCCGCGATGACGGCGCCCATGTCGCCTTCCTTCTCCAGCACGTACTCGATGTACTCCGCGCACTTGAGCGAGCAGGTTCCCGCGCAACCGAATGGGCAGTGTGACGGGTCCGGCGGCGGCACGTGTTCCGTACCGGGAAGCAAGGGGCCGATGCCGTTGCGGAAGATGGCTTCGCCGCCGACGGAGATGGCGTCCAGCGATGCGCCGTGGAAGGACTCCCACATGGAGATGGTTTTGAAGCGCCCCGTCGCGGCGCGCGCAAGTTTCAGGGCCATGCCGATGGCGGAGGTGCCGCCGGGCGCGAAGAGCACTTTATTGAGATCGCCCGGGGCGAGTTCGCAGAGTTTCTTCGCCAGGGCCACCGCCGGCTCGTTCGTGTACCGCCGCGGACAGAAGGGCAGAGTCTCCATCTGGTCGCGGATCGCCCGCATCACGCGGGGATGCCCGTAGCCGACCTGGTGCACGCTGTTGCCGTGGAAATCCATGATCCGCCGGCCCTGCACGTCTTCCAGATAGATGCCGTCCGCGCCGCGAAGGGCGTTCAGACAGGGGGTCGAGAGGGATTGGTGCAGGAAGTACTTTGCGTCCTCGTCGAGCAAGGACCGGGTCTCGGCGTCGAGATAGGACTCCGCCCAGGCCGCGCGGCGCGGCGATACGTTCAGGTCGCCTTCTGAGCGCAATCGGTCGAGCTTGTTGTCATCGGTCGGCATCGCCGGCTCCCCGGGTTACGGAACGTGCGTGCGGATGAAGGCGCCTACCTCGCGGACAGATTGCTCGCCTTCGAGAATCACTTGCGCGAAATAGTGCCACACGTGAATCATGTCGTCTTCCACCACGAGCGATACGTCCACCCCTGCTGCGCGCGCGCGCTCCGCCAGGAGGACGGAGTCGTCGAGCAGAATCTCGGCGGTGCCCACGTGAATCAACAAGGGCGGCAAACCGGTGAGGTCCGCGTAGAGCGGCGACGCGAGCGGTTCCTTGCGATCGCGGCCGCCGAGGTACCACGCGGCGTATTTGTGCAAATCGTCGGGGGTCAGCATGGGATCGACGGCGGCCTTCGCGGTGATGGATTCGCTGGTGGCCGCGAGATCCGTCCACGGAGACAGCAATACTGCGGCTGCGGGAAGCGGATCGCCGGCGTCGCGCAGGGTAAGCATGGTCGCCAGCGTGAGTCCGCCGCCCGCGGAATCGCCCGCGATGACGATCCGCGCGGGATCGATGCCCTCGTTGACGAGCCAGCGGTACACCTTCGTGGCGTCCTCGACGGCGGCGGGAAAAGGATGTTCCGGCGCGAGCCTATACCCCGTCGAAAGCCCGCGCAGATGCCCTGCCCGGGCCAGGTCGGCGACGAGGTGCCGGTGCGTATTCAGGGAGCCGACGGCGTATCCGCCGCCATGAAGGAAAAGCAGCACCTCCGCGGGCCGGGACTCGGGCGTGTCGATCCATTCCACGGGAACCCCATCGGCCTGCGTCGCCTGGACCGTCACGTCGTCCGCCAAGGGGAAAAGGTCGGAAACCAACTCAAACCGGTCGCGGCGATCCTGCAACGTGGCCTCCGGACTCGCAGGACGGGCGCGCACCATGGCGATCAGGGAATGGAACTGCTGACTGGGCATGGGTACCTCGTGTGTTTAGTCAACGTTGCGCCCGATTGTAGCGTCCGACGGTGCCAAACAAAACCCTCATT
>CAZWDH010000285.1:0-8785 GCA_964632865.1 uncultured Nitrospiraceae bacterium
ACCAAAGGGGTATACCGCGTTGAGATCGGAGGCGTCCTCCTGCTCCGGTACCAGCTGGATTTCGTCTTCCCCATTCTCGTGCAACAGGACATAGGCATCCTTGAGTCTGCCGCCAATACGGGTGAACACGAGCCGGAGATCGCCGTTTTCGATGACCACGTCGTCGGTCGCGGGGTCAACGTTCTCCGCAGGCGGCGGCAGATTGGGCCAGCCGGTAGCGTCAGCGGTCTCGGCCTGTTCCACGGCGGTGTCCGCGCGCAAGACATCGGACGGAGTCGCGTCCGTCTGTTGTTGTCCTGCGGGGACTGTGTCCGTCGGCGTCTGCGTCGGAGGAGGCGGAGTCGGGGCGAAGAAATTGAAATAGACGAGGGCCAGCCCCATCATCAGGAAGATGGCGATGAGTTGGTTTCGTGCTGCGGCCTTCTCTTGTTCGTCTTCAATCAAAGGATTTCTCCCAAGTGTATATCATGGGACGGCACGGGGATCCGTGCAACTGCATCAGGGAACCGGGTCATGTCCGCCCTCGCAAAACGGCTGGCATCGGAGGATGCGCCAGATCGCGTATCCAAGTCCCTTTAGCGCGCCATGCTTCTCGATGGCCTCAATGGCATAACGCGAACAGGACGGCGTAAACCGGCAATTCTGTCCAAGGAACGGGGAAAGCGTAATCTGGTACAACCGGATGAGCGCAATCAACACTCTACCCACGGGGCTCCTCTCCCGCGTTCAGGAGACGGCGCACCGCTTCGGCGCATTGGTGGAAGTCGAGTTTGGCGGCCCCGGGCCGTGCAACGAAGACCAAGTGGATATCGTCAGACAGGTTGTCGCGATGGACGCGATAAATCTCTCTTAGATAGCGCTTGACGCGATTGCGTGTGACTGCGTTGCCCACCTTGCGCGACACCGCGAAGCCCATCTTCCGGCCTTGCCCGTCCCGCCGGAGGGTGAAGCAGATAAACTCAGGACCCACGCGTTTCCGGCCATGCTGAAACACAGCCGTGTACTCCCGCCGTCGTGTAAGGCGCTCCCGCTTTGGAAAGGCATGTGGCCCGGGCACAAGACTCGTTCCCCCGAAATCAGGCGGAAAGCCGCTTGCGTCCCTTAGCCCGCCGGCGCCGAATTACTGCGCGACCGCTTGCCGTTGCCATACGCACCAGAAACCCATGGTTCCGTTTACGTTTCAAATTGGATGGTTGAAAGGTCTGTTTCACCAGAATCTCCTTTGCTTCGCGCTACGTTCGCTCCAACCGTTAAAGCGACAACGCGTTAGGGTTGCCCGAACAAGGGCCAAGTCATAACACGTAAGTATATCGAACACGCGCCGCGCGAGTCAAATGCAGTACGAACGGCAGCTAAGCCAGCAACGGCACTTGGCGAGGATGCCCAGACGCAGCGCTATTCTTTCGGATTTTTGTCATTCGGATTTGTTTCGGATTTCGTGCTTCGTATTTCGAATTTTGCTTACGGCCAGTTACTGCACAGGGCTCGCGATGCCGACAGCACCCTCAACGACCAGTGTGTCCGAAGCCCCCATCGCCCCGGACGGTCGCGTCGAGTTCCGTAACTACTTGCCAGGCAACGCGCGTCACGGGCGCCACGATCATCTGGGCAATCCGGTCGCCCCGGTTGATGGTGAAAGGTTCTTGCCCGAGGTTCACGAGAATTACGCGGATTTCACCCCGGTAGTCCGCGTCGATGGTCCCGGGCGAATTAACCAGTGCAATACCGTGCTTGATGGCGAGGCCACTTCGCGGGCGCACCTGGGCTTCGTATCCATCCGGCAAGGCGATGCGCAGTCCGGTCGGGATCAGGTCGCGCTGGCCAGACCCGAGGGTCACGGGTTCGGTCACAGCCGCCCTAAGGTCCATACCCGCCGCATGTTCCGTTTCGTAGGCCGGAAGGGGAATATCTTCGGTACCGGGCTCCTGGGTAATGCGCACGTCCACGGTCCGGCTCACAAGGGCGCCCTCTCGTAGGTGTTCCCGTTTGCGGGACCCAGAATCACCATGGCGCATTGCTCCGAAGTGAACCGTTCGCCGGCGAGTTCCTGAAGATCGCGTGCGGTGACGCCATCAATGGCCGCGACGATTTCATCCGTGGTGAGGATGCGGCCATGGTACATGTAGGACTTGCTCATGCGCGTCATGCGGTTGAAGGTGCTTTCGAGCGCCATCAGCATGCCGCCTTTGAGCTGCTCGCGATTCAGGACGACTTCGTCTTCCGGCACCAGTTCATCGCGCACGCGCTTCAATTCCGCGCAGGTCAGGTCGATCGTCTTTTCGAGATTCTCGGGAGCGATGGCCGCGTAGAGTCCCATCATCCCCGCGTCCCAGTAGCTTGAGTGGAACGTGTAGATCGAGTAGGCGAGGCCTTCTTGCTCGCGGATGGTCTCGAAGAGCCGCGAGGTCGACCCGCCGCCGAGCACGCTGCTGAGCATGTTGTAGATATACCGGCGCTCGTCATGGATGCCGGGTCCGGGAAATCCCATGCAAAGGTGATTCTGTGCCACGTCCCGTTCGACGATGCCGGTGCCCGCGCCGAATGTGGGTGCCGCCGGCCGGGGCAAGGAAGACGGCGCCGCAATCGTTTCAAATGCGGTGGAGATTTGTTCGAGCAGCACGTCTTCGTCAAAGCTCCCCGCGACCGAAATGATGAGATTCTCGGGGCGGTACCACTCCGCGAAGTAGGTGCGCACGTCGTCGATGGTCATGGCGGTCAGCGTCTCTTCCGTGCCGGTGATGGGCCGTCCGAGGGCATGATCCGGCCAAAGGCGTTGCACGAGGAGATCGTGGGCGTGATCCTCCGGCACGTCCTCGATACTGGCGATTTCCTCCAACACGACGTTTCGCTCTTTCTCGAAATCGTAGAACTGCGAATCCTTGAGGATATCCGCCAGGATTTCGATGCCCGTGCCCACGTGCTCGCCGAGCATCTTGGCGTACAGGCAGGTGTAGTCGCGGGACGTAAAGGCGTTCAAATGCCCGCCCTTGGATTCCACGGCTTCGACCAGTTGGCGCGCCGTACGGGTGGTCGTGCCCTTGAAGAACAGATGTTCCAGGAAATGAGACACGCCGGATTGCTCCGGGCGCTCGTTGGAAGAGCCGGTCTTGATCCAGACGCCTGCCGATGCCGAGCGCAGGTAGGGAAGCGGTTCAAGAAGTACCGTGATCCCATTGTCGAGCTTGTGAATCGATGTGGTGTCGTGCGTGATGGAGGGAATTGCCGAAGGCATGAGAAATGTAGCTCCTGTCGAAATCATGCAGCTGCCAGTCCGGCCGTAGCCAGGGGAATGTCACTATTCTGGCAAACCGCATACCGCAAAATAAACCACTGGCGCTCCCCGCGGGAAGCGCCAGTGCGTGTGAGACTATGTTCTAGCGGCGTGAACGGTCGCGGCCGCCTCGGCCACCACCACCGCCGCCACCGCGCCGGTCGCCACCCCGGTCTCCGCCGCGGCCACCACGGCCACCGCGGTCACCGCCGCGATCCCCTCGGTCGCGACCCTTGGGCGCGGCCTCATGGGCGGCGTAATCTTCGTCGGATATCAGACCGAGTTCGCGGTCCGCTTCGACCTTGGAAAGGTTGACGCGGCCGAGCTTGTCGATCTCGGTAACCTTCACGTGAACGTCGTCGCCGACATTCACCACGTCGGTGACTTCGCGAACGTGGCCAATGGCCAGTTCCGAAATGTGGACAAGGCCTTCCTTGCCGCCCATGACCGCCACGAAGGCGCCAAAGGGCATGATACGCGTCACCTTGCCCTGGTACACCTGGCCGACTTCGGGCTCGGCGACGATCATGCGGATCATGTCGACAGCCGCCTGTGCCGCTTCGGCGTCTACTGCCGCGACATTGACCGTACCGTCGTCTTCGATCTCGATCTCGGCGCCCGAGTTCTTCTGGATCTCGCGGATGACCTTTCCGCCCGGTCCGATTACGTCGCGAATCTTATCGACGTTGATGTTGATCGTGATGATGCGCGGCGCGAAGCGCGAGATCTCGCTGCGCGATTCGGCCAGGCATTCACGCATCTTTTCGAGGATGTGCAAGCGGCCTTCCCGCGCCTGATGGAGCGCCTGGCTCATCAATTCGCGTGAAACGCCCATGACTTTGCAATCCATCTGGAAGGCCGTGATGCCTTCGCTCGTGCCGCAGACCTTGAAATCCATGTCGCCGAGATGATCCTCAGCGCCCAGGATGTCGCTCAGCACGCGGGCTTCGTCGCCTTCCTTGATAAGTCCCATGGCGATACCCGCCACAGGGGCTTTCACCGGCACACCGGCGTCCATCAGGCTGAGCGTACCGCCGCACACCGAAGCCATGGAACTGGACCCGTTGCTTTCCGTGATGTCCGACACGATACGGATCGTGTACGGAAACGCGGTGGCTTCCGGATCGTCCTCGTTGGGCACGATCCCTTCCAGCGCGCGCTCCGCGAGCTTGCCGTGCCCGACTTCGCGGCGTCCCGGACCGGATATCCGGCGCACTTCGCCGACCGACCAGCTCGGGAAATTGTAGTGCAGCATGAAGCGTTTGAACTCTTCGCCGGTCAGTTCGTCGAGGCGTTGCTCGTCGCGGCTCGTGCCGAGGGTCGTCGTCACAAGGGCCTGCGTTTCACCGCGTGTGAACAGGCAGGACCCGTGCACGCGCGGCAACACGCCTACCTCGATGGAGATGGGGCGGACTGTGGTCAGGTCGCGGCCGTCGAGACGGGTATTGGTCGTGATGACCTGGTCGCGCATGAGCCGCTTCTCGAGCGCGCCCAGCGCGGCGCTGATCTCGCCGCTCTTCTCGGCATACGATTCTTCGCCGTAGCGGGCCGCAAGCGTTTCGTGGACCTCTTTCTTGAGTTCCTTGATTCCATCCGCCCGATCCTGTTTGTCCATGGGAGCAAGCAGAGCCTTGAACCGTTCGAGGGCGATACCCTCCACGTCGCTGGTTACGGCTTCATCCTTGGCCGGTTCGGTGTACTCCATCTTTTCGACGCCCACGCGCTGGCGGAAGGTCTCGATGGCTTCGCAGATCTGCTTGATGTACTTGTGCCCAAACTCGAGGGCTTCGAGCATCTTCTCCTCAGGGACCTGGTTCGCCGCGCCTTCCACCATCGTGATGGCTTCGTTTGTGCCCGCGATAACCAGATCGAGTTCACTTTCAACCATGTCGGACATCTTGGGGTTGACGACCAGTTCGCCCTCGATCAGTCCAACGCGCACCGCGCCGATGGGCCCGAGGAACGGAATCTTCGAGATATGCAGCGACGCGGATGCGCCGATGAGCGAGAGGATGTCGGGATTGTTTTCGTTGTCGGTCGAAAAGACCGTCGAGAAAACCTGGAGTTCGTTGAGGAACCCTTTGGGGAACAGGGGGCGCAGGGGCCGGTCTGTGAGACGGCACACCAACACTTCGCGCTCCGTCGGGCGGCCTTCGCGCCGGAAGAAGTTGCCGGGGATCTTGCCCGCGGCAAAGCTCTTCTCGCGATAGTCGACCGTGAGTGGGAAGAAATCCTGTCCTTCCCGGGCTTCCGGGGCCACGCAGACCGCGGAAAGCACCATGGTTTCGCCGCAGGTGACCATGACTGAGCCATGGGCCTGCTTGGCGATCTTACCGGTTTCGAGGATGATCTCCTCCGTACCGATAGGGATTGAGAGACGTTCTACCATTGTTCTTTCTTTCTCCGTTTTTGATGGAACGTCTCCCACAACGTTCCAGGCATCATTTCGATATATCGTTTACTTTCGTTGATACTTATTTCCTCAGACCAAGCGTCTTGACGATGGCGCGGTAGCGCTCGACATCGAGGCTGCGCACGTAGTTCAGAAGGTGGCGGCGCCGTCCCACGAGCTTGAGCAGCCCGCGCCGGCCGCCGAAATCCTTCGGATGGGCCTTGAAATGCTCGGTCAAATCGTTGATGCGCTCCGTCAAAAGCGCGATCTGGACTTCCGCGGAACCCGTATCGCCTTCATGCGACCCGTGTTCCTTGATGATGGCTTGCTTGCGTTCTTTCGCAATCGTCGACATGGATGCACCGTTTCCTTTCTTGTCCACCCGGTCCCAGTTCGGCATCGGTGAGTTGCACGCCCGAGAGCCAGGTACTGTATTGATTGCGCCGCCAACCGAGGCAACGCCATGTAACCAAATTCTAAACCCAAAATTCGAAATCCGAAACAAGCACGAATGCCAAAACTCAAAACGAAGACGATCTCGTTCGGCCCTGCTCCAACTACTCAAGAGCGACTGACTCAACAAGCAACTGACTCAAGAGCGATAAAGTAGATTCCGCCAAATCCCTGGTTTCTACCCTGTCCCAATTTCTGTCTTCTTCACTTCTAAAATCTCAAATCTGAGATCTCAAATTGTTTCGAATTTCGTGCTTCGAATTTCGAGTTTTCTTCCAGGTGCTTCGAATTTCAGATTTATTGCTTCATCGATTTACTACTTGTCCGTCAACGCCGCCAACCCCGGCAGTTCTTTCCCTTCGAGCATTTCGAGGGAGGCGCCGCCGCCGGTCGACACATGCGACATCTTGTCCGCGAGCCCATACTGGGCCACGGCAGCCGCCGTATCGCCGCCGCCAATCACGCTCGTGATGTTCGGGGAACTCGCAAGCAGGTCGGCAATGGTCTTGGTACCGACCGCAAATTTCTCCATCTCGAACACCCCGACCGGGCCGTTCCACACGACGGTCTTGGATTTCTTGATGGCGTCGCAGAACATCTCCAGGGTCTTCGGCCCAATATCAAGCCCTTCCCACCCGGCTTCAATGTCCCCGAGGCCGACCACCTTCGTATTGGCGTCATTCGAGAACGCGTCCGCAACGACTGTATCGACGGGAAGCAGCAGTTCGACGCCCTTTTCCTTGGCTTTGGCCAGGACCGTCTTGGCAACGTCGATGCCGCCTTCGTCGAGGAGGGAGTTTCCAATCTCGTAGCCTTGGGCCTTCATGAAGGTGTAGGCCATGCCGCCGCCGATAACCAGCGTGTCGACCAGGTTCAGGAGATTCTCGATAACCGTAATCTTGTCCGAGACTTTCGCGCCGCCGAGGATGGCAAGGAGGGGTCGGTCTGGACTGTTTAACACCCGGCCGAAGTATTCCATTTCCTTGGCAACCAGAAATCCGGCGGCACTTTGGCTCACGTACTTGGTGACGCCCTCAGTCGAGGCGTGCGCGCGGTGTACCGTGCCAAACGCGTCGCTCACGTACACGTCGCCCAGCTTGGCGAGCTGCTCGCACAACTCGGGGTTGTTCTTCGTCTCGCCCTTATTGAAGCGCGTGTTTTCGAGCAGGATGATGTCGCCCGGTTCCATCGCGGCCACAGCGGCTTCCACGTCCGGCCCGACGATGTCGTCCACCTTCTTCACGTTGCCGCCGACGAGCTTGCGCAGGTGGTCCGCGACGGGGTCCATCTTGAGCGTCGCGTTCTTCTTCAGAATCTTGGCCTTCTCCTCTTCGGACTCGGCCTTGTTCGGGTCGCCAGGGCGGCCCAGATGCGACATGAGGATGAGTTTTCCGCCCTTATCGCGCACGTAATTGATGCTCTGCAACGCGGCGCGGATACGGGTATCGTCGCGGACGCTGCCGTCTTCGTTCTGCGGGACGTTGAAGTCCACCCGCATGAGGACGCGCTTCCCCTTGACGTCCAAATCTTCTATGGTCAGTTTGTTCATGGCTCTTGTCCTACCACCGTCATTACGAAAACGGCCCCGCGCGGTTGGCCGCGCGGGGCCGTACGTTTTCCTTAGGCCATCTTCTTGAAGAGGTCGACGCAACGGCAGGAGTAACCCCACTCGTTGTCGTACCAGGAGACGACCTTGATGAAGTTGTTGTCCATCACCGAGGTCAACTGGGAGTCAAAGATGCTGGAGTGCGAGTTGCCGACGATGTCGTTCGACACGATCGGATCTTCGCAGTACTCCAGAATGCCCTTCAGCGGGCCTTCGGCCGCCTTCTTCATGGCAGCGTTGATCTCTTCGGCGGTCGCGGTCTTATCGAGTTCCGCCACCAGGTCCGTCACCGAACCGTCCGGCACCGGGACGCGCATCGCAATACCGTCGAGCTTGCCAGCCAGCGCCGGAAGCACCTTGCCCACCGCGCGGGCCGCGCCCGTCGTCGTCGGGATGATGCTGACCGCGGCCGCGCGGGCGCGACGCAGGTCTTTGTGCGGCATGTCCAGCACGTTCTGGTCGTTGGTGTACGCGTGAATCGTCGTCATGAAGCCGCGCTTGATGCCGAAGTTCTCATGAAGCACTTTCGCCATCGGGGCCAGGCAGTTGGTCGTGCAGCTCGCGTTGGAGACAACCACGTCGGAAGACTTCAGGGTATCGTCGTTCACGCCCATCACGACGATGGCGTCGATGGCATCCTTCGGCGGCACGCTGAGCAGCACCTTCTTGGCGCCGGCCTGGACGTGAAGCATGCACTTCTCTTTCGTCGTAAACACGCCCGTCGATTCCAGCACGAGCTCGGCGCCCAATGCTTTCCACGGCAGGTTGGACGGATCCTTCTCCGCGCTGACTTTGATGGACTTGCCGTCGACGACGATGGCGCCTTCGCCCGCTTTGACATCGCCCTTGTACACGCCGCTGACGCTGTCGTATTTCAACAAGTGGGCAAGCGTCTTCGGGTCGGTGAGGTCGTTCACGCCGACGACTTCGAAGTCGCTGCTTTCCATGAGCAGTTTGAATACGTTACGGCCGATGCGGCCGAATCCATTGATCCCTACTTTTGTGGCCATGTCCCCTGGTTCCTTTCGCTGCGCACTGCGAGATTCGCAGCCGTTCTATGCGG
>CAZWDH010000286.1:0-8695 GCA_964632865.1 uncultured Nitrospiraceae bacterium
GCAACGGCACCGGAACTAAACTGCTTCGGACAACAGATATCTCATCCGGCAGGATTGATTGGGAGACTGTTCCCTTTTGCGAGTCTGTACCCGATGATCCCAGCAAGTACCTTCTTGCACCGGGAGACATTGTAGTTTCGCGAGCAGGCTCAGTTGGGGTGAGTCATCTAATCAGGTCTTGCCCAGAATCAATTTTCGCATCCTACCTAATTCGCCTCCGTCCGTTGAAGCAAGTTTCCGCCGAGTATGTCGCTCACTTTCTGAAATCCCCGGCTTACTGGTCCTCAATTTCTGAGCACGCTGCGGGTATAGCTCTTCAGAATGTGAACGCTTCAAAATTGCAGAGTATTCAAGTCCCAATCGCTCCCTTGGAGGAGCAAAAACGAATCGTAGCGAAGCTCGATGAGGTCTTGGGCCGAATACAGAACGTCCGCGAGCGCCTTGAAAAAGTGCCTGCCATTCTCAAACGCTTCCGCAAAGCCGTCCTCGCCGACGCCTGCTCTGGCCAACTCACCGCCGAGTGGCGTGCGGGCAAAGACCTGGAGCCTGTCGAACGGCTACTGACTCGACTTCGTGCGGCTCACCCAACCAAAGCGGAATTCGTTACCGAGTTCCCGGTGATGCGATGGCGCGTGACAGATGCTCGACAACCTCGACTTGATGAGTTGCCGAGCATCCCTGAAGCTTGGGCCTGGGTTTACCTGCCCGAACTTGGGTACATGAACCGGGGACGCTCGAAAAATAGACCACGTAATGCTCCACATCTCTACGGTGGGAAGTACCCCTTCATTCAAACAGGGGACATAGCGCAGTCCAGGGGCCGAATCGTTAGCCACAGACAGACGTACAGCGAAGCGGGGCTCGCTCAGAGCCGTTTGTGGCCAGCGGGAACCATTTGCATCACCATCGCAGCGAACATCGCCGATTCCGCTATTTTGACTTACCCTGCGTGCTTCCCCGACAGCGTGGTGGGTTTGATCACCGATCCCGAACTTTGCGTACCGAAGTTCGCAGAATTTTTTATCCGGACGGCCAGGGAAAACCTGTCGCAGTTCGCGCCTGCGACAGCGCAGAAGAACATTAACGTCGGCATCCTGGGAGAAGTGGCGGTCCCGCTGCCGCCTCTGGAAGAGCAGGGCGAGATCGTCCGTCGCGTAGAGGCCGTGTATGCCCTGGTAAACCGCGTTGAGGCCTACTACACTGCCGCTCGCTCAAAGGTGGAGAAGTTATCACCCACCATATTGGATAAGGCATTCCGAGGTGAACTTGTACCGCTCGAAGCGGATTTGGCCCGAGCCGAAGGCAGAGAGTACGAAACCGCTGAGATGCTACTTGCACGCATTAGAGAAAAGTTCGAGTCGAAACCGCCGAAACTGCGCGCGAAGAGGAAAACAAAGTCCACGGCAGCAAAGCGCAAAAGCAGCCAGAACACATGAATACAGAGGCGAGGACGAGTCCTGAGAGCATTCCCTATGCGTCACTGGAAACTTGTCAAGTGCTCTGGGAGCAACTCGCAGAGTTCACTCGACTGTTCTTCTTTTCCATGGCCCAGCACGAGGACGGGTTACGAAACCTCGTTATACGTAATTTCGTTGCGCGCGCTATCGTGACAATGCGAAGTTTGCTCGTTCTCTACGGAGAAGAGGATTTTCACAATTGCTGGGTGTTGTATCGCTGCCTTGTGGACAGGGTTTTTCATCTGTATTCACTACACGAGACAGACTCGTTCGAGGCGTTCGAGGAATACTCCTTCGTTACCGATATGGAAGGGCGAAACCGGATACGCAGCGATAAACGCTTCCAAGAAGAACTCAACGCTAGATTTTTCCGTGATTCACCCGAGCAACAGGAACGGTATAGGGCACTTAAGGCAAAAGGATGCGAGTGGAAGCCCCCTAAAGCTGAAAATGTCGCTAAGGCGATGAATATGAGTTTCCTCTACAAGCACGGATACGACTTCGCATCCTTGCATGTTCATCCCATGGCAAGTGACGGCCAGGACGACTTCTTCCGCTTTATGGATCAGGGTGATCGAGTCGATACTCCCGATCAGTCGCCAGTTTTGATGAATTCGCTATTAACCGTAACGCTCTTGTTGCATACATCCCTGAACGCTAGCTCTGTGAGATGGTGCAAGGTCGCCTATGACTTTCTCGCCGCATATCAAGCGGCCATCAACTCGGCGAGGCCAGTCGATCCGAGTATGCTGGAATTGGTTCGGACCGTCTACGCGTCACGAGGGGGTAATCTCTGTGAGGCTAAATCCGACGGGGACGGCCCGGATGATGAGCCAAAGAACGGAAGTCAAAACGATCACCAGGACGAAGTAGAGTGACTAATTAGCGTTAATCGCATGGATACGCAATGACCATTCCGGCAGACGCGCTAGTTTCAACGTACGAAGAAACCGGCTACTTTTGGTTGCCGGGTGCTCCTGATGAGCGACTACCGGGCCGACTTATTTTCAATCCTCCTGACGCCTTCAAGATTGAGCTCCAGGGTCTCTTTGGTACGCTCCAAGAAGCCCTCATGAGCATGAATGATACGAGCCCGGTCCGTTATCCCTTGGTGAATGGCGTGCTGGCTTCCGGCGAGGCCTTGTCGCTAGTCAACGTTATGCGGGGCAACTGCAACGTGCGATTCGGAAAGTACGGCGCCGCCAAGTCCGATTTGTATCCGCTATACGCCGTTGTTGGCATAGAAGTCTCAGAACCCGAGGCACTCACTTTTCAGCGCTACTCCGTTTGGCTCGGGCACTTGGAGGATTGGGTCCACGAGTCGGGAGTCACGTCCTCAGTCGAATACGGTGAATATCAGAATCGTATTGACAGAGTTGACTTCTCGTTTTCCCGACCCGCTCCGATTGCGTATGAGTTGAACGGTCTTCGACTGAGTGTCGAACTCCAACCGCTGTCGAGTTTCGACTTGGTGTCAGAGTTTCATTTCGTCGAGCGTGCCAGGCTCACGCTTGAACTGAATTTGCCGGTAAGCATTCTCGATTTTGGACGCCATTACTTGGGACAACTCCGTGACTTTATTGCTCTGGCTGTCTGTCAACCGATTCAGATCCTTCACTTGGTGGCGTGGCCTAGTGAACCAAGTTCAACCGAAGATTCTCGCGGTGAGAAGCCGACACTGCGACCGTCACTTACAGTCCTGTACTCGTTGAAGCAGATCACCGGCACCAAACGGAATCGGGTTCATCCTCTGGAAATGCTCTTGCCACCATTGCCCGAAATCAAAGAGGAATTGGGGCGAGTCCTGACAAAGTGGTTTTCGATTCACGGTGATATGGAGGACATCCTCAAGAGTTTTTGGGGGCTGTTTCATACCGATGAGCTTGCGCCGAACTTCCGCTTCCTGAATCTCGTGTCTATATTGGAAGCGTTCCACGTTAGGACCACACGCCGAAACGATCTAACGCTGAGAGTCCGATTGGACGACCTTTTCGCGCGGGCACAGCACGTGCTCGCTGTCCCCAATTTGGATGCTCACATCACACACCGCGTCGTGGCCACGCGCAATTACTATAGCCACTACGATTCTCATCGGCGGAAGAATTCATTTTCCGATGGGGAGTTGTTTGCGGCGAATGAACTCCTGAAGTGGATCTTCCTGGTCCTACTCCTGCTACATCTCGACTTCCCGGTGGAGTTCTGCAAGCAACGATTCAAGGATAATCAGCCGTATCTGCAATTCTTGCGGTACCAATGGCCAAGTATTGACGGGGCGGAATACTGACACGGAACGGGGTGGCGTGCAACGAGCGTGCAGAGTGCGTACAATTAACCGAGCCGCCGGGTGTGGATTATGGAAGAACTGGGCCTAGCTTGCGCGAATAGATGCGAAACACATTCGACAAATGATCCCACTGCTTGATGACTCTGGGCGCTATCACGAGCTGCAGCTTTCTGTTGGATTTCCCACGGACCGACTCGGCGTGGAGCAACTGGGAAGTAAGAAGAAGTTCTGGACGTTGCTCAAGGGAGAGCAACAGCCTTGGCTGTTCAAGTATGCGAGGAGCGGCACGGGAGAGCATTGGTCTGAGAAATTAGGATCGGAACTGGCAAGACTAATTGGACTACCGTCCGCACGGGCTGAACTTGCGGACATAGACGGTGAACCAGGAATCCTTGTGGAATCAATCGTCCCGCATGTTTGGGACGAGAACTTGAAACAACCCCTACGCATGGGGGAACTTGTTCATGGAAACGAAATTCTTTCAGGGTACCTCCCTGATTATGACAAAGTGAAACATTGGGGACAGAGCGAGCACTCGTTCGACAATATCGTTGGGGCCTTGGGCAAGAGCGTCCCCCCCGAACGATTACCGGACGTTATGACAAGATTTGCGGGGTTGCTCGTTCTGGACGCTCTCATAGGAAATACGGATCGACATCACGAGAATTGGGCGCTGCTTTGGGGGTTCCATGGGGACGATGTACACTTGGAACTTGCACCGTCCTACGATCACGCGTCTTCTCTGGGCCGAGAACTTACGGTGGCCAAAAGGTCACAACTCTTGAAAGACGGCCGGGTAGGCGAGTATATCAGACGAGGGAACGGGGCGATTTTCGGTGAGGAGCAGGGAAGACATGCCGACAACCCCTTGGGGCTTGTCGTATGGGCTTCCCAACGCCATCCTGATTGGTTCAGCCCTTGGCTTGAGGCAGTGGGGAAGCTTCAGGAGCCCGAAATTGTTGAATTGCTGGACAGGATGCCCATAGATTTCATCGATGCTTTGGCTTCGGATTTCTGCCGGGAATTCCTAACGTACACGATCAATGAGCTAAGGAAAGTATGAGAAGATGACAACGCTCTATCTGGCTTGGCAGGACACTGGCAAAACGCGTGAATGGTATCCGATTGGGCAATTGGATGCTGACTCCGCGCGAGGCCCGTTCCAATTTCGGTATCTCCAAGGGGCCGCGCGGGCGGCGAAGGAAGCCGGATTGCGGCCGCTACCGTCGTTTCCCGCCTGTTGGAAGCGTTACGAGTCGGTGAGCCAGGTTGCGGTATTTATCAACACGCATCTTTAAGAGGAACCCGAGGACTTGGAGGAGTATCTTAGGTACCTTGACCTGTCGCCCGAAACGGCGGACCCACTGGAGATTCTGGCTATCTCCGAAGGTCGGCGACAGACCGACACCTTTGAGGTTTTTCCTAAGATTGTTCGCAATGAGGCAGGCGGATTTTCGTGTAGGTACTTTTTACACGGTTGGCGTCACGTGACCCCACAAGCACGGGAGAGAATTGACTCACTTGCAAATGGCGAGGAATTACGGGTAGCCATCGAAGTGAATAACCCGGCTACCACATTGGCCGTTCAGCTTCAAACAAGCGACTACCATATGATCGGTTGGACCCCCCGTTATCTTGTCTTCGACCTTGTTTCGGTAATTAGCGCCGAATATAGAGATATTCGCGTGCGAGTCGTGAAGGTGAATCCCGCTCCTGCTCCCTCTCAGCAACGTGTCCTGGTAGAGATGAAAGGGAATTATCCGGAACATGTCGAGCCGATGTCATCCAAGGACTATCAGCCGTTGCCGCTCATTGCATGATTCGCCCCGTTACGACAACTCTCATGGCAAATCTGTATACCCGCCAGATTTCACCTCGCGACTCACGGGTTAAGTAATCTCTTTCAGCCCATCGAGAGGTGGGAGTCTGGTCAAAATACTGCTTCCGGATGGGACCCAAGCCGTATTAGATCGCGGGCGCACTATGCCGAAAATAGAATCTCAGCAAGCCCGGAATTAGATCGCGTCGTCCGCGTTTCGCCCATTGTTTCCGGGCTATTCTTCTGCTATTTCTACCCCGTTCTACGTGACTGAATATCTGCTCAGTATTGACAGCATCGCCCGCATGTGGTATCGTGTGATTGGATGGCCGATAAGTGAAGGTTATCGGCACCGAAATTGAAAGCGCCCGCCATGAGTGCTGGAACACTCACGACGGGCTAAACCGAACGCATGGTACTAGCATGCAAACGGTCTGCGGCTATTCTACCGCATCCCGCCACGCCTGCGCACCATGCGTCCCCATGAAAGGGACGCGCAATGAGAAAGAACTCCCGCCGGAAAGAAATCCAACAAGAGGCGCTTCGGCGCGCATGCTCGGGAATGAGCATGTCGAACTATCCCGCGATCATTGACGGATTCATGGAACGGGGAATCCCGGAAAGCGAGATACAACCCCGCGTCAACGTGTTCACCTATGAGGCGTGGCGGGCGCTTGGCCGTCAAGTCAGACGGGGCGAACGTGGCGTCAAGGTTTGCACGGTCATCGAGTGTAAGAAATCCGAACGCGACGAAACCACGGGCGAAGAAAAGCAACAAGTATTCACGCGTCCATGGACCACGACGGTATTTCACGTTAGCCAGACCGATCCGCGCAATGGGGGGAACGCGTCATGACTACCGCTACCGCTTCCCCAACGCGTCAATACCGTATCCCCATCTACCGCGTGGCGCTTGTCCGCGATGGTAGCCAGAAAGTAGACGATAAGCAGATGCGTTCGCCATGGATGGCCGCGCATTTGTTCCGGCAATACCTGGGGGATGTTGACCGGGAACACTTCTGCGTCATGATGCTGAATACCAAACTCCGCGTGATCGGCATACACACGGTCAGCATCGGATCGATTGATGCGACTATCGCCATGCCGCGCGAAGTGTTCAAACCCGCGATCCTGAGCAATGCCGCATCGGTCATCCTCTGCCATAACCACCCAAGCGGGGAAACCGATCCTAGCCGCGATGATATCTCGCTTACGGCCCGTCTGGCCGAAGCGGGATCGCTTCTCGGAATCAAGGTACACGACCACGTCATCATCGGGGACGGGACGCAATTCTACGCGTTCAGCGAATCATCCCCGAACACGCTACAGGGGATAGACGCATGAAACCACTCTATGAACAATATCGGCCCGAGAATTGGGGCGAAATAGCGGGGCAAGACAAAGTGATCAAGTCCCTGCTTACACTCCGCGACCGTACCGGCTTCGGCGGGCGGGCGATCTGGCTAACAGGATTGAGCGGGACCGGCAAGACCACGATAGCCCGCTTGATCGCCGCAGAAGTCGCAGACGGGGACTACGTGACCGAACTTGATGCCGAAACCTTGACCCCGAACATGCTGCAAGACATCGAATCAGAATCGCGGTATGGCGCATTCGGCAAGGGCGGGCGAGTGTATATCGTAAACGAGGCGCACGGGTTGAAATGGCGCACGGTCCGGCAATTGCTTGTCACGTTGGAGCGCATCCCCGATCACGTGGTTTGGATATTCACGACCACGGTAGACGGTCAGGAAACCTTTGAGGGATGCGAAGATTCCGGCCCGCTCATGTCCCGTTGCATGGTTTATCACTTGGCCCGCCGTGGCGTGGCCGAATCCATGGCCGAACGATTGAAAGCGGGCGCAATGGAGCAACGGCTAGACGGGCGGGAGATCAAAGCCTACGTGAAATTGCTCTATGACTGCGGTCTGAACATGCGGGCGGCATGGCAACGGATCGAAGCGGGGGAGATGGCGTCATGAAATACAGCATATCTTCCCAAGGCGTGGCGATCCGATTCGCGAACAAGCCCGAAGCGGAAATCCTGAGCATGCTCAAGGCGAACGGGTTTCGCTGGAATCCCGCAAGCGAGACATGGTACCGGCGACGCGTAACCGGGGCGGCTGATTTCCTCGGGGCGCTTGACCGGAAACTAAACCCGAACCGGCCAGACGGCCCATGCTGGACGTGTGGCAAGCCGGGGCGATGGCGGGACTATGCGACGACAAGTCAGATCTATTGCAACGATTGCGCAGCGGCGCATAGGCGCCTATGGGAAAGGGACGGACGATGACACACGACATGGAACGCGTCCCCGAATCGGCCATGGTTCCGCTTGACGCCAACGTGAAGGAATTCATAGAGGCGTCCAAAGCCGGGAACACGCGGAAAGCCTACGCGTCAGACTGGCAACACTTCGAGACATGGAGCAACGCGCGGGGGGAGGTTTCTCTCCCCGCTTTTCCCGAAACCGTGGCGAGGTATATCACGGCATTGGCCGAAACCCACAAGCCCGCGACGTTACAGAGGCGTCTAGCGTCTATTTCCGTGGCGCATCAAGCCGCAGGATTCCCCAGTCCCGCAGGCGCGCCGATTGTACGGGCCACGATGCAAGGGATCCGGCGCACCATGGGAATGGCGCAGAAGCAAGCCGCACCGATGATGGTCGAACACGTTCGGCAAGCGGTCTGCGTTCTGGACGATTCCCCGCGCGGGCTTCGGGACAAAGCGATCCTATTGCTCGGGTTGGCCGGCGCATTTCGGCGATCCGAACTGGTAGCCCTGGACGTGGCCGATCTGGAATTCCGGGAACAAGGCGTGGTCGTGACGCTGAGGCGCAGCAAGACGAATCAGGACGGCCAGGCCGAAACGAAAGACATCGGATACGGTGCGCACGACACCACGTGTCCCGTGATGGCCCTTAGACGGTGGGTAGAGGCCGCTGGGTGGGCGAATGGAGCCGTATTCCGGGCGATCTCCCCCTCGGGTGTGGTTTTACCCCGCCGACTCCAGGATCGCGCCGTATGTCGCATTGTGAAAGCCGCAGCGAAGCGAATCGGGCTTGAGCCGGACGCGTTTAGCGGGCACTCGTTGCGGGCGGGATTCGTGACCCAAGGCTACCGGGAAGGCGTCCCC
>CAZWDH010000287.1:0-8644 GCA_964632865.1 uncultured Nitrospiraceae bacterium
GGTAGTTCGCGTAGGGCTGGCCCGGCCTCTTCTCGACTACGCCGCGTAGAATCGTCGCGGCAGCGTCGTAGTCGCTGTCAAACAAGGCGGCCCGAGCTTCTTTCGTGGCCTTGGGGTTGCGGAAGTAGAACCACAGCAGCAGGCCAAGGAACACCAGATAACCGGCCAGCAGCAACACCACCACCCCCCAAGCGAGCATGTTTGATATCTCGCCCTCGATGGGCTGGTGCGGCGAGAAAATGTACGCGTACATCGGCCAATACAGCGATACAAGAACACTCCGCGCGCGCGAGGGCAACCGGTACCACTCGCCGAGGGGCACCTTGCCGGGTGGGGCGGCGGACCCTGCGGGGAGGGTGTCGAGGAAGGTCTCCAGTGTCGGGTTGCCGCCTTCGACGTGTTTGAACCGGATCATGGGCGAGTAGACGTTGCCGGACACGTAGAGCAGGGTCTCGCGGCGCCCTTTGATGCGTCCGAACAGGAGCATCGCGACGGCGAAGACGGTGGTCAGCGCGAGCGCCCAAATCAATGCCAGCCCCAAGGCGTACAGCGGCGCGTCCCGATGCGTCCCCAACATCACGAGGGCGCAAATCGCAAACACCGGCGCGCCGAAAAGGGCCGCGTACGACACAAACGGGATCGACCGGATCACCGGCAAGGCCGACCGCCGCAACACCGACACCCGCTCCACCGGCGCAACGACGATGTCCATGCACCACCGCCGGTGGGTCTTGACGTAGATAAAGATCCCATCGTGGACCGCCATCCACCGGTGCTTGTCGATGTCAATGCGCTGGCTGTGCATGGTTAAATCCAGTTTTCACCAAGAACTCCCGGTATTTGGAATCATGGCGTCACCCGCTCGGTGGTTGGGTGCAAGGCCGCTTGCTCGGACTTGCTCGGACTGTACTCGCCTCGCTCGTAGGCCATGAGCGCACGGAGACGCTGGGCGGTCGGAGAATGCTCTTGCGGCCAGTTCCAGGCTTCGCGTTTTGATTCTTCGTAGATAGCGGCGTGGCCGGCTGCCTTTTCCAGGTCGCCCTTGAGCAAGGCCGGAGCCATGGCCAGATAGTTTGCCGGCGGGTCTTTTGGTTTCTCCGCGAGTTTGCGGGCCAGCAGAATCGATGCGCGGTCGAGGTTGCGCTCGTACAGCGCTTTCCGCGCGTCCGCCGGGCCGCCTGCGGCAGCCCCCTTACTTACCAACGGAAGCACTCCGAACACGATTGCGAGAAAACCGCTGAGCGCGCCGAAGGTCGATGAACCGCCTTCGTCATCGTCGGCAAGAACGGGCAGCAGCATACTGCCCGACGCAAGCACCAGGGTTCCGACCGCGGATACGATGGCGAAGACGCTTTGCTCGTTGATGGTGTAGCGCACAGCCTGTGGCACCGCCGCGTCAACGCGTTCGGAATAGTTTGGGACCTTGTTCAGGAGCGCGGGCAAGTTTGCGGACAGGTTCTCGTTCAGCGGCATCCGCGCGACGTGCGTCCAGTTGGACCCGGCAATGCTCAGTTGGACCGGCCCGCCCGCGTACTTGCGCACGGCCCATCCCAACACGATACCCAGGAGCATGGTCACCGGTACGGCAAGCAGGGCGGCCAGGGCGACCGCGTGCAGGCCCGTAGCGTCGGAGACCGCGTCAATCGCGAGCGCGCAAACCCCCAAAATGGGGATGGCCAGAATGCACATGAAGGTTGTGGGTGAAAGCTCGCCCAACCATGTGAACTCCGAATGCTCCAGCACCCGCACCCGCTCCCACGGCGCGATGGCGATCTCAAGTCCGCGCTTCCGAAACCGCACGAAGTACACCAGCCCGTCGCGGAGCTCAACCCAGCGGTTGGCATCGATGTCAATGCGCTGATTGGTCATGGCGATACTCTGCTCAAGGCGTCTGCCCCTACCTCTCCTTTTCCGTGGGCGTAATCCGCGAGTTTTCGGAAGGCCGGTTCGGACGAGATGGTGTGGGCAAAATCGATGGCGATGACGCTGAGACGTTCACGGCTGGCCGGGCCGTTCATGGCGGCGCGGTGTTGTGCGGCAGCGTCGAGGTCGCCAGTGGCCAGCGCGTGCGCGGTCATGAGGTAGTTGCCGTAGGCGTGGTACGGCCGTCCTTCCAAGACTTGTCGCAAGACCAATACGGCGCTATCGAGGTCGCCGTCCAGCAACGCGCCGCGTGCCACTCGCATGACACTCGATCGGACACCGTTGATCGCACCAGCAAGCATGATCCCCACTACAATGACAACTGCAGCCGCAAGCCAGACATATCCCGGTAGAGCCGGCCCCGACTGATCCACAAGTGCTCCCATGCCCAACAATAGCGCTCCAACCGCATATCCGCCATACTGCAAGTAGCTGCGCCGGGATTTTGCGAGCTCTACGACGCACGCCGATGGAGCTTCCTTTTCAATGACCGATTCTCGACGTTGCAGTCGGTCTAGTAGTGCTTCAAATTCGTAGTCCTCACCTTGAACGCGGGTAAAAAGCAAACGGTATTTGGTTCGCTCCCTGGATACTGCGATCTCGGTCGAACATAGGTCGTTTCGCAAAGGCCAGCGAATGACGTTCGTCGTGAAGAAAACCGTGAGTATCAGCCCGAGTCCGGCGGCGGCGAGTATCGAAAAAGGGTCGGAATGGAACACTGCCGATACAATTATTGGAATCTGAAACAAGGCAACAAAAACTGCGGCCATGGCTGTTTGGTCGCTCACCCGACGCAACCGCCGGTGTTCCGCGCGGTGGACGACTTCCACGCACTGCTTCGGGGCGGCGAGCACGAGGGCGCCCCCGCGGCGGCTGAGTTTCCTGTAGAAGAAGATCCCGTCGCGAAGTTCGAGGCGTTCGGTTGGCGTTGGGGTTGCGCTAATGGTCGGCATGGCGGCTTCCCCAGAGATGATAGTCCTGGAAACGGGATATGAAGTAATTGTGGCAAATCCCCGGGACAGGATCTTGAATGACCAACTCCTGCGCGAGCTGCATGTCGCCCCGGAGGAGTTCGGCAACGGTCATGAGATAGTTCCCGCGTGCGTGGGTGGGTCGATGGATCAAAAACTCCTTGAGGATCCGTTCCGCCGAGTCGACCTCGTCGTACAGGAGCAAGGATTGTGCTCGTCGTAGTGGACGGTGAAACAGGAGACTTCGCTCAGCCGATGCCAGAAGTAGTCCGGCTCCGATAGTGAGAGCCAGGAGAACGGCGTGAACGGGCTGCGCAGCATCGATCAGCCACAGGATCAGCGCGACGATTGCGGCCATTGCGACCAGCAGCGCCGTCAAGGTACCCCACCAGGGGTCTATCGAATACCGCCGGCGCTCGCGGCGCTGGTCAGGAGCAGCGCTGGACAAACGCGCCAGTCTTTCGAGAAAGGCTACCGTTTCTGACTCATTCACCAAGTTGTCCGGGATATCCAGGCAGTCTGAACGCGGGTTTCCGCCTCGGCCAAAACGCAATGTCACACGATCTTTCCGGCGGTAGGCCATCGCGACGACGACCCCATAGAGTGCGAATGCGGAAACCAGAAACACTGTTCCCAAAAACGGATTGACCTCCCCGGTAGAGATGTGCCGGGTATACCCGTACCCACCCCACAAAAGCAAAAACAGAAAGGAAATGGGTTCCCAATAGCCTTCGATAAACTTCGCGCGACTGATACGAACATCGCGGACCGGCTCCAGAGAGATTGATACGGACAGGCCTCTCCTCACGTTCACCTGGAGAAGCGCTTCGCCTTCGGCGGCAATCCATTCTTTGGGGCCTATATCGAGGCGTTCAGTCGTCACGGCGGGTTCCCCAGAGGTTTCTGTCCATGATGCGGTGGTAGCGCGAGGTTTTGTAGGCTCCTGGAGTTCGATGCTGGATCACGAGATCCTCCGCGAGTCGGAGGTTGCACCGCATCAAATCGGCGATGACCATGAGTTCAGTTGCATAGTTGTCGGTAGGATTTGCAGCGAGGTATGGCTTCAGAAGCGCAATCCCCCCGTCTACGTCACCCTGCAAAACTCGCGAACGTACTTCACGGAGTTCCCGAGAAACAAAAATGCTATCCCGGATGGCAGAGTACGCCGTGGCACCCGTCGCAATAAGGCAAAGGACCGCAATGGCAAGGCGGTAGTCCGCCCAGAAATAAACCAGTGCAACGCTACCAACAAGCAGGACGACAGACTGCGCCACCAAGAAACCAAACCACGGCGCGGAAAGCGTGAAGATCTGCGGACCGCGTAGACCGTCGCCCGCCCCACGCTTCAACTGCTTGAGGAATTCGGTAAATGCCACGAACTCCGGTTTGCGCGAGGTTCGCCTTGGGAAATGCAAACGCGCGGATTCGTCCAGGAAAGTATTACCGAAGTGGAATGTCGCTTTTCCCAATCGTCGCACTAAGCGATAGCACGCGAATGCTATGGCCAGTATGGCGTATGCAATGAGCGCAAGGTCGCGGTGTTGTCCCGATTGGCCTGCATAAATGCCCCACGCCGAATATCCCAAGAAAAGCAATAAGAGAATTAATGACGGTCCCAGCCAAAGGATCTTTTGGGAGAATACAGACCAGGTTACCGAGAAATCACGAACTGGCGCGGCGGTGACCCACAACGCCCTGCCCTCACAAAGTCGGACGTGAATAAAGGCTAGTCCGCCGGCGGCCATCCAGCGGTGGGGGCCGAGGTCGAGGCGATCAGTCGTCATGGCGCGCTCCCCAGAGTCTGGTGTCCATGATGCGGTGGTATCGCGAGGGCAAGTCGGGTCGCGGGTTGTATTGTTGGATGACGATATCCTCGGCAAGTCCGAGGTCGCATTGCATGAGCCGGATGATGGTCATGAGGTAGTTGGCGAAGCGGTGCCTGGGCTTGGCGTCGAGAATTGGTTGGACGATGCTGATTGCGGAATCTGCGTCGCCGGCCAGCAGGAACGAGTGCGCGCGGCGGAGGGCCCGGCTGAAGATCAGGCTGCGTTCCGGTGCCACAACGAAGAGCATGGCCAAGAGGACGAGCGGTCCGATCACGGCGATGTACGCAGCATGGTCTTCAAAACCAAAATCCTGAAACCCAACGTAAAGGGCGAATCCAAGAAAGAAGAACAGGGCCACTGCAACTGGCACATACATCCAGTACGGGATGAGAAAGAACGAGCGGATCCGGCGTTTCCCGTCCCCCGCTTCAGATTTGAGAGCTTTCAAATTGTCACAGAACGACTCTACACGGCCGTCCTGCAACTGGACGTTCTTAAAATAGATCGCGTGAGGAATATCGAGCTGATCTTCGGACGAATAGATGACGAGCCTGCCCCGCCGCCTCAGCCGCCACAGCACGATTGCGGCCGCAATCGAGAGAAAGACAACCGCCGAGGACCACTCTTGGAGACTAAGGTTACCAGAGAACACTGCAAACAGCATTTCTGGTAGGCACAGCAGACCGGAAATGACTGCTACGATCAACATACCGTTGCCCAGTCCGAAAGGAGGAACAAGGAGGAGTGTTGCCTGACCGATATTCACGTCCCGCAGCGGCGCGACGGTAATGCGGAGCAGCCACCCTCTCCACGCCCGCACGTGAATGAAGGCTAGTCCGCCGGCGGCGATCCACCGGCCGGTGCCTAGGTCTAGACGTTGCGATTCCATGGCTGGGCGGTCCCTCTTGGGTTGGACTCGCGCTTATAGGGTTATAGTAGGGGAACTGCGGGGAGAAGGCAAGAAGAAAGGTGGGAGGCTGGAGACCGGAGGCGGGAGGGAATTGCGGATTTCGGATTCCGGACCGAGAAAGAGGCGCGGAAATGTGGTGGCAAGCCAATCGAATGTGCCACGACGACGTTTCGTTGAGTCTTCGACAAAACGCGAGGATTTCACCCATCCGGATGATGTAAAAAGTGCGGCCGCCCGCAGGCGGCCGCGCTTGTCGTCGATTGGATTCTCGAACCTAGGTCCGGCGGCGGCGTGTACCACTGAAAGCAGCGACGCCAAGTCCCAGCCCCAATATCGTGAGGGTTGCGGGTTCGGGAACCGGCGTAATCGTCGCATCGTGGCTGAAGAAGTAAATGCCGGGGCCGAGCACAAGCTCGGAATCCAACGAATACGTCAGCCCGAAGATGTCGTCGGTCATGTTGGCAAAGTCATCCCCGAAGACGCGATCGACGCCCGTGTCATAGGTCGAAAAGGATCCGGACGTGAAAACGGAGGAGAATACGTCGCCCTCGAAACTGCCCGTGTTCACCGGCGTGAATCCCGGACCGGCTGTATTGGGATCTGCGGACCAGATGTTCATCCGATACGTGATGTTGGGGTCATTCCGGTCGAATCCCGAGTTCTCGTCAAAGAAGCCGGTGAGCGAGTCAATGGTCATGGTTTCGCCCAGGATGAACATTCCCGAGTAGATGAAGTCAAAATTGTTGGACATGCTGTATCCGCGATAAAGCCCCGGCTTATCACCGGAGCTTGCAAGCCCCGTCGCATCGTAATAGTCGCCGTAGGTGCCCGCCAGGATGCCGTTGTTGTCGTACACGGTCGAGCCATTGTTTTGCAGGGTGAGGGCCAAGCTCATGTTCTCCGGGAACCAATCGTCGTGATTCCAGGTCCCAGTTGGATATCCCCACGCGGGATCGTCTGTCAGATATCGGAACGTCCCACCCGTGGCATTGTCACCGTTGATGCCGCCGGGACCGATGCTCCACGAGTCGCCGTTACCATCGACATACGTTTGCCCCGGATCCAGGCCGCCTGTCATCGCGTAGTAATACCCGTAGTCGCCCGTCTGAAAATCACCCGCGCCATCGAACGATGCCGCCCCCGCACTCAGGCCCACTGCGAACATCGTGACGAGCCCAATACTGTACAACTTCCTCATCTCGCACCTCCCAGGTTCAGTTGTTATCCCCCGAGAACAGGGGTTCCCACACACCTCCAGACCCCTGAGTAAAGGCGTGAGACTAGCTGTTCACCAGCCAGAAGCAATATGCCTGCAACATTGCCAAACGCGCTGATTACCCCCACAATGCGGCGAGCGTAATAGCTTCCTGGCTGCAAAATACGACCGGATTCTCAATCGCTTGTTAAAGAAAAAGGATTCACCCTTCCCACCGCTAGGACAGCAAGAATCACACCAAAAGTGCGCCAGTGGCACGATTCACCCTAACCGACTAGAGGACTGTCCTTTACAACACTTGCTCCGGCCGAATTTAATACTCCCGCAGTATGGAGACTTGATCATGTGATCATCAGTTATTCAACTCAGACTATGTTTTTGCCTCACCCCGCTTGATGATTAATACGGATATCAACGCGAATAAGGCTTGACGGCCACACGCGATGCACATCATGAGCGCGCTGGCCCCAGCTCTTCGCTGCGTTTCGTCGATTCGTCTTGAATCCCTCTCGGTCTCGCGCCATACTTCGGGGATTCGTTCGAAGAAGGAGATTTTAATCATGAAACGGATCGCGTGCATTACGGGTGGATTGTTGATGATGGTCGCGGCGGGGTCGGCGTTGGCGCAGGACCCGGGGCCGTTTATCGGACGATGGGCCTTGACGATTCCGGGCGGGGGCGCGGGATGGTTGGGCGTTACGCAGGAGGATGGTTACCTTGACGGGAGCATCTTGTGGGGCGGCGGCAGCGTGGTGCCGGTGGCGAGTGTGTACGTCGTTGATGACACGCTGTACGTGACCCGGGAGAACGAGGTCGAGCGGAAGGACGCGGACGGCAACGTGGTGCGAAAGCAGACCTTCACGGAAACCATCACCGCGACGGTGGACGGCGATTCCATCTCCCTGACGCAGAGCAAGCCGAACCAGAACGGACTCGGCGTGAGCACGTCGGAGTTTGCGGGCAACCGCATTCCTGACCTGCCGCCGGCGCCGGATCTCTCGAAGGTGAAGTTCGGCGATCCGATTGAACTGTTCAACGGCGAAAACCTGGACGGCTGGACGTTGACCAATGAGAACCAAGTCAACGGCTGGAGCGTGGAAGACGGGTTGCTCGTCAACAACCCCGTTCAGGAAGAAGGCAAGCCGCACATTTCGTACGGCAACCTGCGGACCGTCGACGAGTTCGAAGATTTCAATCTGAAACTCGACGTCAACGTGCCCGAGAAGGGCAACAGCGGCATCTATCTGCGCGGCATCTACGAGGTGCAGGTGGAAGACAGCTATGGCAAAGACCTGAGTCCGCACGGCATGGGCGGCGTGTACAGCCGGATCACGCCGTTGGTGAAGGCGGAGAAACCCGCGGACGAGTGGCAGACCTACGACATCACGCTCTGCGACCGGCATCTCACGGTGAAGTTGAACGGCAAGACCATCCATGACAACGCGGAATTGCTGGGCTGCACAGGTGGCGCGTTGTCGTCCGATGAGTTCAAGCCGGGCCCCATCTATCTCCAGGGCGACCACACGGGCGTGAAGTACCGGAACATCGTGCTGACGCCGATTGTGAAGTAGCGGCAACCGACCGTCATTTTGGCCGGACGGATCAGACGGATCCGACCGATCGGTCCGATCGCTTTCGCGCAATGGTTAATAGCCGCCAGCGAATTGGACGAAGAACATCCCCCTTGATCCCCCTTCAAAGGGGGAATTGTGCGCAACGCTTTGCGTTGCGCAGAAATTGCGGCAGACTTCCGGTTGATGACGGGCGCTTCACGTCCACCAAAACCTAGTCGTCGGCT
>CAZWDH010000288.1:0-8601 GCA_964632865.1 uncultured Nitrospiraceae bacterium
GGTTCCCAACCGATTCAAAGAAACTCTTGGAGTCTCCTATGCGTCAGTCTGCCTATCTCAGCCTCCTGATCCTCATTGCGGCCTCATCCATTGCTTCTGCCGAGGAATCCTACTACCGCGACATCTATCCCGACACCTGGGTCGCGACTGACGCGCTCGGCCGCACCATGCCGGATATCGAGACCGCCGGGCCGGTCAAAGACGGACAGCGACGCGTGGTCGGTATCTTCTACATCACCTGGCACAGCGACGGACTGGCCAACTTGAAGAGTCCCTTCACCGCCGACGTCACGCACATCCTCAACACCGACCCCGCCGCGCGCCTCGATGCGAAGAACCCGCTGTGGACGGAGGGCATGTACTTCTGGGGCGAACCGGAAGTCGGGTATTTCCTCAGCAAGGACGAGTACGTCATTCGCAAGGACATGTCCATGCTCGCCGATGCAGGCGTCGACGTGCTTGTCATGGATGTGACCAACGCCGTCCGCTATTGGGACGAGTGGGACGTCCTGTTCCCCGTCATGCATAAGATGAAAGCCGAAGGCAACAAGGTGCCCCAGTTTTGTTTTTGGGCGTTCAATGGTCCTGTCATCACCGTCGTGCAAGACTTGTACGACCGCATCTACAAGGAAGAGAAGTACAAGGACCTCTGGTTCTATTGGGACGGCAAGCCGCTGCTCCTCTACAACGGCAACCCGGCGTTCGACGCGAACGGAAAGGGACCGCAGAATCCGAACCCCCACTACGACCCCGAGGCAAAGGACGATCCGAATCACCCCCATTACGGCGACCCGGATTACGCAGAGGAGTTCTACCAGGACTACACGAAGGACGTGAAGGAGTTCTTCACGCTGCGCACGATGTGGTGGGGATATTACAAGTGGGCGGGCGAACGGTTTGTCGGCACGGAAGACAACTGGAGTTTCGGATATGACCTCGGGAACGAAGAAGTCCGCAACATGGACCCCGCCGACTTGCTGTCCACGCACGAGGGCAGGAAAGAACAGGCGGCCGTAACGCCCGCGCAACACCCGGTCAGCCTCATCGGAAAGTCGTGGAGCCGCGAACGCGACGAGCCCGAGTTGAACGAATACGACCTGCCCGTGCCCACGCACGTACCCTGGCTTGACGAAACCGTCGAGAACCCCGAAGGCTACGGCATCTACTTCCAGGAACGCTGGGACGAAGCCATCGCCGCGGACCCGCAGTTCCTGTACATCAACGACTGGAACGAATGGACCGCGGGCAAGTACCACCCCGAAGAAGGCCAAACCTTTAACTTCATGCGGCGCGAGGACAGCACCTTTCGCTTCATCGATCAGTACAACTCCGAGTTTAATCGCGGCATCCATCCCATGAAGGGCGGATACACCGACAATTATTACATGCAGATGGCCCAGAACATTCGGCGGTACAAGGGCGTACGGCATATTCCGGAGATGCACGGCACCGCGTTGATTGAGATCGACGGTGAGTTCGACGACTGGACGAGCGTGGCGGTCGAGTATCGGGATACGGCTGGCGACACCGCCCACCGCGACTACAAGGGCTACGGCGGATTGCATTACACCAACGACACCGGGCGCAACGACATCGTCACGTGCAAGGTTGGCGTTGGCGAGGAGGCCGTCGCGTTTTATGCAGAGACACGCGAGGCACTGACTCCGCACACGGTTCCGAACTGGATGCTGCTCTTTATCGACGCCGATCAGAATCATGACACCGGTTGGTTCGGTTACGACTTCCTTGTGAACAAAACCATCAACGAGCAATCGACTACCGTTCTGCGCTACGATGAATCGGTGCAGGACTGGAGTGAGGCGGGCGTCGCCGAGTATCGTTACGACGACAACCGGCTTGAACTCGCCATCCCGCGGGAACTGCTGGGACTGAATGGCGACGTTGTCACCTTCGACTTTCACTGGAGCGACAACCCGGCGGAGCTAACCGATCCGATTGCGTTCTGTGTCGCCGGAGACAGCGCGCCCAACCGCCGGTTCAACTATCGCTGCATCTGGAACCGGTAACGCTGCAAGGAGCTTAGACGGATGACTTGTTCGAAGAATCCCTTTTATGTCTGCATCGCCTTATCGCTGCTGATCGTTGGCGGAACGACGGCCACTGCTCAAGACACCATCGACGAGGCCATGGATGGGCTGGTCACGCGCCTTTATGCGACACGTTCGCTCGAACAACTCTACAATCTCAGTCATGAAGAAGTGCTCGGCGAATTGACGGAGGAAGAACGCGAAGCCTTCGCGACGAAGTACTGGTCTTTCGACGTGAACGTCCCGGTCGTGGTGTCCCTCATGCGGCACGTGGGTCAGGAAACGGTTCCCTGCTGGATTGAGCAGGCCGGTTTCAGCAAAACCGGGATGATCGTGAAAAACGCGGAGGACTGGGAGTACGAGGTCTGGCAGAAACAGTTTCCCGCGGGCCGCGTGGAACTAGGAATCAACGGGTTCGACAGCTATACGCGGCCCTACTTCGTCGCGGTCGGCGCACAGAATTCGGGCGAAACGCTGGAACTCTCGAACTTTCATCCCGCCGATCAGATCGTGCTGGACATGCAGAAAGGCTCGATGATCTACAAGGACTGGACGGAACTTGTGCTTACCGAGGTGCCGGAATCCGTCGCCGGTCACAAACTGCTTCCAACGTATCGGGGCCGCGCAAAGGAAGCGGGACTCGTCGGCTCCTTCCGCGAGACGCCGTTTCCGTCGACCATCGCGCCGGACCCCGTTTACCTGACCTGGAGCGAGGACCCCCGCACGACCCAGACCATCCAGTGGCGGACCAACGACGAGACGGAAGACGGCATCGTGCGGTATCGCGAGAAAGGGGCTGCCGCGTTTCAGGAGGCCACAGCCAGTTCGGAGATCTTGGAAGATCGCATGCTGGCTAACGATCGGTACTGCCGCTTTCACACGGCAGTGCTGACCGATCTGAAACCGGCAACCACGTACGAGTATCAAGTGGGCAGTGCGTCAGCGGACGCGTGGAACGCGTTGGCCGAGTTCACGACCGCGCCCGACGGTGCAGCGCCGTTTACGTTCTTCCATTGTAGCGACACCCACAGCAACGAGGAATGGGGCGTCGTTCTCGCGGATACCGTCGCGCGACACCCGGAAGCCGCGTTCACGGTCATCTCTGGCGACCTGGTCGGGACCGGCATGGAACGCGAAGACTGGGACATGACGCTCACCTACGGCGAACCGGCCTTCCACACCCGGCCTGTCATGCCGGTGATCGGCAATCACGATGCGCAACTGGGCCTCGGCGCGGGGATGTATCTGGATATTTTCAACCTTCCGGAGAACGGTCCCGCTTCCATCACACCCGAAACGGCCTACACGTTCACGTATGGGGACGCCGAGTTCTTCATGTTAAACGTGATGGACGACATCGAACCGCAACGCGACTGGCTGAAAGAGCAGTTGGCCGCGAGCGATGCGCGTTGGAAGATTGCGGTGTTCCATTTTCCGCTGTATGCGCGGGGTGAATCGTACCCGCACCTGCATGAAGCCTGGGGCACCTTGTTCGACCAGTACCACGTCGACCTCGTGCTCACGGGGCATGTGCACTATTACTTACGAACGCATCCCATGCGCGCGGGCGAACGCGCAGACTCGACCAACAACGGGACCGTCTACGTAACTTCGGTGTCCGTGCCGGCCCGTGAGTTCAGAGGCGAGCAGCCGGAATTCGCCGCAGCGCTCGCGGACGGCGGGCTTCTGTGCAATGTGATTCGGATCGACGGCAACCGGCTGACGTTCCGCGCACAGACCAAAGGCGGCGCGGTCAAGGACGAGTTCACGATCGAAAAATAGCGGCCTCGATTGCGTTGCCGATCGGCGGTCGCGCAGCTATTTCCCGCGAGTGAACGTGTACTCGTCCTCCAGAGTACCGCTCGCGTCCCAGCGTTTGGCTGTCCCCTCGGCATGGAAGTCGCGCCAGGAAGACTCTGACTTGACGGTGCCGTTGGGCCACCACTGCGTCCATGTCGAGGTGCCATCGGATTTGTGGACCCACTGCCATTCACGGCTGCCGTCGCGCCGGTACGCGGTCTCCTCTCCCACTTTCACGCCGCAATCGAAGTTCGCTTCGTATTGCACTGCGCCGTCTTCGTAGTAGCGGGTTTCCTTTCCGTGGAGCAGGTAGCGTCCGTCATTACCCGTTCCGGCCGGCCATTCAATCCGATTCTCGCCATTCGGATAGGTTTCACTATAGGCGGATACATGGTCGACCGTTGTTGCGGTATTCTTCATCAGCTGTCCATCATTACTCGGCGTCTCATCGTCTGATAAAATCCAAGCCTCGTTCATGGCGAGGTGAAGACACGGCTCATTCATCGTGGTGATCAGGTGGATGACCCCATTCTGCGCTTGACGCGCGACCGAATACCCGATCGTGTCCGCGCCGTTGTGTTTCTCGGGCGCCTCGTGAGGCTGCGCTCCGGCCAGCTTCTTCACGTACCACGTCTCGCCGTCATCGTCTGAAAGCGCGACGAAGGAACCGCGTTGGTCGATCGTTTCCGGCGTAGCGCCGTCGATACGTTGGAAATCGCCGCAGAAAAACAGACGACCGCTCAGCAGACGCAACACCGTGGGTCGCTGGTTCGATCCGTAGGCCGGGAACTGCGTCGCGCTGACCTCCCACGTTGCACCGCCATCTTTGGAGATCGATTTCGGCATGTACCCGCCGATGTCGCTGCTCTTCCCGCCCATGCCTAGCAACGTCATCCCATCTTTGAGCAAGGTTACAGTTGTGTGGCGGCCGCCGGTCCTGCCACCGGGATCCTGCCAGGTCTCAAGATTGTCCGCACTCCGCCATAACACAGACGACGCGCCATCGCCGTCGCTGGGCAGGTAAACCGTCCCCGCCTTGTCACGCACGACCGTGTTGATCGGCTGCCGCGAGTGAGGACCAATCGCCGTGGTGAACTTCGGGTATCGCACTTCGCTCCACGTCGCGCCGCTGTCGGTGGACTCAATCCAATTGAACGGAAAGCCTCCGAAAGCGCGCGTGCTGGAAAAGAAGAGTCGCACCGTATCGCCTTCGGTCCACAAGAGTGGCGTGTTGTCGCACGCATCCGGCATATCCACCAGCCGCGAAGGCATGTCCCACTGGTCCGCGCCAAACCGGAGCCGCGTCGCCATGAGGGACATACCGGGTTCATATTCTCTCCACGAAGTGAAAGTGACCATAAGCAAATCGCCGTTCGGCATGACTTCCACCGCCGGACTGTGGTTGTGCCCGCGGAACGATGGATGCAATCCAAGCACGCGCATCTTGCGGATGTGTTCGGCTACGGCGGTGTCATCGAAGCCCATCACCGTTTCCAGTGGGGACGGAAGCAGGTAGCGCTTCCGGAAGTACGGTTGATCGCTGGATGGTCCTGCGGACGTCGCGTCGCGCGTTGTTTGCTTGACGCCCAGACTTACTTCAGGGATCTCGCGAGGATATGGTCTTGTCTCGGGCATGTCGCCACGAACGACCCGAAAGCCTATCGGGTGCTGTCCCGCGCCGGTGCGTGGTTCCGTAGGTCCGAAGGCCGGAGCCATCCCCGCGCGGTTCGCCGCGCGTTGATAGTGATACTCGCCAACACCAGGTTCCGCGTACCGCGAATCGTCGTCGATCTTTCCTCCACGGATGACGCGCGCCATGCCGCCGTCGGGTCCGACGGGATCGGTTTGTGCTGTATCGGGGTAGGCACCGTGCCAGTCGTAGCACCACTCGGGCACATCGTCGCACATCCCTTCCAAGCCCAACTTCCCCGATTCGCCGCCTTCGCCGGGGCCGCCGCCGTTCAATCGGCACGCGTACTCCCACTCCGCCTCGGTCGGCAGCCGGTAGGTTTCCCCTTTCCGTTCGCTCAACCACGCACAAAAGGCGTTCGCGTCATACCAGCTCACCCCGATGGCCGCGCCCGATTCGGCCCTGCCGGAATGGTCCGGCCGAAACTGCCGGTAGAGTTCGAACGAGATCTCTTGCGTAGAAATGTCGAAGGCCTGGGATACGGTCACTTCGTGGACCGGCACTTCATCCCAGTCGCCGGAGTCGGATCCCATGAAGAAGGATCCCGCCGGAATGGTGACGAATGACAAATCGGCAGTCGCCGATTCCGCACCGGCCGCGAGTTCGAAACCGCCCCATGCCAGCCCAATCGTAGCCAGAAACGCGAACCAGCATTTCGTCATGGAGAAATCCTCACCTTTAGTTCGTACTCTTCCCGTTCCAGGCCACGAGCCATCCCGCGATAAACGCGCCCTGTTTCTCCCGCACGGGTTCCGGAAAATGCACGTGATCGGCGAACAGGTTCTCGCCAATGTTATTCGTGAAGGTGAAGAGGTCGATCATGGGGACGCCGGCTTCCGCCATGACGCGGTCAGCCACATCATTATAGGCCGCGCAATCGGCGGCGAAGCGATGGAAGGTGCTGTTGGCTTTGTTATGGACGTTCTCGTCCACGGGCGTCGTGCGCACCCACACGACTTTCATGTTCATCCGCCGTGCGGATGCCACGATCCTCTTCAGGTTTTCTTCATACTGGTCGATGGGCACCTGTTTCGCACCGGTCTGCGGGTCGGTCTTGATGTCGTGGAGTCCGCAATTGAGAACCAGGACGTCCGCGCCAAGTCCCCCCGCCTTTTCCGCGGCTTCAACAAAACGTAACACCATGGAGGAGTCCCCGCCATTCGCTCCCCGGGGTTCCGCTAACCCCGCATTCTTTTCGCTATCCTCTCCCTTGCGGTCGTAGTTTATGAACCCGCGCAGGTACTGCTGAAGATAGGGTCCGTATTGAATAGAGATGCTGTCGCCAATGACGTAGACCTTCGGTAACGTCGCGTCCGCACCAGCGCTCGCTTCCTGGGCAGGGGCGCTGGGGGAAATCATCGCAAACAAAGCCGAGACCACGAGCACCAGTAGCATGTGTTTCCGCACGAGAATCGCTCCTTTCACCATCACTCCGAATCTTCCAGCAGTATCTTGAGCATCTGGGCGTGGTTGTTCAAGAACTCCCGGGTGATTTGATAATGCTCGGTATCTGCATACGAGATTGTCTCCATCGTGCCGCCGTCGATTCGGTAGATGGTAGCGTCAGGATACGCCATGATGATGGGCGAGTGGGTGGCGATAATGAATTGTGAGCCCTTGCCGATCAGCTCATGTATTCGCGACAGCAGCGCCATCTGCCGCGTAGGCGACAGCGCGGCCTCCGGTTCGTCGAGGATGTAGAGGCCGTTCCCGCTGAACCGGTTCATGACCAGCGCCATGAACGATTCGCCGTGGGACTGGTGGTGAAGCGAAACTCCGCCGTAGGAGTGGGCCACATCCACGTCGTCAATGTTTGTCGCAACGTTGTAAAAGCTCTCGGCCCGGAGGAAGAACCCGTCCCGCGCCATGCGCACGCCACGGGACAATCTCAGATACTCCCAAAGATCGGAATGGGAATCGCGCGTCGCGAAATTAAAATTCTTGGTCCCCCCTTCCGCGTTGAATCCCCACGCGACCGCGATTGCTTCCAATAGCGTGGACTTGCCCGAACCATTTTCGCCAATGAAAAACGTGACCTTGGGGTGGAGTTCGATGCAATGGAGACCAGACACCGCGTCCAGGCAAAACGGGTACTCATCGAAGGATTTCACGGAATCCCGTTTGAGCTTCACTTCGATGAGGTACTGGTCTTTCATCGTCTGAAATGGCTATCGCCCATATGGAGTGCGGCCACGCCTCGGCGTGGCTGCTTTGATTGAACAGGCTTGCCTGCGGCTTGATGGCAAGCACGTACTCTGTATCTGCCCAACTTGGCATCGACCTAACTTCTTAGGTCGACGAAAATTTCTTCTACAAAGCAGCCCCAAGGGGCCGCACTCCATACGGCGCGTATCTTATCTTCCCGGAATCAACCCTTCCGGCCGCGGAGGGCCGTCGTAGGGTTTGGCGCCGTGTTGTTCGCCGGAACTCTTGGGCACCGTGAGCAAATCCTTGTCCTTTACCGTCGGCGCTTCGATGAAGCCGTGGTAGCGGCCCATCCAGTAGTCTTCGAGCCAGCCAATGGGCGGGGTCACACCGCGGCCGCCGCTGCCGCCGTCGTAGCGGATTGCGGATCGGCTGCCCCACATAGCCGTGGTTTCACGTGGCGACATGGCACGCGTACCTTTGCCATAGGGCACGTAACCCGATTCGGGCTGGAGGTCCCGGCGATGCGAATTATGGTAACTATAATTCACGCAATCCAGCGGCCACTCGCGCAGGTGTTGCACGGCCTCCTTGGACTCGCAGTTGTTCCCTGTCAATGCGCCGTAGATGAAATTGAAATACGGCAGCTTCTGCATCCGCATCACTTCCCAATGGCGCGTGAGGCTGCGCAGATAGATGGAGCGTAAATACGAATCGTCCGCGTACATCAACAAGGGGTAGTAACAACGAAACGCCAACTCGTCGTCCCAAGGCACGATATAGTCCGGCGGGAAGGTCAGCTTCTGGCGCACCGTGTAGGTGTGGTAGCCCCAGTCCATGAGTTGTTTCAAACCCTGCGTAAACTTCTCGTCGCCGGTCAACGCGTGGGCGGTGATCACATAGGTCTGCGCTTCCATG
>CAZWDH010000289.1:0-8553 GCA_964632865.1 uncultured Nitrospiraceae bacterium
TCAAGCGCGCGACCGTGTGTTTCTCCATGTACTCGCTCATGTCGTAGCGCGCGAAATGGACGCCCATAATCGCCGCGAGTTGCCGCGCCACCTCCGTTTTGCCCACGCCCGTTGGTCCGGTGAACAGGAAGCACCCCGTGGGCCGCTCCTCGGCGCCCAGACCCGCGCGGGACCGTTTGATGGCAGTCGAAACCGCATGGATGGCTTCATCCTGACCGTATACAACGCGGCGCAATTCCTCTTCCAGGTTGCCGAGCTGGGCCTTGTCCGACGACGACACGCTTCGCGCGGGAATGCGCGCGATCTCGGCAACGATGCGTTCGATGTCCGAAGGCCGGATCGTCTTCCGCGCGGTGCCGGACTGCAACCGCACGCTCGCGCCGGCCTCGTCGATAACGTCGATGGCCTTGTCCGGCAGGAACCGGTCGTTGATGTGCTTGGCCGACAACTCCGCCGCAGCCCGGAGCGCGGAATCGGTGTAGGTGATCTCGTGGTGCTGCTCGTAGCGAGATTTCAGTCCGCGCAGGATCAGCACCGTTTCGCCCACGGACGGTTCGAGAATCTCAATCTTCTGGAATCGCCGCGACAAGGCGCGGTCCTTCTCGAAATGGTTCTTGTACTCTTCGTAGGTCGTCGACCCGATGCATCGCAGGTCGCCGGACGCCAGCACGGGCTTCAAGATGTTCGACGCGTCCATAGTGCTGTCGGCAGTCGCGCCCGCGCCCACGACGCTGTGGATTTCATCGATGAACAGGATCACGTCGTCCCGTTCGACCAGCGCCGCAATCACGGCCTTCAACCGTTGCTCGAATTCGCCGCGAAACTTCGTGCCTGCCAGCAAGGCCGCGAGATCCAGCATGAGGATCTCAACGTCCTCCAGCACCTCGGGGACTTTGCCCTCGTGAATGCGAAGCGCCAGCCCTTCCACGAGGGCCGTCTTGCCCACGCCCGGTTCGCCCACGTAGATGGGATTGTTCTTACGCCGGCGGCACAACACCTGGATCGTCCGGCGCAATTCGTATTCGCGCCCGATGATGGGATCGATCTTCCCCTGCGCCGCGCGGGCGTTCAGGCTGACCGTAAACGCGTCCAGGGGATTCTTCTTCGGCCGCGCCTCGTCCTCGGGGGCATCGCCGTCGGCTTCCGGATCTCCGGATACCGGCGCGGGCACGGTCTTCGAGATACCGTGGGAGATGTAGTTCAAGACGTCCAGCCGGGAAATGCCTTCGCTGGCCAGAAAGTAGGTGGCATGCGCGTTCTTCTCGTCAAACATGGCGGCGAGAATGTCCCCCGCGTCGACCTCTTTCTTCCCGGAATAGTGGACGTGCGCCACGGCCCGTTGCATGAGCCGTTCGAATCCCAAGGTCTGTTGCGGCACATGATCGGTGCCCCGGGGCACGCGCGGCAACTCGGTCTCGAAGAACTCGTCCAACTCGACGCGCAGGTTTTCGACATCCGCGCCACAGTTCTCCAGAATTTCGCGGCCGTACTGGTCATCGATCAAGGCATAGAGCAGGTGCTCCACGCAGAGATACTCGTGGCGGCGTTCACGGGCTTCGGTCAACGCCGCGCCCAGGGAAATCTCTAGAGACTTACTGAACATCTATGATGTGATTCCTGCCAGGTGCACGGATAAGAATTTCGAGTTTGTGATTTTGGGTCATTTGAATTTGTTTCGGATTTCGTGCTTCGGATTTCGGATTTCGGATTTCGTCCCACTACTCCGGTTCCATCGAGCAACGCAACGGATATCCTGCCGACTGGGCCTGCGCGTGAACCGTCGCAATCTTCGTAGACGCGATATCTTCCGTGTAGACGCCGCAAACGCCGACGCCCTTTTGGTGGACGTTCAACATAATGCGCACCGCGTCTTCCGCCTCTTTGCCGAACACGCTCATCAACACGCTCACCACGAACTCCATGGTCGTGTAGTCGTCGTTGTGCATGAGCACGCGGAACATGGACGGCGGTTTGACCTCTTCTTCGGTCTCCGTGGCGACGCCTTCGCCGAATTCCGGTACATATTCGCCCAATCGAAAGCTACCTTGCACCCCTGCCGTTGCCGGCGGGAAAACTCATATCAGGCCATTCCAGACACCGCTTCATGCTACCACAATTCCCCCGTCCGCGTCCCCCACCGGAGCGCGGGTTTTCCAACCCGCGAAGCCTACGATCCCGATCGGGAGAAGACCTTCTAGATATCAATAGGGATCAAAGCAACCTACTGCCGGAATTCAGATCGTCGCTTCGGCTCGAAATCACTCCCATCGCGGGTTGGAAAACCCGCGCTCCTTTCTTGGCTCATTTGCTACTATATCGCCCGTATGAGCGATCATCCTCAAATCACTTCCCGTCAACGCATGGAGTTGCTCCGCAAGCCTGCGGAACGCCGGAGCACGGAAGAGTTTCTGGACTCCTTTGATCTCGCCAAAGTCCCCGCGACGCCGGGCTGTTACATCATGCGGGACGAGAAAGACCGCGTCCTGTACGTGGGTAAGGCGAAAAGCCTCCGGTCCCGCGTGCGCGCCTACATTAACGAGAGCGATTCGCGCTACATGGTGCGCTTCCTCATGCGGCGCGTCGCCCACATCGACTTCCTACTCACCACGAACGAGAAGGAAGCGCTGCTCCTTGAAAACAACCTCATCAAGGAACACCGGCCGCGGTATAACGTCAATCTCAAGGACGACAAGACCTACGTCAGCCTGCGCATCAACATGGCCCACGAATTCCCCCGCGTCACGGTCACGCGCAAGTACCGGAAGGACGGCTCCAAGTATTTCGGCCCGTATTCGAGCGCGGGCGCGGTACGGGAAACCATCAAGCAGATTCAGCGGCTCTTCCCGCTGCGGCTCTGTTCGGACAGCGTGCTGCGCAATCGCACGCGCCCCTGCCTCTACTATCAGATGAACCAGTGCAGCGCGCCCTGCGTGGGATGCATCGACAGCGAGGAATACCGCAAGCTCGTCAACCAGGTCGTCATGGTGCTGGAAGGCCGCAATGCAGAGTTGGAGAAAGAACTGCTCGAAACCATCCAGCAGCACGCGGAGAAGCTGGAGTTCGAGAAGGCGGCCGAAATTCGCGATCGCGTCTACGCGCTTCGCTCGACGCTGGAACGGCAGCGCACCGTGCGCGCCCATCCCGAGGGTGATCAGGATGTATTCGGCGTCTACGTCCAGGGCCGGTACAGCGAAATCCAGGTCCTCTTTATTCGCGGCGGCAAAATGATGGGCGGCCGATCGTTCTCCTTCAATCAGCGCGAAACGGCCATCGAAGAAGTGCTCGGCTCCTTTCTTTTGCAGTACTACGCAAACGCTTCGAATGTGCCGTCCGAGATTCTTGTGCCGGTCGATCTCGATGAAGCCGACGTGCTCGCGGAAATCCTCGGTGAGCAGCGGGGCGCGAGGGTCACCCTGCATCATCCCCAGCGCGGCGAGAAGAAGGCCCTTGTCGACATGGCCGAACGGAACGCGAAGAACAATTTCGAAGAAAAACGTCTCGCCGATCAGGCCAACCGCGATCTCATCAATCAGCTCAAAGAAAAGCTTCGCCTCCAGAAAGACCCGCGCCGCATCGAGTGCTTCGACATTTCCACGATTCAAGGCAACCAGGCCGTGGGGTCCATGGTGACCTTCGAAGGCGGCGTGGCGGCGAAATCGCGCTACCGGCGCTTCGCCATCAAGAACGTGGAGGGGCAGGACGACTTCGCCATGATGCGGGAAGTCCTGCTGCGCCGGTTCAAACGGGCCATCGAGGAAAGCGATTTGCCGGACCTTGTGTTGATCGACGGCGGCAAAGGCCAGCTCAACGTAGCGACGACCGTGTTCAAAGACCTCGGCATCGAGGACCTCGAGGCCGTGGGCATCGCCAAGTCCCGCGCTCTCGGAGATGAAACCCATTCGCCGGAGCGGTTCTTTCTGCCTGGCCGGAAGGACCCCATCATCCTGCAACAGAACTCGCCGGTGGTGCTCTTTCTCGCGCGTATTCGCGACGAGGCCCACCGCTTCGCCATCACCTATCACAGGAAGCGGCGCAGCAAGAAAACGCTCAGCACCACGCTGACCTCCATCCCCGGTGTGGGACCCAAACGCGCCCGCACGCTCTTGAACGCGCTCGGATCGCTGACTAAAGTACGAAGTGCCACGGTAGACGAGATTGCGGCCGTGCCGGGGTTCAGTCGCGCGCTCGCTGCCATCGTCAAGGAACACCTCGGGCCGTCTTCGGGTGGTATCGAGCGGGAGGAGGGGTCATGAGTCCAATCCTGATAGCCGCATTGGTCGCACTGGGGCTGGTATTCGCGTTCTACGGATACTTCCTGTTGTTGTTGCTCCGCTACCGCGATCCTGTGCGCGCCGACGAAGTCCACACGATTGCAACCGAAGACGGCTGGCAGATCAGCCTCTTCAGGCGTCGCCCGCGCGGCGGCAAAGGCGAGCCAATCCTTTTCTGCCACAGCATGTCGTCGAACCATCTCAACTTCGAGATCCCGGGCGGCCATTCGATTGTGGATGTGATGTCCGAAGCCGGGTATGACTGTTGGACCATCGACACGCGTGCGTGCCGCAGCGCGATTTCTCCTCGCGGCACGCGCAAGCTCAGTGCCTCGCTCGACGATGTGCTGCTGAAGGATCTGCCCGCAGCCATCGCGTTCATCAAAGAGAAGAGCGGCCACGGTCGCGTCCACGGGGTCGGCCATTCCCTGGGCGGCATGCTGCTCTACGCCTACGCGCTTAAATTTGGTTCCGGCGACATCGCCAGTGGCATCACCTTTGGCGCGCCTCCGGGATTCAAGAACACGAACCTGCCCAGCCGGAAGTTTCTCACGACCGTCGCGCCGTTCACCTACAGCCTTATGTCGTTCTTTTTTCGCGGACTGATCCCCTTCGCGACGGTGATTCATCCCAAGAGCAATCTCCTTCCCATCAATTGGGACAACGTGCATCCGAAACTCACGAATGCGGAGTTGTTTTACGCCGTGGAGATGCCCGTGCCGCGTATTGCCAAGGAGTTGAGCGGCTGGTCATCGAAGGGCATCTGGCGCATGTGCGCCGACACGCTCGACGTGCAGGAGCGCTTGCCGGAACTCGACGTTCCGTTGTTTGCCATCTTCGGCGGCACCGATCCGCTCATCCCCGAGGAAGCGGCCGAAGCGTTTTTCGCGTCGCTTCAAACAAAGGACAAGAAGATGGTGGTGCTGTCCAAGCATAACGGGTATTCCGCCAATTACAGCCATATGGAATTGGTCTTCGCCATCAACGGGCGCGAAGAAGTCTTCGGGCCTGCGTTGGAGTGGGTGAAATCGCATCCCGTCAAAGGGCGACGGGCTCCTGCGGGCGCGAAGCAAAAATCATCCAGCGCTGCGAGGAAAGCAGTCGCCGCAAAACCGGCGGCCGCAAAGAAGGCCGCGTCGAAGCCAGCGGCTACAAAGAAGCCAAGCGCGAAACCAAAGGCCGCGGCCAAGACCGCTACAAAGACTAATTCGAAACCCGCGGCGAAGAAGAAACCCGCCGTGCGAAAACCCGTGACCAAGGCAAGTCCCAAGAAGAAAACAACAGCAAAGAGACGCGCGTAATACGTCGCCAGATAGAGGCGCGGAGGAACAAGGAGCGTGCAGGCATGAGACAGATTCTTACAGTATGTGTGGCGTTGCTACTATCCGTGGGCGCATTCGCGCAGGACCCGTGGGGGCAGGCGGCACAGAACGGGGAACTGAACCGCCAATCGCTGCTCCATTGCTGGCGCTTTGTACAGGGGTGGCTGAAGCACGCCGACCCCGTCACTGGTCTGATCCCGCGAAATCTCAGCAAAGACCTGTACTGGAACGCCAAGGACGCCGCCGCGGACAACTATCCCTTCGAAGTGCTCTCGACGTACTACACCGATCGCGAGCGTTTCGAGGGCCGCATGAAGGACATGCTCGAAACGGAGCAACGTATCACCAATCGCGTCGATCGGTTGCCGGACGATTTCGTCTTCGAAACGCAGTCCTTCCGCACGCCGGAACCCGTCATGGCCGACCTCATCTTCGGTGCCAGCGAATACGTGAAGGATGGTCTCATTCCGGTCACGGAATTGCTCGGCCCGAGCCCGTGGTCGGAGCGGATGCTCGGACTGCTCGACGACATCTGGAAGCACGGCGAAGAGCAAACGGAAGTGGGCGTATTGCCGTCGACCTCCCACGAGGTCTGCGGCGAGATGATGCAGAGTCTCGCCCGCATGTACTGGATGACCGGCAACGAGCACTACCGCGACGATACGCTTATGATCGCGGACTACTTCCTGAAGCACCACCTTCCCACGGAAGCTGAGCAATTGCGTCTGGATGACCACGGTTGCGAAGTCATCGGCGGCTTGTCGGAAGCCTACTATCTGGCCGCCCAAGTCGATCCCGCGCGGCGCGAGGCGTGGAAGCCCGCCATGCACAAGGTGCTCGACCGCGTGTTGGAAGTGGGCCGCGACGACATCGGCCTCCTCTACAACATGGTCAATCCGGTGACGGGCGAGATTAAGTCCGACGACCGCACTGACAACTGGGGCTACAACTACAACGCTTTCCTCGTCGTCGCCGAACTCGACCAGGAACCGCGCTTCCGCGAGGCCGTGGAATTTGTGCTGGAAAACATCATGCAAGCCAAGGACTACCCTTGGGAAGGCGACCGCATGGACGGCATCGCCGACTCCCTGGAAGGCGGCTTGAACCTGCTCAACCGGGTCCCCGGCCCCGCCGCCGTCGAATGGGCCGATTACACGGCGCAACGCCTCTTCGCCACGCAGCGCGACACGGGCGTCATCGAAGGCTGGCACGGCGACGGCAATTTCGCGCGCACGGTGCTCATGTACGGGCTGTGGAAAAGCCAGGGCGCTTACGTGGAGCCCTGGCGCGGCGATCTGCGCGTCGGGTGCGCCCGCGGCGAGGATGGTTCCGCGTACTTCGTCGTCGAGGCCGACTGGCCCTGGAAAGGCAAGCTGCGCTTCGATGTGCCGCGCCATTCCGAATACCTGCACATCCCATCGGACTACCCGCGTCTGAACCAGTTCCCCGAATGGTTCACGGTTCCCACGGATGGCGTGTATGAAACGGACGACGGCGAAATGACCGCCGCCGCATTGCGTGATGGCATCGAAATCTCGGTGGCGCCGGATGCGCCGTTCAAGATCCGACTCAAAGTTAAGGAGTGATCATGACACCCACACGACGTGAGTTCCTGGCAGCATCGTTTGCAACCGGCGCGGCGTTGGCGTTGCAGCCCGCCGCGGGCGCCGCAACATCGCCCGCACTGCCGATCTGCGTATTTTCGAAACACCTCCAGTTCATCGATGACTACGCCGAACTCGCGCGCACGGCCAGGGACCTCGGACTCGACGGACTCGATCTTACGGTCCGCTCCGGCGGCCACGTCTTGCCGGAGAACGTCGCCACCGATCTGCCGAAAGCGGTCGAGGCGGTCCGCGCGGAGGGTCTCGACGTACCCATGATCACGACGCGCCTCAACGAGGCGGACGACCCCGAGGCCCGGCCCATCCTTCAGGCTGCATCGGCGCTCGGCATCAAGTACGTGCGCGTCGGCGGGCTGTCCTACTCGGATGACGGCGACATCCTTACCGAACTCGACGGATTCACCGAGCAGATGCGGGCACTCGCGTCGCTGCTCCAGGAATTCGACGTGACTGCGGGATACCACAACCACTCCGGCGGCACCAACGTGGGCGCGGTGCTTTGGGATCTGCACGACATCATTCGCGCCGTAAACAGCGAGCATTTCGGATCGAACTTCGACATAGGCCACGCCGCCGTCGAAGGCGCTTATGCCGGCTGGCGCATCAACACCCGGCTCATGGCGCCGCATGTGAAAATGATGGCCGTGAAGGATTTCGTGTGGGACGGCGACCGCCCCCGCTGGGTTCCCCTCGGAGAAGGCGTCGTGCAGACCGTAGAGTTCCTCAAGATCCTCCACGCCGCGGATTTCGCCGGTCCTGTGTCCATCCATTTCGAGTACAAGACCGCGTCCGATGACGTCCTGCTGGAACACATCCGTGCCGCAACCCTCCTAATGCGCGACAACCTGCACGAAGCGGGCTTTGGAGACGGAGCTGCATAAGACACCGACGCGATTGTATGAGCGTTTGCATCGCATTTGGGATCGCGCTGGAGTCGGGTCACTGTCATGCCCAAGTCCGATTGCGGCTTATCTTTCTTTCGGAGAGTCTTCTCCTGTTCAATCGCCTTACGATTTCGCCGTGTGTTTTCTGGCGACCTTGCGGGCGCGTAGATTGAGCATCTCGACAAAGAGCGAGAAGCCCATGGCGAAGTAGATGTAGCCTTTCTCGATGTGTCGTCCGAAGCCTTCGGCGAGAAGCATGACGCCGATGAGCAGCAGGAACGACAAAGCAAGCATCTTGATAGTGGGACGCCGCTCGACAAAACGGCTGACAGCGCCGGCAAACACCATCATGATACCGATGGCGATGACGACGGCTGCAATCATGATCCAGATGTGATCGACCATGCCGACGGCGGTGATGACCGAATCCAGAGAGAACACGAGGTCGAGC
>CAZWDH010000290.1:0-8509 GCA_964632865.1 uncultured Nitrospiraceae bacterium
GCTCTTCATCCAGGTGCGACCAACACGTACGGACCATCCCCTACGGACCATCCCCTACGGACCATCCCCTACGGACCATCCCCTACGGACCATCACCTACGCAATGAAGTTGAGCGCCAACGGCGCGTTCCATACCAGCCTGGGGCAACGCCCCAGGAATCGGTGATACCGGAAACACAAGGGCTGAAAGCCCGAGCCATGCTCCCCGACGTCCTTTTCTCCCGACGTTCATGTGTGTAAAATAAGTCTTGCGTCCATCACGGACAGTCTTACGATACCCACGAATCCTGCCACCGATACCGGTGCATTCTGTGAAAGAGGAGACCCATGGCGGAACAGTACATCTTCACCATGCTCGGCCTGAACAAGCACTTCGGCCAGAAGCATGTTCTCAAGGACATCAACCTCTGCTTCTTCCCCGGCGCCAAGATCGGCATCGTCGGCGAAAACGGCGCGGGCAAGTCCACCGTGCTCCGCATCATGGCCGGCCAGGATCACGACTTCAACGGCAAGGCCGACATCTCCAAAGGCTACGAGGCCAAGATGGTCGCTCAGGAACCACACCTCGACCTCGAGGCCACCGTTCGCCAGGTCCTCGAATCCGCCTTCTCCGAAACCATGACGCTGATGAAGGAGTACGAGGCCATCACCGCCAGCATGTCCGAACCCATGTCCGACGACGACATGCAGGCCGCCATCGATCGCATGGGCGTCTTGCAGGACAAGCTTGACGCCGCCGACGCCTGGAACCTCGACACCCGCTTGAACCAGGCCAGCGAAGCCCTCTGCCTGCCCGACGACGACCGCATCATCAAGACCCTCAGCGGCGGTGAGAAGCGCCGCGTCGCATTGTGCAAGGCCCTCCTCGAACGGCCTGACCTGCTCCTCCTCGACGAGCCCACCAACCATCTCGACGCCGAAACCGTCGACTGGCTCGAAGAGCAGCTCAAAGACTACCCGGGCACCGTCATCATCGTGACTCACGACCGGTACTTCCTCGATAACGTCACGAAGTGGATCCTCGAACTCGACGGTGGCCATGGCGTCCCTTGGGAAGGAAACTACTCGACCTGGCTAGAACAGAAGCTGACCAAGCTCGCCTCCGAAGAGAAGAAGGACTCCGCCCGCGGCCGGGCGCTGGAACACGAACTCTCCTGGATTCGCATGAGCAACAAGGATCGCCACGAGCTCGCCCAAACCCGTCTTGCCCATTACGAACAACTCGTCGCCCGCGAGACCGCCGCCAGCAAACAGGACGGCGCGGTCATTCAAATCGCCCCCGGCCCCGAACTCGGCGACCAAGTCATCGAGTTCAAAGGCGTCAGTAAGCAATTCGGCGGCGTCCCACTCTTTAACGACGTCAACTTCATCATTCCCAAGGCCGCCATCGTCGGCATCGTCGGCCCTAACGGAACCGGCAAGACCACCATGATGCGCATGATCGTCGGCCGCGAGACGCCGGATACCGGCGAAGTCGTTGTCGGGTCCACGGTGTCCTTCGCCTACGTGGATCAGGATCGCGAAGAGTTGCAGGCCGACCGCAGCCTCGTGGAAGAAGTGGGGGATGGCAAGGAGGAAGTCGAACTCGGAAAGCAGCGGATTCCCATCCGTAAGTACCTCGCCACCTTTGGATTCAAAGGCCAGGATCAGCAGAAGAACGTCGGCAATCTCTCCGGCGGCGAGCGAAATCGTTGCCATCTTGCCAAGCTATTGAAGGAAGGCGGAAACGTCCTGCTCCTCGACGAGCCCACTAACGACCTCGACGTGAACACGCTGCGACTCTTGGAGGAAGCCATCTTGAACTTCCGCGGCTGCGTCTTGGTCACCAGCCACGACCGCTTCTTCCTGGACCGGATCTGCACGCACCTGCTTGTCTTCGAAGGCGAAGGAAACGTCCGTTGGTTCAACGGCAACTTCCAGGAATACGAGGCGTGGCGCGTGAAGGAGTTCGGTTCGAAGCTCTTCGAAAACCGCCGCAGCCGTTACCGCAAGCTCGTGAAGCACTAAGAGCGAAATGCACAGGCCTCGCGCCGCACGTCCCCGCTCTTGCCTGTCTGAAAAAATCAGGCGTCTTTCCCAAGTGTCGTGCGCTCCGAGTCGACCCTCTTGATCCAGTCGAGGCTTTCGTTCAGGACCGCCCGAGTTTGCTCCTCGTCGAGTCCGACGTGATCGGAGTCATACAAGGTCCGCTCCTTTGGTTCGTTTGCGGCCTCGAAAAACGCGTCGGCAGCCTCGTTTGAAATGAGGACGTCGTGCGTGCCGTTCTGAAATAACAATGGGCGTGGGGCAACCTGCCCAACATATTTGACCGGATCGGCCGGAGCCGTAAGGTATGCGACCAGTGCGACGACGACACCGTGGAACAACCCCAACTCGGACTCGATGGCCCGGCTGGATAACAGCTTGCGCAGATCGCCACCACCGTAGGTCATGACCGCGGCCGCGATGCGCGGTTCGAAGGCCACCGCCGTGGCGCCGGTTATCGCGCCAAAACTCGCTCCGATCAGATAGATTCGGTCCGCGTCGATATCAGACCGGGTGACCAGATAGTCGACGAGCCTCCTGGTTTCGATCACATTCAGCGCACAGCGCCGCCGAAGTGCCAATGCGTCCACCAACGGATTTTCCGAGTCGAGCTTCCGTTCCCCGCGTGTATACTGATCGAAGCTTACGAAAGCGAATCCTTCTTTCGTGTACGGCGCTGCAATGTCCTCCAAGAAACCTCTACTCTGGCCGATGCCATGAAGGAAAATAATACAAGGGTACGGTCCATCCTCCTCAAGCGGCAACGCGAGAAGCGTCGGAACGTCCAACCCCGGAACGCCGTCGAAGACCAAATCCTCAAGGCGGTAATCCGCTTTCTTTTCCGACTCGCGCAAGACCACGTCCAAGGGGGCAGCCGGATCGTAGTCGTCAAAAAACCTCGCGTCGGATTGAGCTTTGACGAATGCCCCTGCCCCACCCAACGCCACGAGACAAATCAGGCATATAATGAAGACTCTCTTCAGGATACCCATATTACTATCGTCCAAACCTTTCCCCATGGGGACCACACCGCCGCGTCGCGAGTCTACCGGTTGCGACACCGGCTGAATCCGAAAAAAGGGTAGACTACCCCCCAATACGGACGGGAAACAAGAAAGCGCCCCGGACCCTCAGGATCCGGGGCGCTGTCGTTATTGTTCAGCTAATTCTGATCCGTTGCCACCTGCTTACCACCAAGCCACGGACCTTGTCAGGCCTTAACCAAGCACGCCGATGGCGGCCGCGAAACCGGGCGATGCAAAGCCTTCTCCCGGATACCGCTCGAACGCCACGTGACCATCCAGATAGAGCTGGTTGATGCCGCCCGGGATATGGCTGAAGTAGTTGATGTTCTCATATCCGGCGATTACGTCGGACATGATGACAACTTCGCTCTGCGCCTTGGCCGAACCCGCAGGATTATTGATGTCGGTAATCAGGAAGCGCTCGATACCTTCGCGCAGACGAAGTACCGCTTCGCCATCCGCGTTGCCCGCGGTGCCCCACCCTGGATACGAAATGCCCAAGGCTCCATTGAGGACCGGACCATAATCCGCCAGGTTGATGTCATTGTCGAGGAATTCTTCCTGCGCCGCGATCGTGTTGATTCCCAAATCTTCCATCGCACCAATCAAGACCAGCGCACCAACCAACTGGGCGGGCGCGAAGAAACCCGGAGCGCCGAATGCCGTCAGATCCAGATCTTCGTCGCCGGCTTTATCAAACAAGTGCGCATTGTAGAAATAGCTCTCGTCGGCGGCCGCCATGCCGCCCGCGGCATCACCGTAGTTGTCCAGGCTGAACTCGTCGCACGGAATCGTCAGCCACGGCTCTCCCGAGAACGGGTTATTGATAATTCCCGGTTCTGGATCCGAGGGGCATACCAACACGTTGCCGTCCGCCAGGTACTCCGGCATGACCGACGGCGTATGGAACGAATAGGCCGTCGCCGCATCGCCGCCCGCGGGCAATTGAGCATTCGGAACGCCAGGAACGGGATCGCAATCCACACCCGGCAACACGGAAATCTGCATCACGCGCGGGTACAACTCGCCTTGACTTTCGCCCGCATACATCTTCATCACGATACCCATTTGTTTGAGATTATTTTGGCAGCTTGCCCGCCGCGCCGCCTCGCGCGCCCGCGCCAGCGCCGGAAGCAGGATCGCCGCCAGGATGCCGATAATCGCGATGACCACCAGCAATTCGATCAACGTAAACCCTCGTTTCTTGCCCATCATAAACAACACCTCACCTGTTATACTATGACTCCAGTATAAAAGCACCGCAGCCTTCGCTACTCACGAACACAAACCGCGGAACGCACACCTGCAGCTGACCGATTGGCGCATCGACCCCGACATCGATGGCATCTCAAGGCTACCACAGAAGTCAAATCCTGTCAACGCGCAAAACAAAGATAGTGCGCAAAACGTTTAGGAGAGGACAAACACGATTTACCCGGCCAGAGACTGCGCTCCAACAACTCCCATCCAGTCTTCACGTACCGCGAGTGCTTTCGCAGGTCTCCTGCCTGACATCAAAAAAATTAAGGGCACCCCTCGCCGAGAGGTGCCCCAGAATAACTTGCCCTGCTCCGGATGCAATACCGCTTCCGGCGGGTGCTGCGGTGGGTGGTTTAGCTGCCGATGGCCGCACTCGCGTACGCAATAGGACCGTTCACCGGCCCCTCGCCGTTCTCCGTGTACCGGAGAAAGCTTACATGGCCGTCCATGTAGAGAACGTTGCAGCCGCCCGGAACGTGATTGAACAGCTGCACTTCGGTCGACACGATGTCGTTCATGACGAAGATCTCGCTCTGTGCCTTGGCGCTTCCCGCAGGGTTGTTGATGTCGGTAATCAGGAAACGTTCGATACCCTCCCGAAGGCGAGCCACGGTGTCCGAGCCGTTGTTGCCCATCGAACCGGCGCCCAAGGCAAGTACCGGGGCCGGCAACGACCCGAGGTCAGCATCGTTGTCAGCGGCATTGACGTCCCCAGCGCCCGCCGCGGCGAAGACATAGAGGACCGTCGCAATCAATTGGCCGTTCATGTTTCCTGGAACCGCCGCCTCCGGATCGTTCAACACCAGCGCAAGAAGATTGCCCGGAAACGTCGGATCGTTGGCATCGGACAGATCCAGGAGCCAGCCAAAGTACGTGTAGCTGGAGTCTACGGCTTTTCAGCCTTGATTCGCATCATCGCAGGGCTTGCCGAAATCGTTCTCTCCGCTCATGGGGTTTTTCAGGACTTCCGGATCGTGTTCCGGGTCGGACGGGCAGAAGATGACGCTAGAGTCGGTGAGGTACTCGGGATAAAGCTGGGGCACGCTGAATCCCGCCGCCACGGTCTGCCCCGGATCGTCGACCACGGTATACGCGCTGGTGCTGCAATCCACGGTTGGCGTCACCACATCGAACATGAGCGTGGGAAACTTCTCACCCGGCGATTCGCCGGAGTACATCTTGAACGTCAGTCCCATCTGCTTCAGATTGTTCTGGCAACTCGCCCTCCGCGCAGCTTCTCGCGCACGGGCCAAGGCTGGCAATAGAATCGCGGCCAGAATCCCGATAATCGCGATGACCACCAACAATTCGATTAGCGTAAATCCGCGTCTCTTCGACATGATTCTATGACTCCTTCATCATTCCGATACCTAACCCAGCCACGACCCCGCCCAAAGGCGCACGCCGATCGTGGCCAAAAACTGAACGGATAGGTGCTACTAAGGATGGACCCCGATTTCCCACGCGGGTGGAAAAGACGTCAGATATCCCCCAAGAATCGCGCCCCCCTTCGTTCTGACAACGTTGTCGACAACGTTGTCAGAACGGAGTCTAGCAGATCCCCTAAATCCTGTCAATCCCCCACGCCCAGGCATTCTTTAAGGTCCTCGAGCCAGCTTCCGTGTCCAGGATCCTTGCCGCCATAGGCACTCAATCGTGAGTGCATCGAACAAAAGCTACTGTCGATTCTGTCGCGATTAACAAAATGACTTTCATCGGAGAGTAGTGCCGCAACAGCCTCAGACCCCGTCTTAACACGAACGACGAGAAAAGCGGCACCCCGAGTTCCAGAGAACGCGGGGTGCCGCTCAACTTTTCGTCCTACGATTCGCTACACAATCCGCCGCCAAAGCAACGTGCCCAGGGCAACGCGATTGCCTCATTCGGCGCAGACCATTCTGACCAGGCACGAATTCCACTCACAGAATTAGAATACGCCCACGGCGGCCGCAAAGCCCGGCGATGCGAAATCAGCACCCGGATACCGCTCGAACGAAACGTGACCATCCATGTAGAGCTGGTTGATTCCGCCCGGAAGATAGCTGAAGCACTCGATATTCGCGTATCCGGCGACCACGTCCGCATCAGCAAGGAATAACTCCAAGCCCCAAAGGCCGCGACTACCGGTTCAAGTGGAATAACAAAGCGCACTTCCCGGCGCTTTCGCCGGGAAGTGCGCCTATTTAACAGTATCCCGCTGTCTGCCAGCTCAGGATGGCAAGCCGTGCCTCCGGCCGCTCCCGCCCGCCTATCGTCAGGAGAGCCGAAATCGCCGTCTGCTTTGTTAGCCCATGATTCCCACGAGCGTAGCGAACCCAGGCGAAGCAAATCCGTCGCCCGGATAGCGCTCGAACTCCACATGGCCATCGAGATAAAGTTGATTGATCCCGCCCGGGATGTGGCTGAAGTATTCGATGCTCGGGTAACCGCCGATGATGTCCGACATGATTACCATCTCGCTTTGCGCGCGTGCCGAACCCGCAGGATTGTTGATGTCGGTGATCGCGAACCGCTCGATACCCTCCCGCAACCGGAGTACCGATTCGCCTCCCGAGTTCCCTGCCGTGTCCCATCCGGTGAAGGACAAACCAAGCCCGGCATTGATGGCCGGCCCCAGATCCGCCAGGTTGATGTCGCTGTCCAGGAACCCAATCTGCGCTTCCAGTGTCGTCATACCCAGATCTTCCATGCTGGAAATGGCGACCATTACGCCCAGCATCTGGGCCGGGGCGAAGTATCCCGGCCCGCCGAATGGAGTCAGATCAATATCCTTGCTGCCGGCCTTGTCGACCATCCAACCCACATAAAAGTAACTCTCGTCGGCCGCCGCCATACCGCCCGCCTTGTCGCCATAGTTGTCCAGGCTGTATTCGTCGCACGGGATTGTCAGCCAAGGCTCCCCGGTCGCCGGATTGTTGACGAGGCCCGGGTCCGGGTCCGATGGGCAAATGATCACGTTGCCGTCCGTCAAGTACTCCGGAAACACCGATGGCGTGTAAAAGGACCACGCGTTCGCCGCGTCTCCTCCGGCCGGCAGAAGCGCATTCGCTACCCCCGGTACCGGATCGCAATCCACCCCCGGCAGCACCGTCATCCCCATCAACATCGGATACCGTTCGCCCTGACTCTCCCCGGCATACATCTTCATGACGATGCCCATTTGTTTGAGATTGTTTTGGCAACTGGCCCGCCGAGCCGCTTCCCGCGCCCGGGCAAGCGCCGGAAGCAGAATCGCCGCCAAGATCCCGATGATCGCAATGACGACCAGCAATTCGATTAACGTAAATCCACGCTTGTTCTTCATGATTCTCAATCTCCCCCTTTCCCGTAACACCTCCTGCTCTCAAACCACGGCGTCGCCATCGCGACACGCACCGTAGTCATACCGCATCGCGCCAGAACGGTTTTCCAGCCTTCAATTGGATCGCGTTTGAACAACCACATGAATCGTGGTCTCAAGGGGTATGCGGCGTCAGTTCCCGAAATTCCTCGGTCCCCCAAGACCCGGAAAGGCCCACTCGCAAACTGATGTTTCACCGCCACCTCCTACCGTAACAAAAGGACTGCAATCTGTCAATACCACGTAATTATCGAGTTTCTCGTACATGATTTTGATGGCTAATAAATTATGTTTAAAAGCATTATTCTTTCAGCGATTTTGTGAGCAATCCACTGGCTAAAGACCGGAAGATGGCGTGACCATCAAAACGACGGCACCCCGTGTCCACTGGGACACGGGGTGCCGTCTAACTTCTCTGACCTGCGATTCGTTACGCTACCTGGTGTCGAAATGCACCAAATGTATCGCAACGCGATTGCCTCGTTCGGCGCAGGCCATACTTATCAGGGACGAACTCCAGTCACGGAATTAGAATACGCCAATCGCTGCAGCGAACCCAGGCGATGCATAGCCTTCGCCCGGATACCGCTCGAACGCAACGTGACCATCCATATAGAGCTGGTTGATACCTCCCGGAACGTGGCTGAAGTACTCGATATTCGCGTATCCGGCGATCACGTCCGACATGATGACCAGTTCGCTCTGCGCCGTGGCCGATCCCGCCGGGTTGTTGATGTCGGTGATCATGAAGCGCTCGATACCTTCCCGCAAACGCTGGACTTCTTCACCGCCGGCATTACCGGCCGTTCCCCAACCAGCATACGAGATGCCGAGAGCGGCGTTGATCACAGGGCCCAAG
>CAZWDH010000291.1:0-8505 GCA_964632865.1 uncultured Nitrospiraceae bacterium
TCAACCATGAAACGGAGCGCTTAAATGTCCGAGAATCAGTACCGGCTATTTAGTCTACAATGAGTTAAGGCGGTTGGCCGCGATTCGCATGGCTCAGGAATCTTCCGAGCACACCCTCCAACCAACGGCACTGGTCCACGAGGCGTTCCTGCGTCTGGTCGGCTCGGGGTCGGAGCAGTCGTGGAACAGTCGCGGCCACTTCTTTGCGGCGGCGGCCGAAGCAATGCGGCGTATTCTCATTGAGGCGGCACGAAAGAAGAGGAGCCTCAAACGCGGTGATGGTTTTGAGCGTGTAGAGTTAGATATCGCTGATGGCGCCGCGCTCGATGTCAACGCGGAACTGCTGGATCTCGACGCAGCGCTGAGCAAGTTTGCGGAGGTCGAGCCGCGGGGCGCCAAACTGGTAACACTCCGTTTTTTTGCCGGCCTCACTATGGAGGAGGCCGCGGCCGCACTCCAGATTTCGCCACGCACCGCCAAACGCGAATGGGCGTATGCCCGCGTATGGCTCCGTCGCGAAATGGATGAGCAATCTCAACCGTGCTGAGTTGCGAACCGCAAGTTCGTTGACACCTTTCGTCTGCCAAGTACGCACTATGAGACAACGTTTGTACATCCCGGCAGTCCAGTCGAGAACACGCGCTAAACCCAGATTGCGGCGGGCATAGATTCGACTACATATAGTAGTCGATTGACCCATATTGGAGCAGGCACAGAAATGAATAGGCGATCGCGGGAAAAGAAGATGTTCCTTGCTGCCCTCGCCTTGACCTCCGATTCGGAGCGTGCTGAGTATGTCGAAACAGCATGCGGCAAGGACAAAGCACTCCGAGATAACGTGAAGCGGTTACTGCTTCTTCACAACCAGACGGATCGTCTCATAGATGCCGCTGTGATCTTCCCAGTTGATCCGGCCGGTCAAGAGTCCATTGACGCCAGCGGAACGAGGATCGGACCGTATCGCATCCAGAATCTGATCGGCGAGGGGGGCTTCGGAGTCGTCTATCTTGCCTCGCAGGAGAAACCCCTCAAGCGACAAGTCGCCCTGAAGGTTGTCAAGCCGGGGATGGATACGCGCCAAATCCTCGCGCGCTTTGACGCCGAGCGGCAAGCTCTGGCCATGATGGACCACCGCAATATCGCCCGCGTGTATGACGTTGGCGCGACGGAAGCTGGACGGCCATACTTCGCGATGGAACTTGTAGATGGGGTCAGCATAACCGAGTACTGCGATGAGAACCGGCTTTCGATCGTCGACCGCCTGAAACTGTTCGTCCAAGTATGCGAAGGAATACAACACGCCCACCAAAAAGGCGTTATCCATCGCGACATCAAACCGTCAAACATCCTAATTTCACGCCAGGACGGCCGGTGTGAACCAAAGGTCATCGATTTCGGAGTTGCCAAAGCCCTGAACCAGCGCCTGACCGAACTGTCAATGGCGACGACGGGCCTGTTCATGCTTGGGACACCGTTATACATGAGTCCGGAGCAGGCAGACACGGGATCAATCGACGTCGACACGCGAAGTGACATCTACTCCCTCGGTGCCCTCCTCTACGAAATGCTCACGGGCACCACGCCGCTCGATCGGAACCGCGTCAAGAACGCCACTTACGAAGACCTTCGCCGCATGATTCGAGATGAAGAGCCGCCGCGACCTAGTTCGCGTGTCGGTTTATCGGAAAAGTCGAGCACGGCGGCAGCGGAGAACCGCCAACTCACACCGTCCCGCCTTCGAAGCCTGTTGAACCGGGACCTGGATTGGATTGTGATGAAGGCCATCGCGAGAGAGCGTGAGCGGCGGTACGAGTCCGTGGGCAGGCTCGCGGATGATATCAAGCGTTATCTCGACGGTGATAGCGTTGCCGCACGTCCACCGTCCATCATGTACAAAATGCAAAAGTTGGTTTTGCGGCACCGAACCGCACTTATTGCCGCAGTCATTCTCCTGCTGGCGACGACGGTAGGCCTCGCGGTAAGTACTGCGCTAATCTTGGAGCAACGGAACATTGCGCGCCGGGAGGCGGAGCAGGCGGAATTGGCCCGCCTCGAAGCGCTGCAGGAAAAGCGCGTCGCAATTGAGAACGTCTACTACGCCAACATTCAGGTTGCCTATCAGGATTGGCGCGCGGGGCAGGTCCGCCGTATGCATCGTCTGCTCGACGATTTACGCCCCGGGGACGGTGAGCGCGACCTCCGCGGCTGGGAGTGGTATTACCTTCACTCGCTGTGCCACATGGACGAGCGGACTATCCAAACCCGTGCCGGCGCGGTATCTTCAATCGCGCAAAGTCCAGACGGAACGCAAATCGCTTCGGGGTCCGCGAGCGATAACACCGTCCGGATTTGGGACGCATCCACCGGTGAGGAATTAGCGTGTCTCCGGGGGCACCGTAGCACCGTGTCATCGGTTGCGTGGTCCAGTGACGGCCGGCGGTTGGCGTCTGGAGCCTGGGACGGCACCCTTCTAATTTGGGATCTCGAGTCTCTAGGCATCGTTCACGAGGTTTCCTGCGGGACAATGATCATGGCAGTTGCATGGCGCCCCGACGGCGAAGTCGTTGCCGCGGGAGGTCACCGCCAAGTGGAAGGTAACAGTGAAGACGGGGTCGTTTGGATCGTTGATGGGAATTCTGGAGAACAAGTTGGCGAGTTGTGCGGAAACGTCGGTATCGTTCGTTCTCTTGCGTGGCACCCAACGGGAACCTATCTGGCCGCGGGCGAGAACTGGCAAGGGTTTATTCAGGTATGGGAACCGGGCACCTTGCGCCTGGTCAAGTCATTCGACGCACACAATCACTATATCGGCGCCCTTGCCTGGAGTCCGGACGGGCGATGGCTGGCATCTGGCAGCCAAAGTGATGCCATTCGGGTTTTCGATACCAGCGATTGGTCTCTTGCCAACGAGATACCACGAAGCCACAAGGGGCGCGTAAACGCGGTGTGCTGGAACGATGCCGGCAACCGATTGGCGTCTTTTGGTTTGGACGGTGTCGTCAAATTATGGGACATTGAAACGACTTCCGTAGTCGCAACACTGCGCGGCCACCAAGGCGCGGTGACTTCCGGCTCTTGGTCCCGGAACCAAGAGATGCTCGTCACCGCGAGTTCGGATTCCACGATCAAAGTTTGGAATCTCAACAAGCAGGAAGAGACGCGGGTTTTCACGGGAACGAAAAGCGTCGCATGGAGTCCGAATGGTAAGGAACTTGCTATTCGAGCTATGGATGCGGCGAGCGGCGTGGAATCGGTTCAAGTCGTCAATGCCGGCGACGGAACAGTTCTGAATAGCCTTCAACTTGATGGTACCGGGTTTGTAGGTGCCCTCGACTTCAGTCCCGACGGCGCGAAGCTTGCCGTAGGCAAATACCGACCCGGGAGACTCATCGTTTGGGATTTGGCGAACCGTCAAGTCATTCTCGATTCTCTTGCCCACGGTTTCGAGCTTCGATCGGTGGATTGGTCACCGGACGGTTCGCGTCTTGTCACCGGCGGAAAAGATGGACTCATACAGGTCTGGGACATGCAAAGGCGGAAGAGCATCCAGATTATCCAAGCTCGCAGTGCAGGTGGCAACGATGTTGATTGTGTGGTCTGGAATCCTCCAGGCACGCGGTTTGCCTCATCGACGCAATTCAGCGGAGTCACGATCTGGGACGCGGAAACCTATGCACCAACGCATACCTTAAATCCTCCGAAATTCGAGTCGGGGGGACAATATCCTCTCGCGTGGAATTCTACCGGCGATCGGTTGGCAATCAGTTGTTCTGGAGGGGAAATCGTTGTAGTTGACGCAGCCACGGGTAGCCCTATCTATACCGCAGTCGGGAACACTTCTTTTGTAAGGTCCGTCGCGTGGAGCCCGGACGGAACGCGTCTCGCCAGCGGCGGATACGATCGGCAACTGAAGATCTGGGATGCCTCCAGTGGCCGGGAATTGTTCTCGTTTTCAGGGATCGATGAATCCATCGAGTGCGTTGTATGGTCGCCGGATGGAAGACAAATTGCTCTCGCCAATTCTTCAAACATAGAAGTGCTCGACGCTACTCGGGGGTACGCGGCGGATTCTGACACCGAATCTGCGCAATAGTCTATCCGCGCATTACGCACAAAGTCACTTCTGACAATTGTTTATATTGCCTCGCCGTCAATCCGTTTCGTCGCATTCCATTTCAATATTCTTCGCCCAACTGCATGGTGGCACCTTTTTCGCCCCGTTTTCGCACTACTTAGCACAGGCGAACTGGACAGACACCCGCTGCAGGGCTGACATCACGCGCAACGCGCGCAGTTCGCTCGCGTCCGTCAGTACCGTTGAGCTGCCGGTCACGGACGCAAACAGTGTGCCTGGTTTCGAATCGCCGTCGGGTTAGGAGCAGGGAGAATCTGCATGAACCAGCTATCACGAAGTATCGTATTGCTTTCGGTCGTGATCGTCATCACCGCACTGGTGCCCATCTTCGGTTGCCCGAGCCCAAGCCAGGGGCAATCCGACCTCGCCGACCGCGTCGCGGCACTTGAAGCAAAGTTGGCGTACATCACCGTTCAGCAGGGCAAAATCAATGGTCTTAAGGGCCCGCACCTCATCATTGAAGGGTGCAACGTCCACGTCCGAAGCGGCAGCGGGGATTCGCTGGACGGCACCGTGGATCGAGCCAACCAGGCAGAACTACCGGGCACCACACCAACCGGCCGTGGGAATCTCATTGTGGGATACAACGAGACGCCGTTGGACCATGATCCGGAGCGGGGTGGTTCGCACAACCTCATCGTTGGGCCGGGGCATGATTTCACAAGCGTCGGCAGCGCCGTCTTCGGGCAGGAGAACCGCGCCACGAGGCCAGCAGCGAGCGTGACAGGAGGATGGGGCAACGAGGCGGACGGTTACGCGGCAAGTGTGAGCGGCGGAACCTACAACCAGGCAACCAGTTTCTACGCCAGTGTCAGCGGCGGCTGGGACAACGAAGCGGCGGCGGCCTACTCGAGTGTGAGCGGAGGCAAGGAGAACACGGCAAATGGCATTTACGCCAGCATCAGCGGCGGCGAATACAACATAGCGAGTGGACAGTATTCCAGTGTGGCTGGCGGTAGAGGAAACGTCGCAAGCGGCGACTATTCCAGAGTGAGCGGTGGCATCCTTAATAAAGCCACCGGCTACTTTTCCAGCGTCAGCGGGGGCTGGGGAAACCAAGCTGGAGCAGATTACTCAAGCGCGAGCGGCGGCGAACACAACGCTGCCAACGGCTTTCTTTCCAGCGTCAGCGGCGGCTTCCGCCGTGCTGCATCCGGGGATTATGACTGGGTGGCCGGTGAACTGTTCCAGGATAAATAGAAGGTGCGATCCATACACGAATGAATGGTCGATCTTCCAGGCTTTGCAGCAAGCACACAGAAGAGGGTCTTAAGATGAAGTCTTCCGGCGGTTCTTTATCTCGCAATTATCTCCTAGTCGCGTTTCTCCTATTAAGTCCGGGACTGCTCCTAGTTCAACCAACCCTTGCGCAGAGTAACAAAGGCGATAACGCCGGTGTTGCCCATCGCCTGAAAAAACTGGAGCAACTGGTCGCGCAACTCCAGGCCACGAACACGCAACAGCAGTCGGAAATCGGGGACTTGAAAGAGCAGCTCGTGCAAGAGACATTGGCGCGCCAGGCGGTAGAGTCGAAGCTGCAATTCGTGAGCATCGTGCATGAGCCAATCAACGGTCTTTCCGGTCCGCACATGATCGTTGAGGGATGTAACCTGCACGTTCGCAGCGGCAGCGGGGATTCGACCGACGGCACTTTGGATAGCGGCAACCTTTATGTTGATATTCCGAATACGAATCCGACAGGTCTCGGAAACCTGATCGTGGGGTATAACGAGACGCCGCAGTATGGTGCTCCAGAGCGTACCGGTTCGCATAATCTTGTTGTCGGTCCGGGGCACAACTTTACGAATGTCGGCGGTGTGGTGTTTGGTGAGGGCAATTACGCTACCGGGCCGTTCACCAGTGCCCTGGGCGGTACGTCCAACATCGTCAGCGGCATGTATGCAAGCGTTCTCGGCGGCTTGCTCAACCGGGCCAGCGCCCGGATCACGACCGTTACCGGCGGTTTCAGTAATGATGCCAGCGGCTACCTCTCTAGTGTTGGAGGTTACAAAAACACCTCCAGTGGTGACTACTCCAGCGTCTGTGGCGGCCGCGACAATACCGCCAGCGGCGCAATCTCCTGTATCAGCGGTGGTGCCTACAACACGGCCAGTGGAGGATTGTCCAGCGTAAGTGGTGGCCAGGGCAATGCGGCGAGCGGGTACATTTCCACCGTCAGCGGCGGCTACGGGCGCACCGCACCGGGGGACCTCGACTGGGTGGCAGGGGCGTTGTTTCAAGACTCGTAGCGGAAATCCAGTTTCTATTGCCAAGGAGAAGATCATGTATTCCTTTTTACGTTCTGCCTTGATGATAAGTCTTGGCGCGGTAATCGCAATCTCCGTTTCGACGCTTCCCATTCGGGCTGCCGACGATAGCAAGGATCTACAAAGCGAGCTGGCCGCGTTGAGCGCGAAAGTCAACCGGTTACAGAAAAAGTTGAAATATGTTCGCGTTCAGAGCAAGGACCTGAACGGCCTCGCCGGACCTCACATGATCATCGATGGTTGCAACCTGCACGTCCGTAGCGGCAGCGGAGATTCGCTGGACGGCACGGTGGATCGAGCTAACCAGGCAGAACTCCCGGGCACCACGCCAACCGGCCTTGGGAATCTCATCGTGGGGTACAACGAGACCCCGTTGAACCATGCTCCGGAGCGGGGCGGTTCGCACAACCTCATCGTTGGACCCGGGCACGATTTCACAAGCGTCGGCAGCGCGATCTTCGGCCAGGAGAACCGCGCCACGAAGCCGGCAGCGAGCGTCACGGGAGGATGGGGCAACGAGGCGGACGGTTACGCGGCAAGCGTGAGCGGGGGAACGTACAACCAGGCAACCAGTTTCTACTCCAGCGTCAGCGGCGGTTGGGACAACGAAGCGGGGGCGGCCTACTCGAGCGTGAGCGGCGGCAAGGAGAACACCGCAAATGGCAACTATGCCAGCGTGAGCGGTGGCGAAAACAACACCGCCAGCGGACAGTATTCCAGTGTGACCGGCGGTGCAGCAAACGTCGCAAGCGGCGGCGGTTCTGGCGTGAGCGGTGGCATCCTTAATTACGCCACCGGCTACACTTCTAATGTCGGCGGTGGCTGGGGAAACGAAGCTGGGGCATATTGCTCAAGCGCGAGCGGCGGAATAGAAAACAAAGCTAGCGGTGAGTACTCCAGCGTTGGTGGTGGCGGTGCTCGAACCGCAGCGGGCAATTTTAACTGGGTGGCCGGGGAGCTATTCCAGGACCGATAGACAGTTGTAGACAGTACTCAAATGTCTGTCTTTCAGGCATCAAAACACAAAAGAAGGTCATATGATGAAATCTTCACAAAACACATTGCTTCATGTTACTTCGCGGGTCGCATTCCTCCTGGCAGTTTTGGTCCTCCTCGTGGTTCAGCCAGTCCTTGCGCAGAGCAACAAGGGAGAAAACACCGGAGTTGCCCACCGACTGAAGAAATTGGAGCAATTGGTAGGGCAACTCCAGGCGATGAATTCGGAGTTGCAGACGGAACTCGAAGAACAAGGAATGGAAATCGAGAATTTGAAAGGGCAACTCGCGCAGGAAATGTTGGCGCGGCAAGCGCTGGAGTCCAAACTTCAGTATGTGAGCGTCGTGCAGGAGCCAATAAACGGTCTTTCCGGCCCGCACCTGATCGTTGAGGGATGCAACCTGCACGTTCGCAGCGGCAGCGGGGACTCGACCGACGGCACCGTGGATTGGACCTTCTGGAGTGAGATCCCGGATACGACTCCGACAGGACTCGGAAATCTAGTCGTCGGCTACAACGAAGTCCCGGTTCACCGGGATTCAGCGCGCACCGGTTCGCACAACATCATTCTAGGTCCGGGACATGATTTCACGAGCGTGGGCAGCGCGGTATTCGGGCAGGAGAACAGCGCGGCAGGACCATTTAGCGGCGTCAGCGGCGGCTACCTCAACAATGCCGGGGGCTATACCTCGAGCGTCAGCGGTGGTGCCGGCAATGTGGCCAGCGGCGTTTCCTCGAGTGTCAGTGGAGGAGTTGACGGAACAGCAAGCAATTTCACCGCCAGCGTCAGCGGTGGCCCGGGCAATACGGCCAGCGGAAGTTACTCCAGTGTCAGCGGCGGTACGGAAAACGAGGCCACTTTCTCAAGCGCCAGCGTTAACGGAGGCTACTTGAATACGGCCAGCGGATTCCGCTCCTGCGTCAGCGGAGGTAGCAGCCGTACCGCGGCGGGCGAACTCGACTGGGTGGCCGGAGAACTGATCCAGGACCAATAACCAGTGACGCGAAGGGGCAACTTAAAGTACGCAGTTCGTGGAAGTAAGTTGGCCCGGCTTCGGAAACCGGTTAGGTCACGCAATCGGAGTAGGAGAAACAGAATGCATAGAG
>CAZWDH010000292.1:0-1807 GCA_964632865.1 uncultured Nitrospiraceae bacterium
GTACTATGCTAAAAGGGCGTGATTGGCCCCGTTCGCCGTCCCCGACGCCCCGCCTTCCCAATGGTCAAACACCGAGTTCGGCTCCAGGGTGCTCGTGCAGACTACTGCTTGTTCTCCTGAAACACCATCCAGCGCGCGAGGGGGACGGGCTCGTCGGGATCCTGGAGCGCGATGGCCCGGAGCGCCTCATCGGCCACGGGATGATCCAGTGCGCGCAGTTGTTCAAGCATCGCTTCTGTCTGGAAGGCCGGAATCTTGCGCACGACTTCCGCAAAATACAGCGGCAACCACCACGCATCGCCCCGCATGGCCGCGGCAAAGGTAGTCAGATCCTCCGGCGTAGGCGCGACTTTCTCCGGCGCGTACCGGTAATCCTTGGGATAGTACTTCTTTGCGATCTCATTGGCGTTCGTGAGTCCCGCTTGCCGCTCTTCCGCCATGTCTCCATATTGGGTCAAGAAACTCAACGTATCTGGCGCATTTCGTTGCACGAGGAAATCCGTAAGCACTCGAATTGCTGACGGGTTAGGTTCGTAACAGCGCTCGAAATAGTCTTCGTAAAGCGCATACGGCACCGAATGCCCCCCACCCGCATCGCCCTCGATAATTGACAATAACGTCCAGGATGCTGCGAGGGCCGTCTCATCATCTCGCGCCAGAAGCATCGAGACAGCGCAGCGCAACGACTCTACTTCGGACATCTCGTCACAAAGCTGTTTGGCAAGAGCGATAAAACGCCACTGAGTTGCATCGGAATACTCTTCTTCCCGCAATCCTCTCATACCCTGATACATGAGCTGCGAGAGCATTTGGCTATCGTCCAATCCCATCTCGGTCTGAATTGAACGCAACGCTACGTCAATCTCCTCCCGCGATTCTCCGCTGCCTCCCAGCTGATTGTCGAACATTGCCAACGCTCGCTCGTTCCGGACGAATGGAGCGACATCGCATAGGTCTGCATCAATACTCAATGTAGACGCAGACATACAGAGAATATATGCAGCGACTCGCATCCTAAATCCCTCCTCGGTCACACGTTCCGCGCACATAGGACAATAAATGGGGACGACAATAAATGGGGACAGCAACCATTTATTGAATTCCTTCCTTGAACCGTGGGAGAGCCAGGGGCAGACCCCGAATTGCGGCGCACGTTTGCATGGCAATTTCCCCCTCAACGAGACGATTCCGGCCACGGCGTTGTCTCCTCCATATACTATTCCTATCCTCTAAATCCCGCAATAGGTTTCCCCTTTATGTCCGGAACGAACGCCGTCAACCGCGCTTGACCGCACCTGGCCATTTTGCTTGAATGGCCGGATGCCTTGACGCGGAATGGTTAGGAAGGAGCGGACTGTGGAGCGCGCGATCAAAAATCCCCTGTGGAAACCTTCGAGCATCTTTTTGATTGCCTTGTCCTTGTCGATGGGGTGGGGGATGCGCGGGAACTTTGGACACGAGTCCGGCGCGTGGATCCCGGGCGCTCTGGCGGCCATGGCCATCGCCATCCTGTCACAACGGGAGGACTGGCGGGAGCGCGTACATTTCTTCGCTCTCTTCGGCGGGTTGGGCCTTGGGTTCGGCGGCTCCATTTCGTACATGTACGCCATCTCCTTCACCATGTCCGGGCATTTGCCGTCCATCTGGTACGGCTACCTCCTCACCTTTTTCGAAGGCGCCTTGTGGTGCGGACTCGGCGGCGCGGGCATGGCCCTGGCCGCGACGGCCAAACGCGAGCGCCTGACGGGACTCATCGTCCCTATGTGTTACGTCATCATCGCGCTGGTGGTTCACAAGATCATCGAAG
>CAZWDH010000292.1:1907-5218 GCA_964632865.1 uncultured Nitrospiraceae bacterium
ATCGTCCCTATGTGTTACGTCATCATCGCGCTGGTGGTTCACAAGATCATCGAAGAACCCGTGGCGCGTCTCCTCAATCCGCCCGCGGCGGACGCCATGGACGCGGTCTGGCACCGGCAGAAGAGTCCCCTCTACTGGTTCGACGCGGACTGGTTCTCCGCGCTGATGGCCTTCCTCGGCGTGTGCGTGTACGACCTCGTCAGCCGCGTGCGGGACAAAACGTTTCCCCTGTCCGCCGTAATCCTGGTCATGTTCCTCGTGGGCGGCGCGGCACTGGGCTTTCTGGTTCAGTCGGGCGTCCGGGTGGTGGGCGCGGAAGACGCGATCATAGAATCCTTCAACGTGCCCTTGGGCGATCCTTATGCGAAGAATCCGGACACGGGCATGGCGTACGGCAGCGAGCTTAACGCGCGCACGGGCAAACCTTACGGCTACGACAACTTCCTCACCAATTGGCCGCAGCCGTTCAGCGACTATCCCCAACACGTGGGCTGGGTGCTCGGACTGTTGATCGGCTGGACCGCGTACTTCCTTCGCTTCGGCCAATGGCGCAACGACAGCGGGCTCTTCCTCTACATGTCCCTCGGTTGGCTCGTGAGTTTCCTGCTCTTTCCGGTCCTCGGCACGGCCCTGCTCTACCATATCGGCATGGCCCTGCGCGCTGCCGGGTCGGATGTGTACGTGCCGCTCTTTGGCGGCTTCCGGCTGATGCCTCCGCGCAGCGACGATTGGGCCGGCATCCTCGGCGTGTTCGTTGCAGCGATTCTCTACTGCGTGCGCAAGGGCTGGAAGCCCGTCGCCCTCGGCGCGAGCCTGAGCGCGCTCATCGGCGGGATCATGTTCGCCACCATGCAACTGATCCGCAGCCTGCTCGTCGCGCCGGGCAACCCATTCCTGAACGACGGCACGACCCCGCCGGAATGGGCTCACTACCAGAGCGCAAACTGGCACAGCTTCCTCGAACAATCCCAAGGCTTCGGCCACGGCATCGCCTTCGCCGTCACTGCGGCCGTCCTCTGGTCCATCGTGAAGACCCACAAGGACGAACCCCGCGTCCGCCCCTGGACCGAAATCTTCGCGGTCGCCTTCGTGCTGCTCTTCATGGTCTACGCGAACCTCTACAAAAACGTGGCGCAATGGACCGGCGGCGGCAACCCGCTCGTGCCCGAATCCATGAAGCCCCCGCTGATCGCGGACTTCTTGTTGCCCATCGACTTCCGTGTCCCAATCCCTTACTTACCGGACATCAACGTGCACATCCCGGAATCGTGGAGTGCCTTGGTCTGGTTCAACCTCGTCTGGATCGCCGCGGGCGCGGCGCTCATTGGACTCATGATCGCCCACCTGCGCGGACGCCGCGTGGAGATCGTGCCGTCCACTTGGGTGGGGAAGGGGCAACTCCTCTATGTGCTCGTCCTGTGGGGGATGGTCATCGGCAACTTCGAACGCGCCTTGCCCGGGTTCGCCGAAGGACGTCTCATCACCGAATGGGTCATCTTCATTAACGCGGCCCTCGCCACGTTCCTCCTGGGCTACCTGCCCCGTCCGACGGCGGAGACCCTCACCATCGAAGAGCCCGAGCCCTTCCGGCCGCAACTCGGCAAAGTCTGGGCCATCGGCCTGCCGGTTGCCATCCTCATCATGACCCTCTACACCGGCGTCATCCGCGGCGTCTACGGCGACACCCCCGTCATGCACCCCGACCACGCCCACAAACGCTTCGGTCCCGAAGCCGTGTGGGCCGTGAAGCCGATCCTGAAAGAAGGCAAACACCGGTAGGGGACGAGGCCGGATCAGTTTGATGCCGCGCAGGCGCCCAAGACGATTTCGATCCCGATCCCGATTTCGATTTGGATGCGAGGGAGTCTCGATAGACGGGTGGACTGGGCGAACATTCTTGGCGCCAGTGATCTTTGTCATCGCATCGTGCACCATCCGTGGTAACGCAGTCCGTTGCCTCCGTGCCATGTCTGCGGTACCCTATGGTGGTGCTTACGTTAGTTTTCGGAGCCCACGCGTGAATACACAGCGTATTCGTCATTGGGGCACGGCATTACGATCGAAATCGGGATCGAAATCGGGATCGGGATCGAAGCAATATGACGCTTGGACACGAGAAACTTGACGTTTACCGGCTCTCCATTGACTACGTGGCCTGGGTTTACGGGAAGGCCGGCAGGCTGAACGGCGTTCATCGCGCGGCACGGGACCAATGGTTGCGTGCCAGTCAATCGATTCCCTTGAATGTCGCCGAGGGCAACGGCAAGACGGCGGCTGCGGATCGGCGGAGATACTTTGAGATTGCGCGAGGCTCGGCGCTGGAATGTGCCGCGATTCAAGATGTTCTTGTCGTCGGCAAGGCGCTGGACGACGCGGAGAGCCGGGTGCGCAAGGAGGAATTGGATCGGATAGCCGCGATGCTTAGCCGGTTGGGCGGTAGGGGCTACCAGGCCCGTGAAGAGATCGCTTCGTACGGAAACATTGAAGACGATCCCGATACCGATAGCGATTTCGATCCCGATTTGGATGGGAGGGAGTCTCGATAGACGCGTGCACGGGACACTTGCGACCGTATTGCGGCATAGAGACCCATCTGTACGCCGCTGGAACTGTTGGAGGAATGACTGATGTGTCAAGACCCCATCGTGAACGAAACCCGCAGGCTGCGGGAGCAATCCGCAGACCAGTTCGGTCATGACCCCGACAAGGTTTTCGAAGACATTCAAAAGCGACAACATGAGCCAGGCCGCAAACTCGTCTCATTTCCACCAAGAAAGCCCCTCATCAAGCAGCAAGGCGCGTAACCACGCGTTAAACTAAACCTCTGTTGCGCCCTCGCCGGCATGTTAACGCAACGATATGTGGCTGGCCGTCGGCTAGGAAAGTCTGCGAGAACTTCCTATGGAGTACGGCCCCTTGGGGCTTCTTTGGTCTGGCCTATACTCGAGGGCCTAAGAATGTCGAGTCGATACACTTTCGGTGCAAGGAACGGGGTCACCCTCGTCAAGCCGCAGGCAAACCTGCTCAATCAAAGCAGCCACGCCGAGGCGTGGCCGCACTCCATAACGGTCCCCGCCGATTGACTCCAATGCAACGCATTGGCGTAACGGAGCGCACTCTTCCGTCATCGAATCGCGCCTGGAACGAGTCCCCGACGCGCCACAAAAAACTCCCCCTTCGAAGGGGGATTCAGGGGGATGTTCTTCTAGGGGTTGGATGTCCGCCGTGTTCGGAGCGAGGCTGGAACGAATCCCCAACGCGCCACAAAAAACTCCCCCTTCGAAGGGGGATTCAGGGGGATGTTCTTCTAG
>CAZWDH010000292.1:5318-8484 GCA_964632865.1 uncultured Nitrospiraceae bacterium
GGGTTGGATGTCCGCCGTGTTTGGAGCGCGCCTGTGACGAATCCCCAACCCGCACCATCACGAGCGGCCCCCTCCACAACCGCCGGGCAACACCATCCGTGGCAACACAGTCCATTGCCTCCGTGCCATGTCTGCGGTATACTGTGCGGGCAGCGAATGAGGGGAACGGAATGAATCAACCAGACTCACCTGTTAAGTCTTACAGGCTCATGCTCCACGCGCTGTCAAGTAGAATCGGAATGCGCATCGATATAGGGACGGGGCGCCTGTGATCGATCCATCCAGTCAAGCGCAACTACGGGAGGCTATCGCGGAGTGTATTGGCTCCGATCAAGGGGTGCTTGACGCGCTACGCGAGGAAATACGTCCATTGAAGAGCGCAACTCGGCGCATTCAACCGCGGGCCACTACGTCAATATCGTTGGTCGGTACAGATGGCGGCAACAACCAGCTGCAATTTGATCCCTTCCTAATTCAACTCGTCCGGGTCGTCGACAGTAGCAACAACGAGTACTGCTTGGAAGCCGTTTCTCCAACAACTCCAATTCAAAGTCTAAACAATCGTCAGTTCGCCGGGGACGGGAAAGCACAGACTGCTCTTGGCGAAATGATGATTTTTTTGGGGGTAGATAGCCTACCGATGCTCTCTCATATGATTCGGCCGACTGATAAAGGTAGACCAGTCTCTCCCAGTTGGGTTCAGGTGTATCGCGAACTGGTCGAATGGGCAATCCTGTTTGCCATCCTGAAGAAGGATTTTGGCACCGATACTCTTATAATTTGCGATGGGTTGCTGCGAAGCAAGGTGTTCGCGAAGGACTTGTTTCAACGGTTGCTTAAAGGCATGAAGGACCGTATCGACGCGCAGTGGAATGGGAGCCGCCGTCGGATATTCCTGGCCGGAGTGGCTAAACACAGCAAAGTGCTCGCACGCTATCGACTCGCAATGGCCCTCGAAGGCGTACTCCAGACTGATTATCCGTCTTTCGTGGAGGTGCCACGTGAGGTAGAAGAGAAAGCCTACGTTTGGTCGGAATTCGCGAGAGGTGACGACCGCGAACTTGATGGCGGGGAAATTAATAAATTCGTCGGCGGCAAAATGTTTCTGGTAAAGTTCGGCGTGCATCGCCGTGACCCTATTTGGCCAATCGATATCTTTGTTCCGCAGGTTGGGGAATCCCAGACCATTCTCGGTTCAATGCTGTCCGACGCGATCAATGGTTTTCCTGTGCCTCACTATCCGCGTTGTCTGCAAAAGGCACATGAGAACGCGGCATTGGTCGATTTCGATTTCGACATCTTGCAAGACTTTATATACGAAGGTGTGCGATCGAGTCTCGCTGGTGATGCGGGGACCTTGGACGTGTTTCAGCTTCAGGACGCTGATCCTGCGCAACGCCGCTACAGCTGAGGGTAATAACGTGGCAGACATTCAGCTCTTTCCTAGAGACAAAGTCGTCGGTATTTTTCGGGGGTTCCAGCAGGGAGGCATGGAATTCCATGCCGACCTGGTTCTTCCGTACCGAAACGAATTCCAGAACATCCCTATGCACGGGCAATTCGTCTTAGTCCAATTAGAAACACCTGATGAGGCGGTGTTGGGGCGCATCGCTTCATTCTCGTCTGAGGGCAAGTTATCCTTTGGATCCGGGGAGGAGTTTAACATCCGCGCTGTCCGTGAGGATCGACCAATTCCTGAGGATCTGCGTGAGCAATACCTGAAGTACCGAATAAACATCCGGGTTCTCGGCGTACTGCGGCGAAATGGTGACGGACTTACCTTTGTGCCCTCGCATCGCCGATTGCCTCATGTAGGAAGCAAAGTGGCTTTCCCGAGCGCGGATGTTCTGCGGGAGATTGCCGGTCATAATATCGACGGAGCGCCAATCGGACATCTTGCGTTTGGCGAATATATTTACGCGGGGTCCAGCAAGTCACTTGAATCAGAGGAATGGATGCAAGTGGTAAGCCCAGAGGTACTGGTGAGATTCCCAATCGAGTCGCTTGTATCTCGGCGCAGCTTCGTTTTTGCTCGCGCGGGTTTCGGTAAATCAAATCTCAACAAACTGCTCTTCTCAAAGCTCTACGAGACGACGCCAACCGTCACGAAACGCGCTGGAAAAGTGGTTCCCGTTGGAACGGTAATTTTTGATCCGGATGGGGAGTATTTCTGGCCCGATGACAAGGGACGCCCTGGGTTGTGTGATGTCCCCGAACTTGAGGACAAACTCGTCGTCTTTACCGATCGAAAGAACCCAAGTGCTTTTTACCAGTCTTTCGTGGCTGGCGGTATCAAGCTGGATATCCGGCGCCTACGACCAGGCGATGTAATATCAATTGCGCTGGGGCCAGAGCGTCAGGATCAACAGAATGTCCGAAAACTACGAGGGTTACCGCAGGATCGCTGGGAATCACTTGTGAACCTTATTGATACCAATGGTAACACGACGTCACTAGATGACATCTGCCGATTGCTCGACTTAGATCGACAACGACAAGAAGCAGAAGCGTTGGCAGCTAGAGGCAATATGACTGCGATTGTGAAGATGCTTCACAACAAAAGCAGCCAACTTATGGACATGCTAGTGCACGCACTTTCCGAAGGGAAACTATGTGTAATTGATGTCTCGCAGATGCGCGGTGGGCAGTCTTTGGTGCTCTCAGGTCTGATCCTCCGCCGAATATTCGACCGAAACCAGCAGGAATTTACGGCAGCCGATCCAAAGACTATCCCGACGATCGCGGTAGTCGAAGAGGCGCAGTCCGTCCTGAATGAAAATGCGCCTGCCGCTGAGCCCTATATCTCTTGGGTGAAGGAAGGGCGTAAATACGATCTTGGTGCACTGTTGATCACGCAGCAGCCCGGCAGCATTCCAGTTGAGATCTTAAGCCAAGGCGACAACTGGTTCATCTTTCATCTGCTGTCGGCGGCAGATCTTACGTCACTGAAGAGAGCCAACGCCCATTTCAGCGACGATTTGTTGAGTTCGCTCCTCAACGAACCTATCCCGGGTCAGGGAGTGTTTTGGAGTTCAGTTGGAGGAAAGCCCTATCCAGTCAGCCTCCGCGCCTTGTCGTTCGAGAAGATATACGCAATGCGGGACCCCCAGTATATTCAGGCTGATGGAGCCACCTACGCGCGAACATTACGGGGCACTTTTTCGGG
>CAZWDH010000293.1:0-2476 GCA_964632865.1 uncultured Nitrospiraceae bacterium
AACGAACACACTGACTTCGTTTTCATCGAGCATGTCGGACCTCCTTTCTGCCATTAATGGCTTGTCAATTCAACGGCCTGAAAGGTCGTTTCTCACCTGATCCTCCACCATAAGAAAATCCATTTCGCTGGGAATCATTACTCCAAACCGCTCGTTGTCATAGGCCGACTTGCTGAGCCACCAGAATCCCGGGACAACTTCCGTGACCGCTCCTTTTTTCTGAATGGCGTCGAACTGGTACTGGTAAAGGGAGACCATGTACCGCTGCAACTTCATCCATTCTTCAGGTGTCACAAGAGGGCCTTTGCCTGCTTGGCGTTTGCGAATCTCTTCGATGATCTTTCGGTTGCTGTCGGGAGCCGTGACCTTGACCTCGATGGTGCTCGCGTCAAAGTCTCGCTCGTCCTCCAAAATGTCCAATTGCTCGTGTCCGGTGTCCGTATCAATCATGCCCACGGATTCGCCTTCTTTCAGAAAGACGCCGTTCATGCGAACCTCGGAGCGAACCGGCACCAGGTCATAGTCTACGAGGTAGCCTTCCCGGACCGCACGGGTGAATGTGTAACGGAATACGATGTCTCGGAAGTACGCTTTGGTGTGTGCTGCGGGAGTGGCGGTAAGGCCCACCTTGATCGCGTCGAAATGGTCCAAGGTGCCCCGCCACAAGGAAAGCTCTTTCGTCGTATACCCGCGATGACACTCGTCCGCGATGATTAGGTCGAACGCGTGGATGGGTATGTTGATCTCTGCGGCATCTTCATCGACTTCTTCGTCACCCAATTCGAACATGCTGTTTCGCCCGAAAAGGTTTATTGCCATCCGCTGAATCGTGCAAACATAGACGAAGGCGTGTCCCGGTTGGGGGTCGGTCAGGTATCGGTTCGGCAGGACTTTGGGGTCAAAAGGCTCGTCTTCCACGTCTTCGCGCCGGAATCGCTGGCTATAGACCTCGTAAATCTTATCGAACTTTAGGCCGGGTTCGGCCTCGAAAGAGGCAAACGCTCTCACGGCTTGAGCGGCCAAGGCACGCCTGTCCACAAGGAAGAGGATTCGCTTGGCCGTCCCGGACTTCATGAGCCGATAAGTCTGGTTTACAAGGGTGAACGTCTTGCCGGTACCCGTGGCCATTGCCACGAGCATTTGGCGCTTTCGGCTAGCTATGCCTTGTTCTACCGCCGTGTTCGCCTCGACCTGATAGGGGCGCAGAAAGGCGTTATCGTTCGGGGAATCGAGTAAAGACTCGACCGAGGCGTCAAAGTTCCGTTCCAGGAGCTCCTGGAGCGCTCCAGGGGCATGGAAACGACAAATCTTGCGGGAACGGTTTAGCGGATTGCGTACATCGTGGAACCAGATAACTTCCCCATTGGTGGAATAAAGAAAGGGGATGCGGAAGCCGTCGAAGTTGAGGAAGCTTTCGGATACGCCCCTTGAGTAGCGCTCGGCCTGCGTCAGAACGTTCTGAGGCCCCAAGCTAACCTTCTTGGCCTCCGCAATGCCAAGTATCTGACCGCCGACACAAAAAGCATAGTCTGCGGGTCCGTTCGCGGTGGGGTACTCCTCGATGGCGCATTGATCGTATGCAGCCAGGGGCTTCCCTTGCTCGTAAGGCACGACCTGCCACCCCAAGGCCTTAAGCTTCGGGTCGATCAGTTCCTTTCGAGTCTGCGCCTCTCCCCGCTGGTCCGGCAAGAACCCCGCCTCCCTCTTGCGCATCGTCCCCTAACCTGCTAATTTTGTTGGTGTTGCTGGTTACAGGCATACCTATGGCATGAATACTATTCCGACAGGCTTGGCGGCTTCAAGTTGGGGAAACCAGGGGATCTAGCGGATGATTCAGGTCGTTTTGGATAGTAGCATCTATGGAGCGGACATGGCCCTTCGTGGCCAAGCGTTCCAAGCCTTGGAACGCGTCGCAATGACCGGTAAAGTCAGGATTCACGTGCCGTATTACGTCGAACATGAAGCTCTATCGCACTACGCTGAGCGAATCCAAAAGGCATGTAATATTTCGATCACTGGTCTCAAAGAACTTGGCAAAGCAGGTTTGTCAAGCGAAGCCATGAAAAGAGTCGAGGAAGCTAAGGCGAGAATCAAGAAGCTGAGTAAATCGTTGGGAGCTTCAGAGGCAAGAAGGCTAACAAAGTGGTGGACCAGGGTGAAGGCTGTCAAACATCCCGTTCGGTCCAAACACGGACGGAAGGTCGCCGAAGCTTATTTCAGCGGGGATCTTCCATTTGGTGAAAAGAAGGCTCGTGCCGACATTCCTGACGCATTCATCTGCCAATCGGTCTTCGATCTCACGAAACAGTACAAACGGGTACATTTCATCGCCTCAGATGCTCGCTTGGGCAGAACATTCGAATCGAACGGAGCCGTGATCATTCACAGGAGACTGTCCGATTTCATTGGTTCCAAGCAATGTCAACGACTCCTCATGGAGGCGAACGCGAAAACAAACGTTGATTTGGTGAAGCGG
>CAZWDH010000293.1:2486-8393 GCA_964632865.1 uncultured Nitrospiraceae bacterium
GATCTCGCTTGCTACGCTTCAATCCATGACTGGCGAATTCGAAGAACTTTTTCTCGACGACATTCCCAACATGACCGTCGAGGACGCGGACATCCCTGAGGACAATCACGAGGCATTTATTGACGCTGTTGGTGAAGTTCGAAATCTAGAATTCGTGGCCGAAGACACGCGGTACTTCGGTAACGGCATATTCTCCGTGCCTTTTTATGCCGAATTCGACGCAGAGCTTAGCTACCTTGTGTTCAAGGCCGATTTGTATTTGCTTGATGACGAGCGACTCTCCGGGTTGCATATATCCGACCACAGTGACCACTACTACAATGTCTCGGAAGAGCGTCTTATTGGAATCCAGAGTGAGGTTACTTTCAAAATTAAGCTGCGCTCGTTGCGCGAACGAACCCTTACAGACGAGGAAGCCGGACAATTAGTCAAGGATGCCACGCTCGCATTAGACGGGCCAATAGAATTGACACTAGCGGACAGCCAATCCGATTTCTAAGGATGCTCAAGAAATGGCACACTGGTGGCACACTCGCGGACAAAAAGGGGCAAATGACAGCGACGATGAGTCGCCCGCACGTCGGCGTAAGCCAATGTTCGATTGTGTTGTACGGTGTTGTTGTTAGTTGCTACAGTTAGTGTGCTGTCCACCTTTTAATCCGGTGGTCGTGGGTTCGATCCCCACCCCGTTCACCATTTCTTTCTTCATCCCTAAACAGCGAGCGCCGTAGCTCTTACCCCCCAAGCTTTCGTCGCACGTACGCTTCGCAAATTTGGTAATAGCTGACCATGGAGGCGATGTCGATCCACTCGTCTTGGCTGTGGATGTTGCCGACGATGGGTTGGGACAGGTTGACCGGGATGCCGAAGTCGGCGATGTAGCGGGCGTCGCTGCCGCCGGAGGCGCGGGCGCGCATCACCGGTTGGCCGGTGGTTTCCTCAGCGATTTGGCAGAAGAGATCGTCCGGTGTGAGGTGCGTCGGTTCGGAGGTGACCAAAACCTCAATTTCGCAGTGTTCGCCCAGTACCTGGCGAATCTCGTCGAGCATCGTTTGCGATGTGTGCGGCGAGGGATAGCGCAGGTCTAAACCGGCGGTGGCCTTTTCGGGGATGCGGTTGATGGACTCGTTGTCGCTGTGGAGGATGGTGACGGAGCAGGTGGGGTACCACAACTCCCCGGCGGCGTCAGGTCCACCATGGGCGTACTGGTCGAAGTGCCGTACGAGCGCGGTCAGGCCATCCATGAGCCGATGGAGGGCATTGACGCCTTGCCAGGGGCGCGCCGCGTGGGCCGCGTCGCCATGACAGGTGACATTCACGTGCAGGATACCTTTCTCTTCCACGGTGATGCGGTTCAGCGATCCGCCGTCGGGCATGATGGCCTGTCCGCAGCGCAATCCAACGTCGCTGAACAAGAAACGCAACCCGTCTTCACCGCCGCATTCCTCGTCGGATGTAACCGCGAGACCCAGCGATAAACCCGGTGTACGCTGGTGCAGCGACCGGAAGAGTTCGAGAAGGATAGCGAGGCTGCCTTTCATATCGCCCGCCCCGGGGCCGATGATGCGGCCGTCGCAGATGATCGAACCGTACGAGAGCAAGTCAGGATGCTCGATCACGTCGAGGTGGGCGCACAACATGATGGCGGGCGCAGAATCATCTTGTGGCGCCGCGACCATTGACCCGTACCCGTTGGATTCGTAACGCCGAATCGTCACATGGTCCAAGCCGTCAAGATGATTCGAAACAAGCTGAAAGCAGCGTTCGCGTTCGTCGGGCCGCGCGTCGGTGCTGCGGATCATTACGAGGTCACGGGTCAACGCCGTCAGGCGCGCCGCGAGTTCGGTACGGTCTTGCATGGCGGAATCTTTCATGGAGTTTAATCGCGATCAACCGCCCATTGTACATTGGTGTTGGCCTGGGCGGTATCGAAAAACTCGGCGCAGGCTTCGCCCGTTTCGGCAAGGCAGAGGAACTGCCCCTTGTGCACAAACCCGTCGGGCCCGAAATTGAAGTTCACCGGCACGACGCCCCGCATCCCGCCGGGACGATATAGATACCCGCCGCGCTCGAACATGGCCAGAAGAGCCCCGCCCGGCAACGGCGCATCGAGGCGAAGGTTGCGGTGGAGCCAGGCACCCTCGGGCAGAAACTGGCGCGCGATGACGGATGGATACGTCGCGCCCGTTACACGGGCATTCAGCTCGCAGATGTACACTCCTGGATCATGGCGGTCTTCATACCGGACGAGAAGGAAATCCGCGCTCGCCGTGCCTCGATAACCCACTTCGTGAAGCCAGCGGCCTGCCACGCCGGCCTGCTTGAATAGAGCCTTCCGTATGCCGGGGTTTGCGCGGAGGTACGGCGGGGGCGAAACGTTGCCCTCGTGCACGCTCGTCTCGCTGAGGATCTGCTCCGTTACGTCGTATAGGTAAACGGCAGTCTCGTTCACGAAGATCTGCACGCTCGGACTGCAGATCGCCTCTACTCCGCCGTGCCCCGGTTCCAGCCAACCTTGCACGATGCACGGCCCCTCGTGGAACAGGTACGCGGGGATGTCGGAAGCATCAACCTTCTTGCTGATATCCTCTAACTTCACCATCCCGATGCCGGATGCGCCGACTTGCGCCTTCACGACGGCCGCGCGAAAGCCGCGGTCCGCCAAGGCCCGCGCGCATGCGGGAATGTCCGTAACCGATTCCGCGAAGCACGTATCGACGACGGGCAGTCCATTGGCCTCAAGAAATTGGTGGAGCTTCAACTTGTTGTTTCCGCACCGGCTGCCTTCTTCCGACGTGATGGTTTGCTTGCCGAGCTTGCGGGCGATGTTGACGAGCGTTTCGTCTGTGACAAACCCGTCTACCCAGCGGCTCTCGTGACCGGCAAGTTCCTGGACGAGATCGATCGATTCGGCGCCGTCGCGCGCAACGGATTCTCCGAACTGGAGAAACTCCTCGCGCGTCATAACGTGCATTTCGGGTAGCGAGAGTCCGAGATCGTCCCGGAAATAGGCGTAGAGATTCGGATCGGGGTCGCGCGGCAAGACCAGAAGGTTGTCAGGGTTGCGGAACAGCAGGTTCACGATCGGCACCAACCGGCCGCCATAGGAGTCAATCTCGCCCACTTCGCGGCGAAGCGAGGCGGTACCGCCTTCGTTGCCGAAGAACAGGGAAAGGAGATTCGCGAAGAACGTCACGTCCCGCGGCCAGAATTTGGGCAGGCGGCCGTGGGTGTCGATCACCTCCACGGCGGGCGTGGACGCGCTTCCAGAAGTCGGAGATACCGTCATGCGTTTGGCTCTCGGGCTGTAGGGACCTCAGGCTCGGTGCAGGAACGAACGGTACGATGAACACCTGCCGAGTATGCTGCGCAATTCCGCGCACGTTGTCAACGTCACTCGTAAATGAACTCCACTGAAGCCGAGGTATCGCGTGAGGCGACAGCCCGAATCCAATACGCCTGGAGGCTGTCCGGAAAGGTATGCCATGGTGTCCGCGTTTGCGCGGGGACATCAACCGACATCAACCGCTGCCAGGAGCCCGTGCCGGTGATATCGATCTCGATGTGAAAGGTGACGGCCGCGTCGCCCTCGTTTTCGATGGCCATCCGCTTCCGGTCGTACCCGAAGAACAGATACGGATCTGACGGTGTGTCGGCTGTGACCTGCGCGTGCTTCCAAGGCCCTCCGTGTCCGGTTGGCTTGCCGAACTGCCAGAGGTCGTCAACCGCGCCAACCCAGACGGCGCAGCGGCCGTCACCGGATTGGACAATATGGCGATTGCCGTTACGCGCCTCGAGATCGATGCCGGACATCACCAGGAGCCCGCGCCAGGAGCAGTAGTCGCGGATGCGCCGGTTGTGCGTGGCGATGGGACGGATCTTGGCGAACCCGCCCGCGTTTCGCGCAGGTAGTTCATAGAACGTGCCAAGGCAATTGAAGAGATCCCGCTCCGTGCAGACCTCACGGTCGATGCGTTCGGGCCCCAACAGCTCCGAGGCTTCGAGGGCCGGGTCGCCTTTGGGGAGACGGTATCGATTTCCGTCGTCATCAATGTACAGCGCGGACGCGTCGTCGATGGTCAGCACGTTCGACGGCACCTCGAGATGTTCGCGCATCCAGGCATGGCTGTCCGCATCTTCCACGGCCCGTAGTTGCATCGCGCCATCCATTTCAAAAAGGCCTCCGTCATCCAGCGCGATGCGTAACGTTCCCGTGTCATCTCCACGCGCCCAGAGCAGTCCTCCAATGGAAGCCGTGGACCCGGGAGTTGCCAGGCCGTCGAAGATGGCTGCGGCCTCGCCCCGACGCGGATCAGCGTCCGCGTATGTGAATTGCGCGGTCAGGCGATCCACTGCCCGGTCGGCACGCACGCGAATCCAGGTTCCCGGCGCGAATGGATCAAACTCCTGCCAGACATAGCCTGGCGGCACCGCGCGTGTGAGGAGTTCGCGCCACGTCCCGGTTCCATCCGGGTCGATTTCAAATGTCAGGTTCACCGGCGCGTCGCCGCCGTTGACCAGGTGTACTGCCCTCCGCTCAAAACCCGCGAATAGAAACGGTTCTGAAGGGGCATCCGCCTCGACGGAATCGTCCAGCCACACCGCGCCCCGGCCGATGGGCGGTCCAAACCGGTCCAGTTGGTCCGGGGACACGAACCAAAGATTGGATTGGGATTGTCCCGGAGCGGCGATGTTGCCCTTGGCGATGCGCTTGTTGAGAAACTCGGCCTTGGCCGTATCGTCGCATCCGAGAACGATGCGATCCTTCCATCGCGCGAAATCGCCGATAACTTTCAAATACGTGGACCGCGGTGCAACGCCCGCTGAATGTTCGGCTGTGAAACTTCGGGGAAAGCGCCAGAACATCCCGTGCATCGTCATCAGCAGATCGTCCTCACCGATGTCCCGGATACGCGGCCATTCCGTGTTCCAGCCATGGGCGCCGTCGTAGCAATGGCTGGCCTTCGGCAAACGGTAGGAATGCCACGTCCCTTCGTCGCGCACCATGAGAATCAGCGAGCGATGATCCCATCCGATACTCCAGATGGGGTCCGTTTCGGGATGTTCGTTTCCACGCAGCCCGCCGGGGCCGGTGACTTCCGTAAACTGGTTCCGGCGCACGACCGTCCACGTTTCGCCGTCCCATTCCGCGAGGCACCCGGACGCGACGTCGGGCCGTTCCCGGGCGAGCTGCGTGTGTTCGCCGTTGTTGGCGTACACGAGACGCCCTTGACCGGAGTACAGCCCTTTGCCGTGGTACCCGGGCAAGAGCGCTCCTGCGACGTCGTCTACACGATTCCCGTCGGGATACAGTTCGGTGACGGCCAGCGTGTGGACGTCGACCTCGTAGAAACCTTCTTCCATGGTCGCGTAGTAAATTCGATTCTCCGGATCGGACAGGTGGCGCGCGTTGCCCGTGGGCCGGCCATACAGGTCATCGTAGGGAATCACCCGCACCGCACCGGCGGAATCGATTGCGTAAGGCCCGATGAACAACTGGTTGGACTCGGCATGGATCATCCGGTTCGCCGGGGTACCACCGACGCTTTCTTCGTACGGCGTGAGCTGGAGGTTCGGGGTCACGGAATACAGCTTGTCTGTGGAGCCGCCGGGCGCGTGAGGCGCATAGGTCACCAGCCAAAGCCGGTCCGCCCAAGGGACGACGGCCCCCGTACCACATTCGTTCTCCTGGTTGTAGTACGCAAGATGGGGGTAGATACCCGACCATGAGGGAGGTTCTTCGGCGTGGGGTACCGTCTGCCCCCAGGTGAGTAAGACCACAAGCCACGGCAACCGATGCAACATCCAATTAACCACCTTCCTGTTCGCGGCCGCTAAGTCTGTTTGCCCGCCACCGTAAGCAAACGGTGACCGCCAATCAACCATGTCCGGTTGCAATCGACTTAA
>CAZWDH010000294.1:0-8335 GCA_964632865.1 uncultured Nitrospiraceae bacterium
CTCGAAGGCAACGCGGCGGACACGATCATCGCACCGAATGAAAACGGCGAAGGGTATACGCTGAAGCCGGGACGGCAAGTGAAGCGGGCGGCGCCGGGCGGCGAAGGCATGATGATGAATCCGTATTCGCCGGCGGCGATGGAGCAGTATCTGGAACGATTCACTGCGGCGTTTGATGCCGCGAAACCGGCCATGCCGCGAGCGCAGTATCACGATTCCTTCGAGTATCAGGGCAACTGGGCGGAAGAGGTCATTCCGGCGTTCAAGGACCGGCGCGGCTACGATCTGGAGGCGCGGCTGCCGGAACTGTTTAGTTCGGAGACGGACGCGGATACGTTATCGCGGTTGAAGTACGACTATCGGCTCACGCTGGCGGAACTGCACGGGGAAACCATGCAGGTGTGGATCGACTGGTGCCGCGCGCGGGGCATGCTGACGCGGGATCAGGCGCATGGGAGTCCAACGAACCTGATCGATATGTATGCGGCCTGCGACATCCCGGAGACGGAGATGTTCGGCGCGCCGGAGTATCTGATTCCGGGGTTCCGGTTGGACCCGGATATGTCGCGCGAGGGCGACACGGATTTGCGGGTGTGTATGCTGGCGGCGTCGGCGGCGCACGTGGCGCACGAGCCGGGCAAGCAACTGGTATCGTCGGAGACGTGCACGTGGTTGCGGGAGCATTGGCACACGAACCTGGGGCAGGTGAAGTTGCAACTGGACCGGTTTTTCCTGGCGGGGATCAACCACATTTTCTATCACGGCACCTGCTTTTCGCCGGAGGACGCGCCGTGGCCGGGATGGTTCTTTTATGCGTCGACCAAGTTCGATTGGCGCAATTCCATCTGGCGCGACTTGCCGCAGATCAACACGTACGTGGCGCGGTGCCAGTCGGTGTTGCAGGCCGGGACGGCCGCGAACGATATCCTGCTTTACTGGCCTATCCACGATCTGTGGAGTTCGCCCGAGGGGTTGGACATGCGCATGTCAGTCCATGGCGCGAAGTGGATGTCGGAATCCACCATGGGCGATTTGGCGCAGCGGTTGATGGATCGCGGGTACACCTTCGATTTCATATCGGATGCGTTGATACAGAAGTTGCAGGTTCGCGATGGAAAGCTGCAGGCGCCGGGCGGCGCGTACCGTGCGGTGGTGGTGCCACAGTGCACGTACATGCCGCCGGAGACCCTGAGGCAACTCGTCGATCTTGCGGGGCAAGGCGGGACGGTTTTAATCGAAGGCTCGTTTCCTACTGACGTTCCGGGATTCGCGCGGTTGGAGGAACGCAGGGCTGAACTCGCGAAGGAACGGGACCGCGCGCAGCACTCGGTCTGGTCCGCGCAGGATGCGTTACTTCCGTTGGACGCGCTGGGCCTGCGCCGGGAGCCGATGGCGGACCAGGGATTGCAGTTTGTGCGGCGGCGCGTGGATGGCGGGTATTACTATTTCATCGTAAACCATACAGCGGAGGCCTTTGATGGGTGGCTGCCGTTGGCGACGTCTTTTGAATCGGCGGTGCTGTTTGATCCGATGACGGGCGAATCGGGGTCGCTTCGAATTGCGGACGGCGAGGGTGGGAAATCGATCTATCTGCAACTCGAACCGGGCGTGTCCACGATCGTTCGGACCTACGATGCGGCGGTTGACACAGCGCCTTGGTTGTACCTGCAAACGGCGGGCGACGGGATTCCAGTGGAGGGAACGTGGTCGCTCGAGTTTGTCGATGGCGGTCCGGCGCTTCCACCGTCCGCGATGCTGGAAACACTGGCTTCGTGGACGGAGACGCCGGGTGGCGCGGCAACGGAGTTCGCGGGCGTGGGACGCTACACCGTTCGCGTCGACGTCCCCTCCCCCACTTCCGCGGATGAGTGGATTCTGGATTTAGGCGACGTGCGGGAGAGCGCGCGGGTTCGCGTGAACGGGAAAGACGCCGGGACGTTGGTGTCGCTGCCGTTCCGTGTGAGAATTGGGAGGTATCTCCAAGCGGGCGAGAACACGATCGAAATCGAGGTGACCAATTTGACTGCGAATCGCATTCGCGCGCTGTCGCAGGAAACCGACGCGTGGAAGGTCATGCGGGAGATCAACATCGTGACGGTAGACTACACGGAGTTTAAGCCGGAAGAGTGGCCGCTGGTGGAGTCGGGACTGCTGGGGCCGGTGCGGTTGGTGCCGATGGAAACGGTGGCGATTATGGAGTGATGGGAGCCAGAGACAGCAGAGACAGCAGGGACGACAGAGATGGTTGCGAGACCTTGCGTCCTTTCGGGTACGAAATCGCTTGAGAGATCCTATAAGCCCTGACTAACTGTTTTGTTAGTACTGGACAACCTCCTCCACCACTTCTTCCGAGGTGAGGGGGTCGGTGTCGATTTCGTGGTGGGCGGAGGCTGTATAGATGGGGGTACGGCGTTCGAGGACTTCAGCGACTTCATACTTGATATCTCGAACGCCGGACCAGCCGTGATTCTCCACAATCGTCTACACTTCGGATCGCTTACGAGCGGGCGAGTCAATTCTTATCCTACGGTCAAATCGAGGCCAGCCGTGGACCAAAGATTGTCTAAACTACGACTTCCGCCGAGCGCCATGGCTGCGCTGAAGCAGCGGATCGTATTCCGTCCCTCTGTTTCTGCGCGTTCGCGCAATTCTTGTGCGCCGCAAATTGCCACAATGTAATCAATAGAATAGAAGGGATATTGAAAGAAGTGGGGAACAGATTGCCATTCGCAGGCTAGTAAGTCTTCATACTCGGACCAGTCTTCACTCAAGCCGAATCGTTTCCTCAGTTCGACCCATTTTTGACCCCGATCGGTATTACTGTGCCCCGGGTTCTGGTATACCCAATGCTGAAAGACATCTCCCACGCACAGCCAAGCGACCATCCGACGCATACGCTGGTCAAAGGCGGTCCGAGCTTTCTTCGCGACTTCCGCGGGATATATTGCCTCCAAGTGTAGGGTCCCCAGGAATTCGAAGAAGTACGCCGCGAGTTCCTGCATTTCCAGCGGTGGTTCCCGGTAGTCGACCAGCGCGTGATGACTGCAAGCCAATGCATGGATCGCATGACCGCCTTCGTGAAGGAGTGTCCAGAGATCCCGCTCCGTACCTGTTGGGTTCATGAGCAAATACGGTTGACGTCGGTTCTGCAGCGTCCAACAATACGCACCGGGAATCTTATCGGGACGTCGTGCGAGATCGGCGTTGTCCGAATTCACGATGCCTATGAATTGGCGGGCAAAATCCTCATCCACCGCGCGAAGTATTTCGGTCGCATCCGCAATCGCTTCGTCCACAGACAAGTTTACCTTTTCCCTGTAAGACGACCTATGATCATGCGGTGATTTCAAGTGGGCAAGACCCCGGTCATCCGGCGACTGCGCGACAATATCCCGTTCAATGCGCTCGTGCAACTGTCGGGCTTCCAGCGGCCCGTAGTCGGTTCGTCCCATTGCGCAGAAACTGTAGCCGACATAGTCGTCAAAACCGGCGTTTCGCGCCATCTTCCCACGAAGTGCGACAAGACAATCAAAAACCTCATTGATCTCATCGGCATTCCGATGGTGATGCCTCGTTTGTGTCAACCAGATCTGCCGCCGTCTGTCGGGACTCACATCCCTCGACAATTCCGTCAGACTCTGGTCGTCATATTCGTTGTCATCGAAGACCAGGGGCTCGTCGGCCCGGAGTTCGTGATAGCGCCTCACCAGCCGGGCCTCTTCCACGATTAGCTCGGTATTCGCGTCGCAATATGTGCGCTGTTCGCACTCAACCCGCCTTCCAAACGCAGCGTAGGTCTCTTCCCAATCGCCCAGGAGATCCCGGTTCTCGTATATCTTCTGTTTCAGGAGATGACGGTACCGTTCATGAATTGGTTTTAGCTGCCTGACGGCACGGTCGTGGGCAGAGGCGAGCGTGGAATCGTTCAGGTTCGCGTTGGAATGGATCTCGTTGATAAGTATGTACTCGTCCCCTGCGGCCACCGAATCCGAATACTCGTCAATCAACCGCTTCATATCCGAAGCATCACGAATATCAATTGAAAGAATCGAATCGTACTGGGATCTGAGCGTTTCAGCGTCCATTTCGTTCATTGCTCCGAAATGCTTGCCCGTCTGAGCGTCCTGAAACCAGCCATTGAGTATTGGACGTATCAGAACGCACGCGAGCCATATGTGAGATGTGTACTCGCGCAGACCTGGGATGAATCATGACCGATGAACGGTCGACTGGCTGTCTCTATCGCTTTTCACCCTGCAACTTTTGAATCCGTTCCACAACTTCCTCCGGCGTCAACGGGTCCGTGTCAATTTCGTGGTGGGCGGAGGCTTTGTAGATGGGGGTGCGGCGTTCGAGGACTTCGGCGACTTCGTCGGTGAAACTTTTCTGTCCGGTGAGCGAGGGGCGTTCGGTGTCGCCCTGGATGCGGGAGACGATGGTCGGGACGGAGGCTTTGAGCCAGAAGATACGGCCGTTTTGACGGAGCACTTCGATGTTCTCGGGGCGTTCGATGACGCCACCGCCGCAGTCGATGATGAGGTTGTCGCGGGCGGCGTATTCGCGGGCGACTTCGGTTTCGATGTCGCGGAAGCCGGGCCAGCCGTATTTTTCGACGATCTCCGGGACGGACATGCCCGCCTTTTCGATGATGCGCGCGTCCATGCTGACGTATTCCATGCCCAAGCCTTGGGCGAGAAGCTTGCCGACTTCCGATTTGCCGGTGCCGCGGTAGCCGATCAACACGATATTCATGATTTCAGATTCTCCAGCACGATGTTGCGCATGACCTCGACGGGCGCGTCGACTCCGGTGAACCGTTCGAACTGCAGGACGGCCTGGTTGACGAACATCTCCACGCCGGGGATGGTCTTCAGACCTTTGGCCTTGGCGTCTTTGAGCAGTTTCGTTTCGAGCGGGTTGTAGACGATGTCGAAGACGACCTGCGCCGCGCGAAAGAGATCGGGCGGTACGAGCGAGGCGTCTTCCTTGGGGTGCATGCCGATGGAGGTGCAATGGATGATGATGTCGGCCTTGGCCATGGCGGCCGCGAGGGAGTCCGGCGTGGAGAGGCTGGCCTGGATGTTGGCCTTCGTGCCCGACTTGAGATCGGAGGCTAGGCCGTTGAGCAGTTCTTCGTTGATGTCGAGCAAGGTCAGCTCGTTGAGTTTAGTGGTCCAGGCGAGCGTGAAGGTAATCGCGCGCGCCGCGCCGCCCGCGCCGATGACGAGCACATTCTTGCCGTCCACATCGACGCCGTGGTCGGTAAGCGATTTCAAGGCGCCGGGACCGTCCGTCCCGAAGCCGATGAGTTTGCCGTCCTCGTGCACGACGGTGTTGATGGCGCCGATGGACCGGTCGACCTCCGCGATCTCGTCGCAATACTTCATGACCTCGACCTTGTGGGGAATGGTCACGCTCATGCCGCGGAATCCGTTGAACGCGCGCATGCCGGCGAGGGCGCCTTTCACGTCTTCGACCGCGAAAGCCACGTAGACGAAGTCGAGCCCTTTGGCGGCGTAGCCCGCGTTGTGGATGGCGGGCGACATGCTATGCCCGATGGGATTGCCGATGACCGCGCACAGTTGAGTCTTTGCGCTGATCGCTGGTGAACCGCTCATGAAACCTCCTGATGTGGACCTCGTCTATCGTCGTCGAAAAAATGGGGACAGTTACCATTTTCCTTTGAGATCACTGAGAAATCGCCCTGACGCGGAGAAGGAAAATGGAAACAGTCCCCATTCTTCCGGCTCCGAATCTCGCCCGGCGTGGAAGCCGGGCGCTACAATTCGAACTCCCCGTCTCGGTCGGCCTGCAAATTCGCATCGCGGGCGCGTTACGACGTTGTGGGAGCGCATAGAGTAGCGCGTGAGGCCGGTGCGGCGCAATTTCGCTGTTGTCGCAGTCTTGCCCGCAATCAGGAGCATATGCACAATGACGCGCGGTAGTTGGTAAGCGGGGCGGCATGGCACAAGCATCTGACATCATTCGATATCTGCGGCGGTGTTACGAGTCGGATAATCGTGAGACGTCGATTACGAATCTGTTTCACGAGAAGATTCGTCATCGCGTGTTCTTGCGGGATACGGAGGATTTGCTGCGGGGGATCTTGAATGAGATTCCGTTGGAGCCTGCGGCCGCTGAGGCGGCTTCCAAGGAGGCGAGTCTTCACCGGAAAGAGAAGTCGCTGGTGTACTGCGCGTTTCCTATCGTGGGGCCAGCGCCGAAACATGGTTTACTGCCCGCGCAACTGTGCGCGCCGTTGTTCTTCTATCCAGCGGAGATAGTCGAATCGCCGAAGGGGTGGATGTTGCGGGCATCGCTGGATCAGCAGCGCGTCAATGTGCCTGTGTTGACGGCCTTCGCGGGCGGGGGCGAGATTTCTGAGACCTTTGTGGAAGAACTGCTCGCGGCGCTGCCCTCGCCGCCCTTTGAAAAGGACAGCGTCCATCAGTTGATGGGGCTGCTGTCGGATTTTGCGCAGGGGATCGACTTCTGGGGGCTATCCGAGTATCCGAATCTGGCGACGGAACGGGCCGTCCGCGAGGCGATGACCGCGGAACGTCCGAGCGGCGCGCCTCCCCTCGCCTGTCTGAGTGCCGCATCGATGGCACTCATTCCAAACTCGCCGGATACACGGGGCGTTCTGTTCGAGCTGGAAGCCGTTGCGAACGCGCCGCGTTTGTCGACGCCGCTACAGGTGCTCCTTGGAGAACGACCGGCGGAATCGGCGTCGACCTCAACGTCACGATCCGAGCCCTGCGTGCCGGCGGTGTTGAGTCAGGCGCAAGTGGCGGTGATGGAATCGGCGTGTAGCAATCCATTGACGCTGGTCATCGGTCCGCCGGGTACTGGGAAGTCGTACACGATCGCGGCGCTGGCCCTGGACCAGTTGAGTAAGGGTCGGTCGGTTCTGATTGCGTCCCGCATGCATCATGCGATTGAAGTTATCCACGGCAAGATTGAGGAGATGATCGGACCGACGCAGTGCATCATTCGGGCGGGTCAGGAACAATCGGTTCGAGAGATGAAGAAGTATCTTGAGATGCTTCTTCAGGGCATCCGGCCGGGGACGCGGGATTTGCAGACGCCGTCTTCGCAACTGCGGCTCACTCTTGCGCAAACGGAGCGATCGGTCCGGAAACTGGAGCGGCGTCTCGAGCAATTGAGCGCGTTGGAACAGCGCTGGGGGCTGGTGAAGACGCAAGCAGGGGCGGACGGTTTGTGGAGCCGGTTACAACTGGCATACCTGAACTGGCGCAAGGCGACGCCGGAGCCGCTTTGGGCGTTGACGCGGAACTACGAGCAACACCTGTTACAGCCGACGGCGCTTACGCGACAGTTGCTGCAGGCGCTGATCGCCGAACGGCTCGACACAATGGTGACGAAACACCGGGGCGATCTCACGAAGCTACTTCACGCCCTGCGGAGCCGGACGGATCGCAAGAAGGAGAGAATGTTTGGCGAGATTGATCTCGACGTGTTGTTCCGGACTTTTCCGATCTGGCTCGTTACGATGTCGGAGTTGTCCGAAGTGCTGCCGCTGAACGATGAGTTGTTCGATGTGGCGATCATCGACGAAGCGACGCAGTGCGACATGGCGAGTTGTTTGCCGCTGCTGCAGCGAGCGCGACGCATCGCTATCGTGGGCGATCCGAATCAGCTTCGGCATGTGTCGTTTCTGTCGCGAGAGCGCCAGCGACTTGCGGCGGAAGAGTTTGGTCTGGATGAAGCGCAGCAGGGGGCTTTCGCGTATCGAGACAAGAGCGTGCTGGATCTGGTGAACGAGTCCATCGGCTCGCAGAAGAGTGTGATGTTTCTGGACGAGCATTTCCGCAGCCTGCCGCAGATCATTGCGTTCAGCAATCGCGAGTTTTACGCAGACGCCCTGCGTGTCATGACCCGACGGCCGGAGACGACGGCGTTGCGAGCGATAGAACTGTGTCGGGTACAGGGCTCGCGGAACGAACGGGGGGTGAACCGCGCGGAGGCGGATGCGCTGGTTGCGGAGGTGACGCGGCGGATACAAAGGGAAGCCAGTCTTTCGGGGACCGCGTCGTCCATCGGGATTCTGAGTCCGTTTCGCGATCAGGTGGATCACTTGCTGGCTCGGATCGAGAAAACGGTTTCGCTGGATGCCTTGAAGAAACACGACATGCTCGTCGGCACTGCGCATACGTTTCAGGGTGAGGAACGCGATGTGATGTATTTGTCGCTGGTAGTCGATCCGGATTCTCACGCGGCGACGTTCCGGTTCTTGAACAATCCGAATGTGTTTAATGTGGCGGTGACGCGCGCGAGGAACTGTCAGTATGTATTCTGCTCGGTGGACGCGGAA
>CAZWDH010000295.1:0-8325 GCA_964632865.1 uncultured Nitrospiraceae bacterium
TCGATGGATCCCTGATTGGCCGCGAAAACCTCGACCCCCTCACGACCATCCTCGGCCAGGAGAACTTCGTACCCGAAGCGCTCCAGTGTCAGGCGTGCGATGCGGCGCACCACGGGTTCGTCATCGACAACAAGGACCACGCTCCCGCCCACTTCGTACTCGATATCTTCCGTTGTCTCGCCGGGCACTTCCGTCGCGGCACGGCAGGGGAACAGAACCCGGATGACCGTGCCCTCGCCCAAGGCGCTATCCACTTTGATGGCCGATCGGTGCGCCCGGGCTATTCCGAGCACTGCAGCGAGACCGAGACCCCGGCCGGGGAATTTCGTACTGAAAAAGGGATCGAAAATCCGGCTCTGGATCTGCTTTTCCATTCCGCATCCCGTATCGGCCACCTCGATGAACGCGTATTGCCCCTCCTGGAGGTCGTCCTGAATGTACGTGGTGCTGAGATACGCGGCATCCGCTTTCATCACCCCCGTCGTAATGCGAATGTTTCCTCCAGTGGCTTCGACCGCGTCCGACGCGTTGGTCACAAGATTCAGGACAACCTGCCGCAACTGATCGGCGTCGCCATCGATTTCCGGGAGATCGTGATTGAGGCGAACGTTGAGAAACGCGCGTTTGGAAATGGCGGCTTCGATAAGATGCATCATCTCCTCCACCACGCGGGTGAGATCGACTGGGCGGAAACTGAAGGCGCCTTTGCCCGAATACGCCAACAGTTGGGTCGTCAGTTCCGCCGCGTGGTGGGCCGCCTGCTCGATATGAACGATACACTCGCGTGCAGGGGAGTCTGATGGCAAATCAAGCATGGCAAGCCCCGCGTTGCCGATGATCCCCATCAGAATATTGTTGAAATCATGCGCGATTCCGCCGGCCAAGACGCCAAGGCTTTCCAGCTTCTGGGCATGTTGCACTTGCGCTTCCAGATGCTGCCGTTCGCTTTCCGCTTCCTTGCGGAGCATGGCGTTCCCGAATACCTGGCCAATGATTGTCGCCATGACGACATCGTCATCGGACCACCGCTGCACATGGTTTACAGTCTCAAACCCAAAGACACCTATGAGTCGACGGCTCACCATGATGGGCACGTTCAGGAGGGATTGGATGTGCTGCCCCTCCATCAACCGGCGTTCGCGTCCGGCGATTTCCGGAAGGTCGTCGAGCGTATGCAGCACGAGAGGATTGCCCTGCCCAAACTGGCCAACAGCCCATGGAAACTCTTCCACCAGGATCGCGCCGGAGATGACGCTCTTAAAGGACTGAATACCGTCCGCACACCATTCGAAAGAATCTAGCAGAGTTCCCGTCTCGTCGGAAATCCAGTTCAGGTAGCATCGGTCCACCCCGAGAAACTCGCCGACGGTCCGCAGCGCCGATTCGATCGCGTCGTCGATTTCTTCCGGCGCCACGCCGATGAACTGGCTGGATACGGCGGTCACAATACGTTCGAATTCGACCCGTCGAAGTACCTCGTTCTCAGCATTCTGACGGCTCACAACATTGGCAACGATCTCGCCAACAATACGCACCGCGTTCTCAATATGTTCGCTCCACGAACGAGTCTCGTCGCGAGTCCACAAGGCGAATACACCGATGGTCTCCTCATGGTGCCTGACGGGAACGACCAGCACCTTGCCTTCTCGCATGAAGTCGAGATCGATAGACACTTCGGGCGCATTTCGCACGTGATCCGGAACACCGCGAAATGTAACCGTCTGGCCGTCAGCAAGGCGATCGACGAGAAACCGGTACTGCTCGATGGAACTGCCGGCGAGTTTGTGGAAAACGGGAGAAGTCGGGATCTTCCACCACTCGAAAACATGCTTTACAAGTCCGCGGGGCAAATCCGCAAGAATCAGTGCCGCGCACGCCGCATCGGCGAACGTGCCGAGGCCGGCGAGCGCAGCGGTAATCGAAGTATCCAAGTCGTGGGCCATGCGGCTCACAAGTTGCGTCGAGATGCGAACGATTAGCCGCTCGGTCTCGATACGCTTGCGAAGCTCTTCTTCAATCCGCTTCTGTTCCGAAATGTCGATACACGAAACCATGAAACAGAGCGGCAAATCGTCTGTGTCCAAAACGCGCGTCGCCGAAAGATGGACCTCGAAGGGAGTTCCATCCTTGCGTTTCGCCGTAAGTTGACCCGACCAGTGGTTGTGCTGGAGCAAGCGAAGAGCGATGTGTCGAGCCATTCGCTCGTCCGCCCAAAAGTCTTGAGCAAACCGGCCGACGATTTCCTCGACCTTGCCGTATCCCCACAGGGCTGCTAACGCTTCATTGGCGTAGGTAATCGTTCCATCAAGATCGGCCATCGCGATCGGACTTATCGACGAATCAATCGCCATTTGACGGATTCGGTCCAACTGAAGCGCCCGGCGGCGTTGGGTAACGTCCTGCAATACGAACTGAAGGAATTCCTTGCCGGACTCCGGGTCGCGCACCAAGTAGCAGTCAAACTGAACCCATCGCTCCGTTCCGTCGGAGGCGAGAAACGAGACCTCCTCCCGGCGAATGCGAGCGGATCGGCGTAGCTCGTTGACGAGTCTATCCACCGGGATTGGGCATGAGGTCAGATCGCGAAGTTTGCTGCCCGCAACCACTGGACCCGCGCCCCCACCATCCGCGACATCAAGCACCTTGAGTGCCGTTTCGTCTGCCGAGGCGATGGCGCCTGACGCCGCGACCCGGAGCAAACCGATCCCGGCGAAACCCAAGGCCTCCTGGCGAATATAGTCCATGTCATCCAATGGAGGATGGTTGAAGTCCACTAAGGTCACTCCGTCGTCTGATGCGCGGAACTACGGCGGCCCGGTTCGGATATGCGTCGGAACGTGTCCGTTCGGTTGGTTATTGATCGTATCCGAAGCTCAAAAGTTCCCCGACCAAACTCGGATGGTAGCAAAAGACTACAGGGCGAGCAACCGCCGTCCCGCTCAGACTACGTGAGTACCTGAACGGGACGGTAAATCCCGATTGCGGGTCCGCGCGACTTCGTCGCTCAGGACGCGGCAGCTCGAATGTGGCCGACAGTCTTCTCAAGCCCTTCCCGGAGCCCGACAGACGGCTGCCAGCCGAGGACTTCTCGCGCCCGCTCTCCCGTGATATAGATTTGGCGGACTTCCCCCGGGCGGAGTTCTTTGAGGATGGGCTCATGGGGAAACTCGAGGATTTCCCGAAGGGTGTCAAAAATGGTCCGAACCGAGGTTCCCGTACCGGATCCGAGGTTCATGGTCTCCCCCGAACCGCGCTCGACCGCAAGAAGATTGGCTTGGGCGATATCCCCTACGTACACGTAATCGCGCAACGGCTCACCAAAACCGAAGAGCGTGGGCGCTTTGCCTTCCAGCATAAGGCCGATGAGGATGGAACACACGCCCGCCTCCCCATGCGGGTTCTGGCGGGGTCCGTAAACGTTAGGATACCGAAGGATGGTGAAGTCCAAGCCATACAGATGCCGGTAGAGATAGATATAGTGCTCCACCGAGTATTTCGCGGCGCCATAATGGCAAATTGGCTTGGGCCAATACGCTTCCGACACGGGAAGATCGGACGGTTCGCCGTAGATGGCCCCACCGGTGGAAGCGAAGATGAACTTCTTTGCGCCGCACTTCGCGGCGCATTCGAGCACGTTCAGAGAACCGCGGATGTTGACGTCGGCGTCGAATGAAGGCTCTTCCACGCTCCGGCGCACGTCAATCTGAGCGGCGAGGTGATTGACGACGTCCGGCTTCACTTCATCGAATATCTTGTGGAGGCCTTCCGAGCGCACATCCATTTCGTAAAACGTCGCTTTGGAATTCACGAAGTTGCGAAACCCAGAACTCAAGTTATCTACAACCGCGACCTCATGCCCCGCGCCGATATAGGTATCGACGACGTGGGACCCGATAAAACCTGCTCCACCGGTGACGAGAATCTTGCTCATAGTACCTCGCAAAACAGAACGTGATAATGATTACCGTTACTATTGGGATGATTTGGGTCGGGTCAATATGACGCGACTGGCGCATGATGGAGGATCGGGCTGGCGCGAGTCAATGCGTACGAAGGAGACCGAGGGAAGCGCCGCCTCTAAACTGTCCCTCGGGTTGCGTCTTGTCCGGCGGAACGCCGATCTCCGCGGCGGAGGGATCGACGTATTCCAGACTTTCCACCAGTTGGGGGAGATTTCGGCCCGCCCACATCTCCGTATTCAAAAACGATACCGTGCCATCCATCCATAGCACGTTACCGCCACCGGGAATGTGGTTGGAATTCACGACGGGTCCGCGGTCTTCAGTTTCCCCTTCCGGCCAGCCGCTGAAGGCATCCCACATGATCGGAATGCGCGGTATGCCACGGTCCGGCGGCGGAAGCTGGATCGGCGCCTGGGTATATACGCCGAGATAATCGTAGCTGCCGCGCAAGCTGTGCTCAGCCATGAGATAGGTGCTTGGTTCGACGGGATTACCCTCCCTGTCGGTGAAGTCGGAACCCATCGGGTTGGAGGGACAAACGAACGACAGCGCATGGGGAAGGTAGTCCGGGTACAAGAAACGCACGCAGCGCGCATCACCGTTTCCGCCGCTCCACGGGAACGCGCCATTATTCTCCTTGGCGTACATGTGGAGGGCCATCCCAAGTTGCGAAAGGTTGTTGAAGCAACTGGCCCGCCGCGCCTGCTCCCGCGCGCGCGCGAGGGCCGGAAGCAAAATGGCGGCCAGGACGCCAATGATGGCAATTACGACAAGCAACTCAATTAAGGTGAATCCAGCTTTCACTCGCGCACCTTTCATGAGTACGCCTCCTGCCAGCGAAGCACCCGTACGGCACCACCAAAACCGATCTCCGCCTCTACCGAGACTATGGCGCGTATGGACGAGTCGGCTCGAGCGATTCCAGCACTCTCAATAAGGAACCGGTCTTCACTGGTGGGGGTCACGACAACGGAGAATACACCGCTGCCAAACGGAACTTCACTTCCGCCTGCGTCGAAGCCCGAGCCTTTCTGCAACTGATGGAGCGCTAGTTCGATCCCCGCCTCTGCGATGTAGAGGGCCTGAATCTCAGTTTCTCGATCTTTGGCGCGGTCGAGACTCCGATGAAAACTGCTCACCAGCACGGTGGCGATTACGGAGAGCGCGACCATCACGCCCAGCGCGAGTAACAGCGCCATTCCTTCCCTGCCGCCAGAACCGGGATGGGAACTCATACAGCACCTCCCGACGACCGGATCGACGCGACGCACTGCAAACCACCACCGGACCGGTTGTCTGGCCGGTCGGCGAACAAGCGCAAGTTCAGATGCACCGTGCGCGCTCCTTGGCTTGGACTTCGATCGTAGGTGATCTCCGCCGATTCGTATGGAACGGGGTAAAGCTTGCTTCGGTCCAGCTCGAGCGCCCCGTCCCGCAGGATGTAACGATTCATGAAGAGGGAGCCATTTTCGGAGTTGCCGAATAATACGAACGAGAGCGTATTCGGATCATTTGGATTTGACGGCATTCGTAGAACCACCTGGGCACTGTTCGAGACAAAACCCGAACGTTCCGCGTCGACAGAGACGGCCTCGCGAACGGCCTGGGTGAAATCACGCTGTATTTCGGATGCGGCGTTCATGCGAAGCAAGGCCGTCTCGCCCACTTGCATCAACCGGTTCCCTTGAATGAAAGCCACCGCGCAGATATTGATGAAGATCGCCAGCCCCGCAATGTATGCCAGCGTTTCCAGAAGCGTCATGCCTTCGTTTCGCGCAGCCGATCTGAATAGGGATGCGCTCATCGCGCGACTCCTCGGACGCCAACGAGCGTAGCCGCCGATTTCTCCATGGCACGGCCCTGGTCGCCTGTCCAACGAACAACGACTTCGGCCACGAGCAATCCAGAATCTCCCAAGTTGAAGGGGCGCAACTCAACCGTCGCTGTGACACCCGCCAGTTGCTCCAAGCCCGGGGAGCGTTCCGCGAACTCGTGGGTTCCCGTAGCGAGCCGTGCAAAGTCCGTTCCGCGCAACGTCTCCATCTCGTTCTGAATGGCCCGCATCGCGATGCCGTCCTCCTTAAGCACCCGCATCCTGGAAAGCGTGTATTGGAAAGTCTGGAACGCTCCCATCATGCCGACCGTGAAGACGAACAGCGCCGCCGTCAACTCAAGCATCGACATGCCAAGCGTACCGGTACGCGGTCGATATGCACGCATCGTTACCATAGTCATGCCATTCCCGCTGGCAGCACGCGGCGCAGTTCATCCAGCGTCGTGACGCCCGCCACGGCGCAATTCAGGGCCGCGTCCTCCAGTGCCGTCATCCCCGCTGCGACGGCCGCGTGGTGAAGCGTTGCGGTCCGCGAACGGCTTAGAATCAACTCCGCGACCGTTTCGTCGGTCATCAGCAGTTCCCCGACCGCCGTTCGGCCGCGGAATCCTATGCCCTCGCAGTTCGGACACCCCGCGCCCGCGCGGAACGTGCCGGAATCTGGAACGACGCCGAATCGCGCACACAAGCGCTCGTCCGGAACGACAGGCGCGCTGCACGCGGGACAGTTCACGCGTACCAACCGCTGCGCAAGTACGCCCGTCACGGATGACGCGATCAGGAAGGGCTCGATTCCCATATCCAGCAGCCGCGTGAATACCCCGGCGGCCGTGCCGCTGTGAATTGTGCTGATGACGAGGTGCCCGGTAAGGCCCGCCTGGATCGCCGCGTGTGCGGTGGTTGGATCGCGAATCTCCCCCAGCATGATCACTTCCGGATCCTGGCGAAGAACCGCCCGCAAAGCCTCTTCGTAGGTGAGGCCCGTGTGGGGATTGATCTCGGTTTGCGTAATCTTGGGCAATCGGTATTCGACGGGATCTTCGATGGCAACTACGTGGGGCGCCGGATTGCGCGACTGCACGATCTCCTGAAGCAACGCGTAGATCGTCGTGGTCTTTCCGCTCGAACTGGGGCCGGTCAGCAAGAGCGTGCCGCTGGGCCGCCCTATCAGTTCCCGGAGCGCGCCGGCCAGATCGGCGTCGAACCCGAGTGCGTCCAAGGCCAGCATGCCGTCCGGCGTATCGAGCATCCGGACAGTCACCTTCTCCCCGTTCACCGTTGGAAACGTGGACACGCGCATCGCGCGCCCAGATGGCGTGGCGTCGGGGTCGATGCGGCCGTCTTGAGGTACGTCCCGGTGATAGGTTGCGATGCGGGCAATGACCTTCAATCGCGTCGTGATCCACGCATGAAACTCGCGCGGAAGCTGCGCCACATCGTGGAGAATCCCGTCGATGCGATAGCGTATCGTCAAGGAATCCCGCCAGGGTTCGAAATGAATGTCGCTTGCGCGATGAGGCACGGCCTGCATGAGGATCACGTCCACGGCGTCGACAGCGGCGGAATCCCCACCACGCCCCAGGCGCTCCCGCAACCGGGCTTCGATCGCTTCAAACGGTTCGCGGCCGGAAGACTCGCTGTCGCGTTCTATGATTCGCAATGACGTCATACCACCGCCGTTCCTGACACGCACCGCATGGATTAGACCCCTCCTCCGATCGCGTCCGCAAGGGTTGTTAACAAGGTAAACACGGAGAGTTCAAAGAAAAGGACACCAAGGGATAGCACCAACACCCCGCAGGGGCACACGGTATCGACGAGAATGCGCGTCGTCTTCAGGGTCTGGGCCTCGTACAAGGCCGCAATGCGTTCAAAGGCCGCAGCCAGCCTTCCGCTGGATTCGCCGAGCGCGACAAGCGCGCGGAAGGAATCGGGAAACCGGGAATCCTCCCGCACCGCCTGGCTGAGCGACATGCCTTCTTCGACCTTTCGTCTCACCGTGCGCAGCGCTTCCCGAAGACTGGAAACGATTTCCAAATCTTCACTGTCGCGAAGCGCGTCGTTGAGTGGAACGCCGGCGTGAAGCAGTCGCGCCAGCACACGGGCCGCCAGCCCGAGATCGTTTTTCGCGATAACGCGGCGCACCAATGGGATCGCACTGCCCAAGCCTTTCAATCGATACCGCGACATTCCGGAAAATGCAATGCTGATCAACATCAACACGGCGGTAATAACGAAGACGCCGCCGACAACCGACCCGACAATTCGACCCCGATCGGACGCCGTGGCATGGCCGATCTTCATCATGGGATCCAACACAACCGGAACGTCATCGGTGAAGTAACCAATGGTGTCGGCAAATTCCGGGAATACGCGAAGCGAGAGGACCAGGAACGTTGCCAACTGAATGAACAGGACGAGCGCAAGGTACGCGGCCCATCCCCAAATCTTCGTCGCGTGCTTCTTCTCCTCGGCCAGATGGTCCTGAAGTTGATCCAATGTATCCGGCAAGGAACCGCTCATTTCCCC
>CAZWDH010000296.1:0-8312 GCA_964632865.1 uncultured Nitrospiraceae bacterium
TCTCGAACTTGCCCGCGACGCCCTCCTGGACTGTCAGAAGGAACTGGCCCGCGTCAACGAAGGCAAGAACACGCCAAACGACAACTATGTCGCGTTTATTCGGAAAACCATGAACCGGCTCTCCCTCTCCTGGCAGCAGTGGAACGAGATGCACCAGCAGAAGAATATTCTCAGCAAGACTCCGGAGGAGTACATCACCGAGGGCCTCGTTCGCGCCGAGAAGGTCAATTCATTGGTACTCGCGGCTTTGTTGCTCGAACAAGCCGGCGAAGAGTACCAGGATAAGACCTGCCGCATGTTCCTCAACCATCACTTCAGCGACAAACCGGCCGACCATCCCAGCCGCGGCTGCATCTTCGACGCCGGCGAAATCTATCGCGACCAAGGCATTGTCGAGCGCACCAACGGAGCCTACCTCCTCAGTGAGCGCCGTTTCACCCGCGCGATCCAACTGTTCGCGCAGCTCCACGACCGCACATCCCTCGCGCAAACCCTCATCGAGCGTGCCCGCGCATTCATGTACCGGCAAGCCGAGTCGTGGCGCGCCCATGACGACCTCCACCTCGCCGCGCAGAATATCGCCGCCGTTCAGAAGCGCCTGCCGCCCACAGGACCGCTGCCCGAACTGGCCCCCGAACAAGTGCTCCATTTCCTGGAACACAAAAACCTCCTGGAAGAAGCCAAAGCCTACAAGGCCCACGACAAGACCTTGCACGACTAGGCGCCGCGAGGAGAACGGGCGTCTCGCCCGTTTCCTAGGACCTCCCAAATCACGGACTATAGTAATTGTGCGTGCGCTTGCTCCGCCCGTAGTGGGCTTGTTCCCAAAGACGCGGACGCTCAGGATTCGGATTCTCGGCCTCGTTCTGATAGATGTGCAGCGTGTGGCCGTTGAGGACGACGATCTCTTCCCGCCAATCGCCCGCCACGTCCGCCACGTACAGCCGGGCCGCTTCTTCCTCAAACGTCTCAACGAATGCGCCGGTGATCGGATCGAAGATACACACGTCGCCTTCCGTGTGTCGTTCTTTGGCGGCGGCGAGTTGCTTGGTCTCGCCTGTCCAGTCAATGGTGTGGATCACCTCCACGCCCGACGCGGTCCAACCTTCGGGCGCCACGTCGTCCATCTCGTAATGGGCAATGAGATTTCCTTCGGCGTCAAAGACAAAGGGCTTCTGGTGTTCGTTGAACCGGCTGCGGCACCAAATCTCATGCCCCGGCCGTTCCGGATCGAACTCCCCTACCGCCGCGTTTTGCGGTTCCCACTGCTGGTAATCCGTTTCCCAAATCACCGCCTCGCGCCCATACAGGAACACGCGGTTGCCATGCAGGTCGTTGCGTTGTCCCCCTTCCTCGAGCGCAACCACTTCCAGTCCCGGAAGGTCGGGGCGCGAATCTCTCACAAACACGGAGTCAATATGACCGCGCAATGGAATGTTGCACAGGAACTCGCCTTCCGGGCTGACCACTTGCCCACCGAGCACTTCGTCCCGGCCGTCGCCATCCAAGTCGGCAAGACGCGCGCCATTGTGCGCGCAGGTCGTGAAGTCCGCGCGCTGCCAGATTGGCGTGTAATTGCCGTCACGCAAATCGTCCAAACGGTACGCGGCGATGTGGTGCCCTACCCGATACCCGTCTTTGTTCGTCGTCTGGATGAACAAATCCCGATCCCCTTCGCCGCGGAAATTGGCGATCGCCAGATGCTCCCAACGCTCGGACCCCTCAGGATGAGGCGGCTGCGCCGTCCACTCCTCGACACCGTCGGCCCCGTTCACGACGTGAAGCGTGTTGTCGTTCGTGAAGTACAAGACCTCGGTTGCCCCGTCGCCGTCGATGTCCCCCGCGGTGACGCCAGGGCCGTGGTGTCCCGGCAGGCCTTCCCGCTCCGAGGAGCCGCCAACCCGGACGTCAATCTGATGAATCCAACGCTTCGTCCCGTCGTGGGCATACGCCGCGACATGACCCGGCACCGTGACGAGGTAATCCAGGAGCCCGTCGTTGTCGACGTCCCACACCACAATCCCCCCAGCCGAATCGGCCGGCGCCGGAATGTCGAGTTCGATGATGAAGGGACTAGCCGGATAAGGCGCCCACTCGGCGGCAAGGGCCGAAGCAGAGACCGCGACCAAGCAGACAACTACGGAGAGAGTTCGCATCATGGGAAATACTCCTTGCGTGTGAAACACTTCGCCAGACGGTATCAGAGGCGAATGTCGTATACAATGGCCGCGGACCCTGTCCGAGTTGCCACAAATCCATCAACCCGGACTTGAACATATAATCGCATGCGGTTATACTTTTTATATGCGTGCCATTCTCAAAAGAGTTGCGACCCGCTTCGTTCTTGCCTTGGCATTCGCCACTCTATCCTTCGCGGTGGCCAATGCACAGGACCGGTTCGACGGAGAACCCATCCGGTATACCGATTCCAAGCCGGACAATCCCGTCTCCCGATTTCAGGATGCCATCAATCAGGACCGCGATGCGCTGGAGTACGATTCCCGGTTCGGCTTTCTGAAATCCCTTCTAGAAAAACTGGACATCCCCGTCGAATCGCAGATGCTCGTCTTTTCAAAAACCAGTTTCCAGAGCGATCTCATCAGCCCGGAAACACCACGCGCCATCTACTTCAACGACGATGTCTACATCGGCGCCGTCCAGAACGGCAGCGTCATCGAGGTCTCCGTCGCGGACCCCAACCTCGGCGCCGTGTTCTATACCCTCTCGCAAGACAAAACCGACACGCCCAAGTTCGTCCGCAAGGGCCACGAGTGCCTCCAATGTCATGCAAGCAATTTCACGCGCGACTACCCCGGCCACATCGTCCGTTCCGTCTATCCCGACGCGGACGGATTCCCCATCGTGCGCGCCGGGTCGCACGTGACCACCCACGAGAGCGCCTTCGACGAACGCTGGGGCGGCTGGTACGTGACCGGCAACCACGGCGACGCGCGCCACATGGGCAACGTCATCGCCACGAAGACGGAACACAGCGCGGAACTCGATAGCGAATCCGGCGCCAACCAAACCACCCTTCCTCCACACGTCCGCGCCGACGGCTATCTGACGACCCACAGCGACATCGTCGCCTTGATGGTGCTCGAACACCAGACGCATATGCACAACCTGATCACCCGCGCCGATTTCGAAACGCGCTTGGCCCTGCGCGACGAAGCGGTCATGGATGAAGCCCTCCAACGCGACACGGAAACCCTCAGCGAAAGCGCGCAACACCGCATCGCCAGCGTGTGCGACAAGCTGGTCGACTACATGCTCTTCGTCGGTGAGCCGGAGTTAACGGACCCCATTCAAGGCACCTCCGGATTCGCAGAAGTCTTCGCCTCCAAAGGTCCCGTCGATCGCCAGGGACGCTCCCTGCGCGAACTCGATCTCGAATCGCGCCTCTTCACCTATCCCCTCAGTTACCTCATCTACTCCGAACAATTCGACGGACTCCCCGACGCGGCCAAGGACTACATCTACCAACGCCTCTGGGACATCCTCTCCGCCAAGATCGATACCGCCGACTACCTGCACCTAACCAACTACACCAGCCGAGCCATCCGCGAAATCCTCCTCGACACCAAACCCAACCTCCCGGCCTATTGGAACCATCGCTAACGGCGTGAACCCAAAGCAGCCCCTTCAGAGAGACTCCATGCCCCCTCCCGGGGTCTTGCGTAACGCGCTGTTTAAAAGTCCCCCTTCGAAGGGGGATTTAGGGGGATGTTTCCTAGTGTACCGGCACCTCATCGTATAAAAACTTTCCGCCACTGAGCGTTTGCTATACGAGCGCCCCGCCGCTCGCCCTTCGGAATTCGAGGTATTCTCCCCATTCGCCGCCCCTCCATGCGGGCACACCATTTGCTCCCTTCTTGAAAAGAATGACTGTGCCTTCTCGTGTCGGCCCGATCGCGGTTGCCTACATCGGCCGCACGCGGAGCCGGCGCAAACCATGAGAGGTAACAAATCATGAAAGCAGACAGAACTTCTATCGGGCTGCTCGTCTCACTGAGCCTGGCACTGTTCCCCTTCGCCGGATGTCAGACGGCGAGCGAACATCGCACAGGCACCGGCGCTCTGACCGGCGCGGCCATCGGCGGAGGCGCGGGCGCGCTCATTGACGAAGACGATCCCTTCCGCGGCGCACTCATCGGCGCAGTGGCGGGCGGTGCAATCGGCGCCGGGGTCGGCCATATGCTGAAACGGCAAAAGGAAGCCTTTGATCGCATCGACGATTTAGAGGTCCAGGAAGAAACCGTAATCCTGCAACAGCCCGCCCCGGCAACGGCTCCCGGCGAGGTACCTGCCGAACCGGTGGAAACAAGATCCGAGGCTGTGCTGGTCCGGGTGCCTTCCGAGATCCTCTTTGAGCAAGGGTCCGCGGCGCTCTCAACCGCAGGGATGACGAAGGTGCGCGAACTTGCCCAGGTGCTTCGCGACTACCCGGATTCCATTGCCTACATTCGCGGCCATACGAGCAGCGAAGGTGAGTTCGACTACAACATGCAATTGTCGCAACAACGGGCCAACGTCGTTCGCTCCGAATTGATCGCGGCAGGAATCTCGCCCAGCCGCCTCATCGCCGAAGGCATGGGACCCCAGAACCCCATCGCCAGCAACGACACCGCCTCTGGCCGGGCCTTGAACCGGCGCGTGGACCTGCACGTGATCCCTGAAACCACGGCGTGATAAGGCTCAACACGTTTTAGCGGTAGGTGGATCCGCCACAAGGTGGGCTGCCGACGGCAGGCGCGAAGTCTTCAACAGACTCCGCGCCTTCCGTATTTTTGGGCATCTCTGCAGTCCCTGCTGTCGCTGTCTCTGACCGGTATGTGATCCCCGGTAACGCTGCTGATCTCATTCGTCTCTGCTGTCTTGTTTCTGGCTGCTGTCCCCTTGCGTCCCCTTGCGTCCCTGCCGAGCCTCATCAAAAAGACGTGTGGCACCGGTGCCCTCACCGGTGTGTCCCTGCCCGATACATCAAGAAACGGGATTGTGGTGCAGGCTTCCAGCCTGCTCTTAGCTTCGCGGCATCCACCAGGCCTCTGCTCCATCACCCCGCACAAGCCCACAACCATATCCTCGCGAACGCGCGGGGACTCATCTTCCGCCCTTGACCAGCGCCCGTCAAAAGAACATGGAATTTTTTCTTTCGCGCTCTCTGCGTTCCTTCGCGGCAAAGAAACGATTGCTGAGCATTCGGAGTTTGGCCCTGCCATACATTCTCACCGTGAGTGATTGCCGAAAAACACCGACAGGCGTATACTGCACCCCTAAACTCATCCTATAAGCATTTGCGGACTGAATCAGACATGGATGCCCGGCAACAGGATAACAAGCATCGAATCGCGAGGACCCTGGCACGCGTATTGATTGTTTTCGCACTGATGTTCGCGGCCTTTCAGGCGGGCCGCTTCGTCCAAAACGTGTCGCAAGTAGCTGAGACTTCGGCCAGGAACTCTGCGCAAGCAGCCCTCATGCTTGAGATCGTGCAACTTCTCGGCTCCATCCCCACAGGCAGTGAATACCCCGGTTCGCTCGAGGAACTGCCGCTGACCTACGCCGATGGCGGCGATGCGTCGCTCCTCCGATTATTCCAATACGAATCCGACGGCGCACACTGCACGTTGCGGACGTATTTGCACGATGAGTGGAGAATAGAATCCTTCCCTAAAACGGAATCGCAATGAAGACGCGCATCATGTACATCGAACTGAAATCCGGCGACGGACACAATGACCGCGGCCCCGCCCCCATCGGCCGCGTCACGTTCTCCAAAACAGGGAAGACAATCCGCTACCGTGATCTCGAACGCCAATCACTTCGCGGTTATGCGTTCTGTGCGAACTATTACGATGTCAACACCGGAGCCGAATACTGGGTCTCCGGTCCTAAGAAGAACGGCCAGGATCGCCACTGGGCCGGCGCCGGACCGGTTGAAATCGACGAGGACGTGCGCGAGGAATACTGGCGCGAGATTCGAAGCCAGCCTTCGCGACTGGCAGACAAGACAACGTAATGACGATGCAATCAATCATCATCCCCGAAAATTGATATGAGAGTTTTCACCGAAGCGATCTTGCCTATCCTCCTCTACTGTGGGCCAATTCCGTGGGCGTTGGGTGCGTTCGCAGTAGTGAGGTGGTCAGGCAAGCCAGGATCGTTCCAGCGGACCTTCGTCGCAATGACCGTCGTTCATATACTGGCCTTCATGCCGTTTCTCATCGCATTGATGATGGGATGGCCGGACGTCCTTTACGGCCTCACACTCCCTGCGATTACCGGAGTCATCACAGCCCCGGTCGGACTCATCTTGTTCCTACTGATCACACTCGACGTGACAGGGAGCCTGTCGTGGCTTGACGAGAGGTAGCGAGTCTAAAGATGAACAACTTCATGCGACTTCTTGACAGACTGTTCTCTGCACTACACCCGCGGAGCGTCTGCGAGACGTGCGTCACGAAGGGCCGTGGCATCCATTCGATGCGCTGGCGACGGCGCTGCCCAGTCTGCGGCGGCACTCAAACAGCGTTCATCTCATTGGTGGACGTGTGCGCGGATGAAGAGGACGAAGAAAACCGGTAGCCAACCGCCTGGACGACCGGTCCGGAAAGAGCACTCCCATCTTAATCTTCATCCGCAACGCAATCCCGACGCTACGAGATGATGCCAAAACCCCGCCCTCACCCCAAACCGTCGTCCTCGCGAACGCGGGGACCCATCTTCGACCCAATCCGTTGCCCCAAAGCCGCCACAGGTATATATACTGCACGCATGGAACCCATATCCGCGAAAACCCAACCCATGAAGCCAACGCTGCTTCAACGCATCCGCGAAAAGGTCCGCTCCTACATCAACAGAAAGCGCCTATTCTGCCTAAACTGCGCGGAAGCCCGAGACGTCGTCACCATATCCCCCATCGTCAGCCTCTGCTGGAAACGCTGCCCCCGCTGCGGCTCCAAACGGCTCGCGTGGTTCTGCCTCGCCGACATCGGCGAAATCGAAATCGAAGACGACCTCACCCCCGGCGACGACAACTCCCCCATAAGCAAAACCTAGTTCCCCCTTCCCCTTTTTCGCGCTCTTTGTGTTCCTTCGCGACTAGTGCGCTGAATCTCAAGTTCCTTCTCAAATACCCTGTGCGATTCGTTGCTAAAAGTCCCCCTTTGAAGGGGGATTTAGGGGGATGTTCTCTCGAACGAATTTCGAATTCTGTACGCGAGAGAAACTCTTCATTACTCTATCCCGCCCCGCACGATCGGCTTCCCCGTCACCCCACTCAACCACCGGCCAACCGTCAATACGCGATCCGGCACGGCATCGCCGGCTCGCGGTGGCGTGTCTTGCGAGGCGAGCAGGAACCGCTCGTGACGGACGCGCCCATCTTCGGAGGATCGAAACTCCAAAGTCAGTATGTGAATCCACACATGAACGGCGCTACCCCGCGACGTCATGTGGACCGGTGTGGCTCGGATAGCCTCGTGTTCGATGTCGTACTGGATCCTCTCGAGGTCGCCCAACGGCAGCAAGGTCCTCCGCGTCGTCCACCCCCGCGCATATACCACCAGGTTCCCCCGCGCATCCACGTACAACGCACGGCGAATCAAAAACCACCGCAACAACGAACCCAGGATGAACAGCCCGCCGCACGCGCCGATGATTTCGAGACAGATCGCCGCGATCCGGTAGTCGCTTTCCAGATCCTCCACGCTGCTGCGCGCATACCGCCCCAAGACAAACAGCGGCACCGCCACAAACGCAACCAACAGACCCACCAGGACCCGGTCCCGGAAATCCCCCCGCGTCGGCAAAAACCGCAGCATCCGGTCCGTCTGCTCGACGATCCGCAGCTTGATCAAATTGTGCCTCGCCGCAAACGCCCCCGTCTGCGAAGCCCCCCTGCTGACGCGAATCCGTATCATGCGCTGTCGCCTCGTCGCCGCGTTTCAACCCCGCTCGCCATTCTCCCAACGGCGCAGCGCCACATCAAGCGCGAGCCACAATCCTCGCCCCCGCAACGCCAAAAGATCAGCCACAAAAAAACACAGAGAACACAAAAGTGGTCTCTCTCTTTCGAGTTCTTTGCGTTCCTTCGCGGCAAGAAAGCGACCACGAAGGAAACCCTCGACTGCGTTGCTCCTGAACCCTATTGACACCTGAATCTTTTTTCAGTATACTGCCCTTTGTGATGCCCGGTGGCCTCTTCGGGGGCCCCTGAGCCGGGGTTGCGGCTACTTTGACCTCTAGAGCCCTTGGAGGCGTTGCGCGATGAAGATGACGGAACTGCTTCGGTACGACATTCCCCCGGA
>CAZWDH010000297.1:0-617 GCA_964632865.1 uncultured Nitrospiraceae bacterium
GGTGCATGCAGAGATCGACGAAGGGCAAATCGGAGGCCTGTGTCCACGCCTGCCCATCGAAGCGATACACGCCTTCTGCGGCAAGCGCCCAAAGAGCGCCATCGAGAGTCGCTAAGTCTGTTACGCCGCTTGGGGAACCGGGGGTCATTTGCAGGACACCGTCGCCAAGGACATGAATCGCGCCGTCGACCACAGCGTACACCACACCAAGGTGAACGGAAATACAGGTTACCGGCCCCGCGGTTTCGACCTTGAATCCATCTTCCTGCAGATAGACGTCGTCGGCGATGGGGACCCAAAGCCGATCGCTATCCGCTGCTACGGCAAGAAACGTCCCAATAACTGACAAGAAAGCGACGATACAACAAGCCCGTCGTAAGACCGCACTGGGGAACCTCATGGCGCGTACTCCTTCGTCGTATGCCTTTAACACTGCATCCACCGGCATAGAGAGTAGCAAATCCCGGCTCGCGAGTCATGAACGGGTCGTTGGCCACAGCAAGTGACGAGCCACTGGGGAGCAGACCAGACAGAAGAAGCGGGCGAAGCGGGACCCCCCCGCGGCCCCGGGGGGTTAACAGGCGGCCGCTCGGGCGGGGTGACAAATTAACACCCGA
>CAZWDH010000297.1:627-8295 GCA_964632865.1 uncultured Nitrospiraceae bacterium
GCGCCTGGGGGGACACAACACAACACACCTGGGGGGCCACGGGCACCGCGGCTCCCCCCGCTTCTGATTACCGTGCGAAGGCTCGGTCGATTTCCCTATTTCCCGACGTACTTCAGGTTGATGTGGTGCGCCCACAGAACGCCGGCATCATCGACGACACCGCACACAACGACGGTATCACCCACAGTCAGCGCGTCGAGTCCAACGACCGCATCACCACCTATCCAAATGACGGTCGTCGGTGTCACCTGCACCGTTACATCGCCGACGACGAGCAGTTGCGCGTCAAGGTCAATACCGGCAATAACGCCTTCAACACGCGTCGCTTTTGCATTGGGGCTCGGGCCTGCTGCCACTGCTACTGAAGCGAATACGAGCAGAACCGCCAAAGCCATCGATACTGCCTTTGTACCCATATCTGAACCTCGTTTGCTGCGGGAAAAACGGCGGAATCCCGCAAACCGCAAGTCCCCGATTCACACGCCCTTTGCTCCGCTCCACCGAATTCCCCGTCTTCACCGAGCAGGAATCAATGCATGCAACCTAGAAAGTGCTCCCCTCGGGATTCTCTATTTTCCCGGAGGCGAAACGGGGGCCGCGAACACGGCGACGCGTACCACATCAGAACCGGAGAACGCTGCGCCTTCTTCCGTAAGACCGTAAAGGGTAAGCACCACGGCTCCCAACGCTTGTACCTCAGGAAGGGACTCGACTTCGTCGGACGAGAACCGGGCCACCAGTTCGCCCCGGTCATCGGCCCAAGTCGCGACGGGCGATAGGCCGTTGAGGTCGACCGATCCAGTGTCGACAATGCTGTACGCGATTGCAGCATGGACCGTAATCTGGTTGGCCTGATCTGCGCCGATCAAGATGGTTGCGGGTGCGACCTGGACCTCGACTGCGGAAGTTTCGGCGAAAACCAGCGAACCTGACACCACGGTCAACAGGCAAACCAGGACACCGGCCATGCCAATCAAGAACGAATTGCGCATGAGGAATACTCCTTTTGCTTTTGAAACCACACCACCTCGTGCATGACCGATCCTCGCACCCACCAGCAGATCCGCCATACACGTCTGCAGCCTTGCGTTTCGCGACTGTTCCGGCGATGCGGTGATCGGTTTGGCGTAAGAATTGTACCCGGCAAAAACTGCTCTGGCCATGGATTTTTCTATGAATTCGTGGACTCACCATTCCAAAGAATGCGGTATAATTCATCGTGTGGGGGAGTGGGATCATGTACGGTCCGCACGGTTCACCAGACTCGTACCGGAACTTCACTGACGGAATCCGGAAGAACCGTGCCCTGCGGGAACTCAACGAGTCCTCGCAACGATTGACAGGCCTCCACCTGCTCATCCTGGTCCGCATAGATGACCGCATGGTCGAGGTTCATCCTGCCGGCAGCGACGAAGAGCTTCCTCCATTCTGCAAGGAGTTTCGAAGCACCCCACAGGGCAGGGACAAGTGCCTCACCTGCCGCTCTCTCATCGCGTTCGGCGCCTGTTACCGAGGCCGGATCGAGTTCGCCTGTCACGGCGGTCTCACCGTAATCGCCGCTCCTGCAATCCGGCACGACGGCTCATGGTCCAAACGGGCAGTCATTGTCGCGTGTGCATTCACGCACGAAGCCCGAGAACGGGGATGGTGTTCCGTGAGGGCGCTCGCGGCACGTCTGGGCATCGACTTGCGAAATCTCAAGCGTGGCTACGACTCCTTTCCATCGTCTTCTGATGGGGCAAGAACCGTGACGCACGAGATTTGTGGGGTAGGTGCTGCTTTGGTTGGCGACCTGGAGGAACGATTCCTGGGCGATTTGAACGAGGACGCTCCGTCGTGCCAGGTTCAAGATGTCGACACCGTATGGCCGTCCGTCGGTCTGACTCGTGATCGATCCTATAGACCGAAGGGCGGCTCGGTCGGTTCTCTACTCGTGGAACATGTCATCGCCATGGTCAATCGCGACCCGTCCATGCCCTTTCACGTCAGCAGCGTCGCCCAGGCCGCCCACGTTTCCCCAAACTATTTCTCCGCGATCTTCAGGAGACACACCGGGAAGACATTTGGTGAGTTTCTCACCGAACAACGTATCCTTCGCGCATGCGAACTGTTGCCGGATGTACGACTGACCGTAGGAGAAGTCTCACGCCGAGCGGGCTTCCGAGACCCCGCATATTTCTCACGACGATTTAAGGAGGTCATGGGCAAATCGCCCACGGAGTGGCGAATAGACCCAACCGACGCCGACGCATTAGGTACCGTTGACCGCTGAGGCCGCTTTCGCCGCGCCACCGGATTTCCCGAATCTAGGAATGGGAGGGTCTGGGGCCGCTTGACAGGCTTCCCGCAATCGCGCAGAATTCCGGTTCATTCTTCTACCGCAGTCAGGGGGCCGTAATGGACAAAATGACCGGTGGTGAAGTGATCGCGCGTATGCTGCGCCTGGAAAGCGTGGAGAAGGTGTTCGGGATCATCGACGGCACCTACTTCGGGTTGTATTCGTCCCTGGGCAAGTACGGAATCGACCTCATCACGCCGCGTCATGAAACTTGCGCCGCGCATATGGCCGGCGCCTACGCGCGCCTGACGGGTAAGCTCGGCGTCTGCATCGCCAGCAACGGTCCCGGCGTCGCGAACATCCTTCCGGGCGTGGCTGTCGAGAACGGGGAAGGCAATCGCGTGCTGCTCATCACGAGCACGCGGCGTGTGGGCATCGGCTATCCCGATCGCGGGGGCACCTACCAGTACTTCAACCAGGTTGGCGCGATTAAACCCATGTCCAAATGGAGCGGCGCCGTCCCGTCGTTCGACCGCTTGCCGGAACTCATGCGCCGCGCGTTTCGCTATTCCTTCAGCGGACGCCCTGGGGTCGTTCATGTGGACGTACCCGAAGACATCATGAACGGAAAGAACGGCGCGGAAGGGTTGCTGGAGCCGGATGCCTATCGGAGGACGGCACCGATCGTGCCGGACCCCCATCAGGTCCGCGCTGCTGCCGACCTGTTGACCGCGGCCGAACTGCCGCTGATTCACGCGGGGAGCGGCGTGATTCACGCGGACGCCTTCGACGAATTGCGGCTCGTGGCGGAGATGCTGCACAGTCCGGTCACGACGAGTTGGGCTGCGCGCGGCGCGTTTCCCGAAAACAACGATCGCGCGATACCCATGCTCTACGTTTCCCTCAACAATCAAGTGCGCAACGATGCGGACGTGGTTCTCGGTTTGGGATCGCGATTCGGCGAGACCGACTGGTGGGGCAAAGCGCCAAATTGGCGATCTCCGGCGCAGCAGAAGCTCATTCAAGTCGACGTGGATGACGAGATCCTGGGACTGAACAAACCCACCGCGCTCGCTATTCTTGGGGACGTGAAGCTTTTTCTGAAGGCGCTCGTGCCACTGCTGGCGGAACGCAAGCAGAAGATGAAATTTGACCATCGCCGAGGCCTTGTTCAGCGATACCTGACGGAGCGGAGGAATCAGCGCCAGAAACTCGACCGCTCATTGAGTGAAGAAGGGCCATTAATGAACACGGCCCACGTGGCGCGCACCTGCGAGAAGTTCTTCGAGGACGATGCGATCTGCGTCATCGATGGGGGGAACACCGCCATCTGGGCTCACTTCTTCCGCGAGGTCAGGCACCCTAATACCATCCTCCAAACCGCGAAGTTCGGCATGCTGGGCGCAGGCATCGCCCAAGCGTTGGGAGCCAAAATCGCCTTCCCCAACCGGCAGGTCTACTGCATCATCGGCGACGGCGCCATGGGGTTCCATCCGCAGGAGATCGAGACGGCCGTGCGCAACGACTTGCGCGTCATCTATCTTGTGTGTTGCGACAAGCAGTGGGGCATGGTCAAGATGAATCAGCAGTTCGCCTTGCGGCCCATCAAAACCATGTTCGCCAAGACGCTTGGACCGGACGAGACCATCAATGCGGACCTCGGTGAGATTCAATGGGACAAGCTTGCGGAAAGCATGGGCGCTCATGGCGAGCGCGTATCGCAACCGGAAGAGCTTCGGGCCGCGATGCAACGGGCGCAGGAGTCCGGACGATGCGCCGTGATCCATGTCGATGTCGATCCGGTCAAGCACATGTGGGCGCCAAACCTGCTCGACTTCAAAAAGATGCACCAAGAACCCAAGGGGAAGTAAGCACGCCCGATGATTGCCCATGCCCATTGACGACGTTCGCCTGAACTTCGATCCGGGAAACGTGTGGCTGGTCAATCTGGTCCTGGCCATCATCATGTTTGGCGTCGCGCTGGACTTGAAGGTCGACGACTTTCGCCGTGTGCTGCATGCGCCGAAAGCGCCGCTGTTGGGACTGATCGCGCAGTTCCTCCTCTTCCCCGCGCTCACCTATCTGCTTACGCTCATATTGCGACCCGCGCCGAGCGTGGCGTTGGGCATGATACTCATCGCCGCGTGCCCCGGCGGCAACATGTCGAACTTCGTGACCCACATGGCGCGCGGCAACACGGCTCTGTCCGTCAGCATGACAGCGCTCTCTTCGCTCGTCGCAATCGTGATGACACCGCTAAACCTCTCCTTCTGGGGCAGCCTGAATCCCGACACGGCCGTCTTGCTCCATCGCGTCCGGTTGAATCCTGGCGACGTATTGATCACCGTGTTGTTCATACTCGGCCTTCCGCTTGTCGCAGGAGTCACCGTGGCACAACGATTCCCACAATGGGCAAGCATCATGCACAAGCCCTTCAAATACCTTTCCGTCGCATTCCTTCTTGGAATCATAGCGGTGGCCTTCGCGGGCAACTATGGCGTATTCATTTCCAACGCGGGAGTCGTACTCGGCGCGGTTGTTCCACACAACGCGATCGCCTTACTGTCCGGTTTCATCATAGGCTGCGCCATGCGCCTTCCTAACCGCGACGTCCGCGCGCTGACCGTGGAGGTCGGCATTCAGAACTCGGCGCTCGGACTCACGCTCATCTTTGCATTCTTCCCCGATCTGGGCGGCATGGCGCTCGTGGCCGGCGGTTGGGGACTCTGGCACATCGCCGCAGGCCTCAGCCTGGCAGCTCTGTGGTCCCGATTTACGCCTTCCACAGAAGCACCGGAGGTCGGATGAGCGAAACGCCGCGCAAACCGTCTGTCCTCGTAACCGGTGCGAAAGGCTACCTCGGCGGGGTCGTGATGCGCACCTTGGCTCGGCAAGCGAAACGCTTCGACGCGATCGTCGGGGTGGATATCCGCCGGCCAACGCACAACGATCTGCAGGAAGACGTCACGTACTGCATCTGCGATGTGCGCTCCCCCGAACTTGCGACCCTCATGCGCAAGTTCGGCGTCACGGCTGTCGTCCACCTCGCATCGATTGTGAATCCGGGTCCCGGCATGACGCGCGAGGAACAGTACGCCATCGACGTGGGCGGTACTGAAAACGTGTTTGCGAGTTGTCTGGAAGCCGGCGTTCCGCATCTGGTCGTGGCCAGCAGTGGCGCTGCCTACGGCTATCATGCCGACAACCCGGTTCCGCTTCGCGAAAACGATGCCTTGCGAGGCAACCCCGAATTCGCGTACTCGGATCACAAGCGAAATGTGGAAGAATTGCTGGCTCAGTATCGCCGCGAACATCCTGAATTGCGGCAACTTGTCCTGCGGCCTGGAACGATTCTGGGGGAAGGCACGTCAAACCAGATCACGCGTTTGTTTGAGAAGCGCTTCCTACTCGGTCTGCGCGGAATCTCTACGCCATTCGTTTTTATCTGGGACCAGGACGTAGCTGACTGTATCGTACGTGGGGTCCTTGAAGCGAAGAGCGGGATTTACAACCTCGCCGGGGACGGTACGTTGACGCTACGCGAAATTGCCGCCATCACGGGTCAACGCCAGATTGTGTTACCCGTTTCCGCGGTGAGAGCAGGGTTGCGCGTGTTACGGGCGATGCGACTCACCGCGTATGGGCCTGAGCAGGCGTCTTTCCTTCAGTATCGGCCCGTACTGAGTAATGAGAAGCTGAAGGCGGACTTCCCCTTCACCCCCACGATGACGAGTGAAGAAGTCTTCCGGTATTGGTTCAACAACCGCCAGTCAGCAGAATGATCGGACCGCGAGCCCTTACTCGTGCAGACCGCGTTGCCGCAGCAACGGCAGCAGGACGTCCAGGTGATCGGTCTGGATGTAATCGGCTCCCGCTTCGATGGCGCGCACCATACTTTCCGCGTTGTCGCGATCGCCCATGGTGTTCACGAAAACCTTCCGTCCGCCAAGATGGATCGCGCGAACCAATTCCTCGGAGAAGTACTTCCAGTCGATGTTGACGATAGGTGGATTCAATTCCGCGATCACTTCCTCGAGACCGGGCAGCCCTTTCGGGGCGGTCGGACGGATCATGAATCCCGAATCCAGCGCCAATACAGCCTTCAACTTCTCCCAGTCGCCGCAGTACAAGGTCACTTTACCCAGCAGCCCGGCTCCGCGCACCGCATCGACCAGTTTCTCGGGATCGCCCGCTTTGAAATCGATGTCCGGCAAAGCGCGCCCATCGATGGCTGCCGTGGCTTCCTGGAACGTGGGGACCTTTTCGCCCTTGAATGCATCGCCAAACCAGGATCCGGCGTCCAGCGCCCTGATTGCATCCAGCGTGAGTCCCGCCACATCACCGCGCGCGTCCGTCGTTCGCGCGACGGACTGATCGTGCACGATCACGAGATGCCCGTCGCTGGTCTGACGGACATCCATTTCCAAGAGGTCCGCACCGTGTTCGATGGCGCTGTTGAACGCCGCGATCGTATTTTCCGGAGCAAACTTCACGGTGCCTCGATGCCCCACCGTCACGATCCCGGGAAACGAGTAGACAACTTCGCCGCCTTTTCTCAGCTCCACCACACGAGCCGCGCGGGCGTCAATGACCGCCTCGACCGGCGAACCACGATCGACGCCGGCCACCGCGTAGAAAGGAATACCGTTTTGAATCGTCAGGCGGGTCTGCGCGTTCTCGAGTTTCACATCGTGGAACGCCACCAACTGGACGGCCTCGTTGGCCGTAATCGGATCGAGCCCCCATGCGCTGACCGCAACAAAGACAATGAGAATGATTCGCAAGACCTTCATGAACGTGCTCCTGGCGGATGAGTGTCGTCCAGAGCGTAGTGAACCATTCGTGTCGATTCAACCCGTGAGTCACGCCGGAGAACGAAGCGGCCGATGGTGCAGGGACCCCCTCCCGGGGCGGAGTTACGGTCGGATTGAGAGGGCGGTCGGAGGTCCCCGCAGCATCGGCCTGGCCACTACAACGCTGCCAACGACAGTACGCATGGTCGGTTAGCGCCGTATTAGCATTCATTGCCGGGCGTCATCGACGCGATGAACCCGAGGGCTGATTTTCGGTATACTCGTGGTCTGTATGCCGGGAGGCCAGTAACCCCGGCTAAGACCTATGGAGACGTACGATGATGCGGTTTTTTCTAAGTTTCTGCCTTGCAGTTGGTTTCGTTGGCGCCGGGATCGCTCAGGAGGCTTCGGATTCCGGCCCCGTCGCGAAGAATGTAATCGTCATGGTCGCGGATGGCTGGGGATTCAACCACGTGCTGGCCACGGACTACTACGTGCACGGTGAAGCGGGTACCCAGGTCTACGAGAAGGACTTCACCGGCTACGGCATGGACACGCATTCGTTGAAGGTGCAGCCCTACGATCCGGAAAAGGCCT
>CAZWDH010000298.1:0-5922 GCA_964632865.1 uncultured Nitrospiraceae bacterium
GAGCCATTCGCCTGCGGGAAGCGGCCAAACTGCACGTGACCGTCCATGAACAGGACGTTGGCGCCGCCAGGAACGTGGTTGTAGTCACCACCCTGGAGCGAAGCGACCGTCGTGGCGGGATCCCAACCGGCTACGATCTCTTCCTCGCCGCCACGGATGTTGTCCCACATGACCGGCATCTCGGACTGGGCGCGGGCGCTACCAGCCGGGTTGTTGATGTCGGTGATCATGAAGCGTTCGATGCCTTCACGAAGCGTCGGGACGTCGATTTCTTGGCCACCGGCATCCGTCATGTCGACCGTTACCGTGGAGCCAAGACGGCCGATGGTCAGGAAGTTGTCGCCGTTGTTGTACAGGTCCGCGATACTATCATTCGCGTCCATCACGGCGCCCATGATGCGCATTTCAAGCGGGGTGGACACGTCCTGCGGCTTGATTGCAAAGCCCCAGTACACATAGCTGGTCGAGCTGATGTGAATCATGCAGCCCTGGTTCGCCTTCGTCGGGTAATTGATCTCGTTTTCTTCCGGGGTCCGCCAGTTGTCGCAGCCCTGCTGACCGTCACCACCGAGTGCGACCGTCTGCGCGGCAGCGCCCTGCACGACGGACGGGACTTTCCAGGAAGCGATACCAAGCGCCGCGGGGTCCGCCCAGTCCGGGTGGACGCGCATCGTCTCTTTCGCCAAGTCAGCCGCTCCCGGATCGGACGGGCAAGCGAACACCAAGAGATCCGGCAAGTAGTCCGGGTACATGGCGGTAGCGCTGATTTCCGACCAGAACCGCGCATAGTTTGGCGGCGTCTGTGGATATGAATCCTGACCCGTGTTGGTGGAAGCACGGCGGAAGTCAATGAAACGCGACGGCCAGTTTTCGCCTTCGGCTTCATTTGCGAACATCTTGCAGGACAGACCAATCTGCTTCAGGTTGTTCTGACAGCTCGCACGACGGGCAGCCTCACGGGCGCGCGCCAGAGCCGGCAACAAGATCGCGGCAAGAATACCGATGATCGCGATCACGACCAGCAGCTCAATAAGCGTAAAGCCTTTTTTCTTCATGAGAGAAGTTCTCCTGAGTTACGTACAAGTATTGGCTATAAAGCGCAATAATACCTTTTGTTCGATGGGAACATGTGATGGGTACGAATTTGACACTGGAGCGGAGCTTGTGCAGATGGACGAATTCATCCCTGCCTTTCGCACACACCCCTGCGCACCACCTCCTTCCATGTAATTTCGCCTCTGCTCAATGTCGAAGACACCGGGATTGCACCGAGAGACGGAATTTCACGTCTTCAACCTTGCAGAGCCGCGAGCCCAAATTAGAAGGATAACTACTCCGTCGTTCTTATACTCTAGGACACCCGACCTCGTTTGTCAAGTCCTTTTTTTGCTGCCAATTGGGTTCGGTACGGGTTTCTCTTGATCCCCCGTCTTCGGAACCCGTATATCTTTAGGGCTGTGGCGGGTTGGGATCGGCCGGAAATGCCGGCGGTTGTACCGTTGGGGCTCCATGAAGCACTGAACTGCGAAAGCTATTCATAAATAATGAGTTACGTACGCCTTGAAAACGTCTCCAAATCCTTCGCGGGCGAGCCCGTGCTGCGCGCGGTAAGTTTCCGCGTCGAGGAAGGCGAGAAGATTGGCCTCATCGGCCGCAACGGCACCGGGAAGAGCACGATCTTCCGGCTCATCCTCGGGGAGTTCGAACCGGACGCAGGCACGATCGAACGCATGAAGCGGGCGCGCGTGGCCTGTCTCGCCCAGTTGCCCGTGTTGAACCCGAGCGACACCTTGTTTGACGTGGTCATGCATTCCTTTCGCGAATTGCTGGATATGGAGCACCAGTTGCGCGCCATGGAAGACCGGCTCGCCCAGGGCGATAACGGCGTGATGGACAAGTACAGCGCCTTGCAAGAGACCTTCCAGGTGCGCGGCGGCTACGAGTTTCGCACGAATGCGAAGCGGGTGTTGCACGGGCTGGGGTTCACCATCGAGGATTTCGATCTCCATGTGTCCGCCCTCAGCGGGGGCCAACGCACGCGGCTCATGCTGGCCCTCGTATTGTTGCAGGACGCCGACCTCCTCCTCCTCGACGAACCGGAGAACCACCTCGACCTTGAAGCGCGGGAGTGGCTTGAGTCGTTTCTGAAGGATTGGCCGCGGGCCTTTGCGATCATCTCGCACGATCGTCAGATGCTGAATGCCGTCACGAATCGCATCGTGGAAATCGAGCGCGGCGAACTGCGGGGGTTCACGGGGAATTACGACGCCTACATGGCGAACAAAGCGCTCTTGCAGGAGCAGCAGCAGAAGGCCTTCGAGCGGCAGCAGGAGTTTGTCGAGAAGGAAGAACGTTGGATCAACCGGTTCCGTTACAAGGCCTCCAAGGCGTCGCAGGTCCAGAGCCGAATCAAGCGCCTCGACAAGCTGGAGCGGGTCGACGCGCCGGACAGCGAAGCCTCGTCCGCGCGGTTCTCCCTGGGCGAGGTGGTGCGGAGCGGCGCGGTCGTATTGGAAGCGAAGGGACTCTCCAAGGCCTATGGCAACCTGCGCCTGTATGAGAACGTCGCCTTTCAGGTTGAGCGCGGCGAACGGGTAGGTATCATCGGCCCCAATGGCGCGGGCAAGACCACGTTGCTGCGGCATATCGCGGGGGAGTTGCCTGATTGCGCCGGCGCGGTGACGCTGGGACACAAGGTGCGGCTGGGGTTCTACGACCAGCACCACGAGGGTATGAATCCCGCCGGCGATATCTTCGGCGAGATCAGCCAGGTCCGGTCCGACATGACACCGGAGAAGGTCCGCACCTTCCTCGGCCGCTTTTTGTTTACGGGCGAGGACGTATTCAAACCCATCGCGGCTCTGAGCGGGGGAGAACGCAGCCGGGTGGCCATTGCGAAGCTGATCCTGGAAGGCGCGAATGTGCTGTTGCTCGACGAGCCTACAAACCACCTGGATATCGCCTCGCGTGAGGCATTGGAATCGGCGCTGGAGGAATTCCCGGGCAGCATTCTGATGGTGTCCCACGACCGGGCTCTCATCGACCGGCTCGTGACGAAGCTGGTGATCCTGGAGCACGGGCACACCCACGTGCATCTCGGCAATTACACCCACTACAAGTGGAAGCGTGCGGAAGCGGCGCCCGTCGAGGAGCGCAGATCGACCGACGACGTATTAAAAATCCGGCGCGGCAAGAAACCGCCTCGGGATAAGGCGGCCCAGAAGGAACGGCGCAAACAACGGAACCAGCTTGAGGATCTCGAACGGGACATCGCGGAGATCGAAGAGATGATCACCGCCATCGAAGGCCGCTTCCCCGCGCTGGACCCCGCCGACTTCCAGGCGCTCCAGGATCTCACCGCCGAATACGAGGGCCTGAAGAAAGACCTGGGTGATATGTACCAGGAATGGGAACGCCTCGCCGGGGAGTTGGCGGAGTAGATTTCGGCGCGAAGAACCATGCATAGCCCAGATAAGGGTATAATCTCGTCTGCCCCCAACGTTTCGGAGTGCCTGAATTGAATTTCCCGATCCTATCCGGCTTGCGCGAGTTGGACCGCGCACCGCGCCAGTTCCTGTATTTCATCGTGTTCAACGTAATTTCCTGGCAATGTATTGTCGGGAACGCGCTGGTGCTGTTTGCCCGGAGCCTGGAGATCCCCGCGTCGTGGGTGGGCTTTCTCATCGCATTCATGCCCCTATCCATGTTGCTGGTGCTGGTCACAGTCCCGCTGGTCACCTACCTCGGACCGCGGCGGCTCATGTCGACTGCGTGGGGCTCGCGTTGCGTGGTCATCTGCGCGGTGTTTCTGATCCCCTATGTGCTGGAACACCACGGATTGAGACCGGCGCAGTATGTGCTCATGGGCGCCACGCTGGGATTCTGCCTGTTGCGGGCCATGGGCGGGGGCGGCTGGTTCCCCTGGCTCCATGAAGTGGTGCCGGAGCACCAGCGGGGCACCTACTTCAGCACGGAATCCGCCATCACGCAGCTCCTTTGGGTCGTGGTGGCGTCCGCGCAGGCGTTCATCCTGCACGAGAACCCGGGCCTGTACCACTTCCTCGCCTTGTACGCCATCGGGATTGCCGCCGGGTTCATCAGCCTCGTCTACATGGTTCGCGTGCCGGGCGGCCGGGGGGTGACCGAACGGGTCTCCATGCACTCGAGCTATGGCGCGTACCGGATTGCCTTGTCTGACCGTCCTTTCCTCCGGTTCGTGGTCGTCGCGACGCTCTGCTTTTCGTGCTTGACGTGGTTATCCGCGGCGCTGGTCCTTTACATGCGCGACGCGCTTGGGTATTCGCCAAGGGACATCATGTTGATCACGGCAGCCGGCGGCGCAGGCATCCTCGTGACAATCCGGCAGTGGGGTCGGTTCGCGGACCATTCGGGCAGCGGCCGCGCCATGCTCTTGAGTCTCGTGGGGCACAGCGTCAGCGCCCTGGTGTTCCTTTCGCTCGTTCCGGGCGCTTGGTGGACGTGGTGGCTGCTCCCGCCGACGGTCGTCTTTTCGGGCGTATTCGCGGCTGCCTACACCATGGCTGCCCACCGCGCCATGCTGAACTTCGTCCGTTCGCCCGGGCGCGTTGCCTACACCAATTTTTGGACCGTGGGAACGTCGCTCGCTCTGGGCATCACGCCGATCTTCGTGGGGTACTCTATCGAACACTGGGGACTCTGGGGATACCGCACCTGCTTCCTGGCCTGTGTGCTTGGCGGGATTTGCTGCGCGGTTGCCAGCCGCTTCGCCGTTCAGGACAGCGCACCGCTGGAGCCCTCGCTCAGCCGGCTTGTCAATCCGGCCTTGCCAGTCCGCACGCTGGCGCGCATCCTGTGGATCACGCTGGGACTCCACGAAAGCGGACGGCGCTCTGGGACGACTCTTCGCCCCTCAGACCGATCCTGATTTTCTGGATCCCTCGGTCGCCATTCACAGCACAGCCTAGTCTGCGTTAATGCATTGCATTTACTTAATTTATATTGTCAAGAATTTCTCCACAAACGAAGATACATGTGATATACTCGATTTAGTGCCGACTTTCGTCACCGTATTCAGGGGGAATGAAGTAGTGACTTCGACACCGGGCTACCCGCGTACGCCTATGGACCGGGACACGGCGTACGTACCAAGGGGGCAAGTATTTGTAATCCCGGGACGCTGCAAGGGCTGCGGCTATTGCATCGAGTTCTGTCCGCAGCTCGTCCTTTCCACGTCCAGCGACATCAACGCCAAGGGCTACCATTTCCCAGTCGTCGCGGATGACAAATCGGACGCATGCATCCACTGCGGCTTTTGCGACGTAGTCTGCCCCGAATTCGCTATCTACACCGAAGAGATCGATGCGCCGGGCTCCCAGGCACTGGAGGACGACGATGCCGGGAACCGTTAGCGCTACTGCCGGCACCCCGCCCCGTGTCATGACCGGCGAACATTTCATGGTCGGCGACCACGCCTGCGCGGAAGGCGCGCTCGCGGCCGGTCTGGACTTCTTCGCGGGATATCCCATTACCCCGTCCACCGAGATTTGCGAACGACTCGCCCACCGCCTCCCGCAGGTGGGCGGAACCTTCGTGCAAATGGAAGACGAATTGGGAAGCATTGCCGCGATCCTGGGGGCGTCCGCCGCTGGCGCGCGTACCCTGACCGCCACATCGGGTCCGGGATTCAGCCTTATGATGGAAAACATCGGCCTGGCGGCGATGATGGAGATTCCCTGCGTCATCGTGGACGTCATGCGCGGCTCGCCCTCGACCGGACTGCCTACCTTGGTCGGTCAAGCGGACGTGTTCCAGGCGCGCTGGGGTTCTCATGGCGATTACGGAATCGTCGCGTATTCGCCCTCCTCGCCGCAGGAGTGTTTCGATCTTACGATCCGCGCGTTCAACGTGGCGGACCGTTTGCGCATTCCCGTCTTCGTGTTG